>NZ_JBSFQL010000001.1:0-415254 GCF_053588675.1 Gordonia sp. NPDC003422
CAATGTCTGGGCCCCATCAGCCCCACCACCGCATCACTGCTCACGTGCGACTCCACCGTCACCGACGTCGTCATCGACGGAGAAACCGTCCCCCTCCAGATGGGCACCAGCAAACGACTGTTCCCCGCACACCTACGGCGAGCCATCATCATCCGCGACCACTGCTGCATCAAATCCGGCGCCCCCGCCGGGCGCACCCACGTCCACCACATCACGTTCTGGAGCCACGACGGACCCACCGACCTCGACAACGGATGCCTACTCTGCCCGTCCTGCCACGCCTACATCCATGCCAGCGACTGGGCCATCATCATGGGCGCCGACCGCCACCCCTGGCTCGTACCACCCGCCACTATCGACCCCCGACGAACCCCACTGCCCGCCTACAACCGACGCACCATGACCCTCGACGACCGCATCGCCGCCTGACCCCCTGCCGGGGAAGGCATTTCACCGACTTCACCGCGCAGCACCTTTCGCGCACCCGACCCGTCGGGACCGCGCACGCCCTTTGAGAACTCCATAGCGAACCCAGCCACGCCGCGGGTGAAAAGCGTTCAGCCCCACCGCCCGAGGTGGGAGGTGGGGCTGAACGCGACATCTGGTTAGCGCGAAGTCACCAGCTGGACTTCTGCACGCCCGGAAGCTCACCGGCGTGCGCCATTTCGCGCAGGCACACACGGCACAGGCCGAACTTGCGGAACACCGAGTGCGGACGACCGCACTTGTTGCACCGGGTGTAGGCCCGCACGGCGAACTTGGGCTTCTTGTTGGCCTTGTTGACCAGAGCCTTCTTTGCCATGTCAGTTGTCCTTAACGTTGTTGTCCTTGAACGGGAAGCCCAGGGCGCGAAGCAGCGCGCGGCCTTCCTCGTCCGTGGTGGCCGACGTGACGACGGTGATGTCCATACCGCGCGGCCGGTCGATGTTGTCGATGTTGATCTCGTGGAACATCGACTGCTCGTTCAGGCCGAACGTGTAATTGCCATTGCCGTCGAACTGGCGGTCGGACAGACCGCGGAAGTCGCGGATACGCGGGAGGGCGATGGACACGAGGCGGTCCAGGAACTCCCACATACGGTCGCCGCGCAGCGTGGCGCGGGCACCGATCGGCATACCCTCACGCAGCTTGAACTGCGCGATGGACTTGCGGGCCCGGCGGATCTCCGGACGCTGACCGGTGATCTTCGCGAGATCCTCGACAGCGCCGTTGATGAGCTTGGCGTCGCGGGCGGCGTCACCGACACCCATGTTCACGACGACCTTCACGACGCCCGGGATCTGCATCACGTTGGCGTAGTCGAACTCTTTGTTGAGCGCGTCCTTGATCTCCTCGCGGTAGCGAGTCTTCAGGCGCGGCTGAATCTTGGTTTCGGTTGAAGTCATGTCAGATGTCCTTCCCGCTCTTGCGCGAGATCCGGACCTTCTTGCCGGACTCTTCGTCGACGCGGTAGCCGACGCGAGTCGGGTTGCCGTCGGAGTCCACGACCATCACGTTCGAGACGTGGATCGAGGCTTCCTGGGTCACGATGCCGCCGGAGGAGGCACCGCGCTCGTTCGCCGACGCGGCGGTGTGCTTCTTGATTCGGTTGACGCCCTCGACGAGAACACGCTGCTCCTTCGGGAAGGCCTGGATGACCTTGCCCTTGGCGCCCTTGTCCTTGCCCGAGATGACGATCACGGTGTCACCCTTGTGCACCTTCATGTCAGATCACCTCCGGTGCCAGCGACACGATCTTCATGAACTTCTTCTCACGCAGCTCGCGGCCGACCGGGCCGAAGATGCGGGTACCGCGGGGGTCGCTCTCACCCTTGAGGATGACGGCGGCGTTCTCGTCGAAACGGATGTAGCTTCCGTCCTGACGACGGCGCTCCTTGGTGGTGCGCACGATGACTGCCTTGACGACCTCGCCCTTCTTGACGTTGCCGCCCGGGATGGCGTCCTTGACAGTGGCGACGATCACGTCACCAATGCCGGCGTAGCGCCGCGAGGAACCGCCGAGCACGCGGATGCACAAGATTTCCTTGGCTCCGGTGTTGTCGGCGACCCGCAGGCGAGATTCCTGCTGAATCACTCGTTGGTCTCCTTGACCTGGTATTTCTGTCCGCCGGATTTCCGACCCGACGCACACGGTCTGTCACCACCGGACACACGCCTGCCTGGGCCTTTCCGCCGAAACGGACCTCCCCAGTGGGTTCGTGCGCCGATTCGCGGCACGTTCATGCCGCAGGCAACCCCACAAGTGTAGGCGAACCCGCAGGTCGGAGCCAAATCCGGTCGGCGGCCTACTCGCCAGTTGGGTCATCCGATCAAAACAGCACCCATCTGCGGCCACCCCTCGCGCGAAGCACTCACATAAGCCATCCGGGTGGAGACAACCGCCCAACCGGCATTGCTCGCGAGGCAGGGAGGCACACCGGTGACCGCAGAAAGCACGATCCAGCCCATCATCGCCGACCAGTCGATCCCGATGACCGCAGCTCAGCGCGGCATCTATTACGCCCAGCAGATCGACCCCGACGTGCCGATGTCCGTGGTGGCCTACGCCGAATTCCGCGACGATGTCGACGCCGAGATCATGCGGGCCGCGGTGGCCGCGACGAGCACCGAAACCCAATCAGGTCTGCTCCGGCTCGTCGACGACCTCGACGGTGACGACGAACCCCGCGTACTCGTCGACCACGATCGACCGATCGCGCTGGGCACTCGCGACTTCTCCGACGCCGCCGACCCGCGCGCCGCCGCCCTCGCCTGGATGGACGAGCACCGCTCGAAGTCGACCGACCTGTTCACCGACCCGCTGCTCGAGACCTACCTCCTGCGAGTCGGCCCGCGGCACGTCATCTGGTACTGCTGGGGCCACCACCTCGCCTTCGACGGATACGCCGCGATGTACATGATGGTGCGGGTCGCCGCACACTACACAGCGATCTCCGCCGGCCACGACGCGTCCGACGCCGACACCGCGACCATGGCCGAGATCGCCGACCTCGACCACGACTACCGGTCGTCGGAAAAGTTCACCCGCGATCGTGACTACTGGACCGATCATCTGGTCCCGACCCCGGAAACCACGTCGCTGTCGGGACGGTCGGAGGCGGCCGCGCCGATCGCGACGGTGCGTTCGGCCGACCTCGACGACGACCTGGTGCAACGCATCCGGTCCCTGGCCAAGGAGCACCGCGTGCGGCCTGCATCGGTGATCACGGCCGCCGTGGCCACCTACCTCGCCCGGCTCAACGACCGCTCCGAGTCGATGCTCAGCCTTCCGGTCGCCGCCCGTGACCGCGACATCCTGCGCACATCGGCGGGCCTCACCTCGAATGTCGTTCCCGTGCGGGTTGCGATCGACGAGGAGACCGCGACCGTTGCACAGGTACTGCGTGACACCAACGCCGAGATCAAACAGGCTGTGCGCCACCAGAAGTACCGCCACGAGGACATCACCGCGGAGGTCCTCGCGAGTCCGGGCGGTCGTCGAGGATTCTTCGGCCCGATGGTCAACGTCATGCTGTTCTTCGAACACATCGACTTCGGTTCCCTGCGTGGCGAACTGAACGTCCTCTCGACCGGACCCGTCGAAGACGCCTCGATCAATGTCTACGACGGCTTCACCGGCGGCATGCGGCTCGACCTGGAAGCCAACCCGAATGTCTACGCCCCGTGGGAGATCGAGGCCCACCACACGCGCATCATCGATTTCCTGACGCGCTTTGTCCTCGCCGACCCCGAACGCCACGTCGTGGAGTTGGGGCTGCTCACGCCCGCCGAGACCGACGACCTGTCCGAGCACACGAATGGCCCGACTGTTGTCACCGGCGAGCGCTCGCTCGTCGATCTGCTCGACGAGGCCGCCCGCCTGCACCCCGATGCGACGGCCATCGTCGACGCGGTGAGCGGTCACACACTCACCCATGCCGAGCTCGCCGACCGCGCCGACGCCGCTGCAGCAGCCCTCGCCGAGCGCGGCGTCGGACCGGAAAGCGTTGTCGGGGTGCGCCTTGCGCGCAGCGCCGAGCAGGTCATCGCGCTGCACGCGGTGGTACGTGCCGGTGCGGCATTCCTGCCGATCGACCCCGCCGAACCCGCCGAACGACTCGGCCACATCTTGACCACGGCGACGCCGGCGCTCGTGATCTCCGACGACGAACTGCCCGACCTCGACGGAGTCGATCAAATTGACACCGACGGAGTCGATCAGATTGACACCGTCGCTCTGGATGAACTCGTCGCCGAGACCGGCACCGTCACTCCGCGCGCCCCGCACCCCGACCACGCGGCGTATGTGCTGTTCACCTCGGGCTCCACGGGTAAGCCCAAGGGGGTGGTGATCACCCACCGCGCCATCGTCAACCGGCTGCGCTGGATGCAGTCGCGCTACCCGCTCACCACCGCCGATCGAGTCCTGCAGAAGACCCCGGCGACCTTCGACGTGTCGGTCTGGGAGTTCTTCTGGCCGTTCACCACCGGCGCCACACTCGTCGTGCCGACTCCCGACGGTCACCGCGATCCGTGGTATCTACGTGACACCATCGGCCAGTTCGGTGTCACCACAACGCACTTCGTGCCCTCCATGCTGGCCGCGTTTGCCGCCACCTTCGATCCCGGCGCCGGCGAGGACGCCGATCCCGACACCGCGGCACAGCTCGCGTCGCTCCGCCAGATCTTCACCAGTGGCGAGGCACTGACACCGGCGACGGTTGGGGCGACCGCACGACTGACACCCGCACCTGTCCACAATCTGTACGGCCCCACCGAAGCCGCCATCGACGTCACGTATCACGACCATTGCTCACCCGACGCGGACGTTGTGCCCATCGGACGCCCGGTGTGGAACACCAGCGTGCATGTCCTCGATCACCGCCTGGTTCCGCAACCTCCGGGCGCCATCGGCGAGCTGTACCTGGGCGGAATGCAACTCGCGCGTGGCTACCGGTCGCGTGGCGAGCTGACCGCCACCCGCTTCATCGCGGACCCGAGCGGCTCGGGCGACCGCCTCTACCGCACCGGCGACCTCGTGCGCCGACGCGCCGACGGCGAGCTGGAGTACTTGGGCCGCACCGACTCTCAGGTCAAGATCCGCGGTCAGCGCGTCGAACTCGGCGAGATCGAGGCCGCACTGAGCCGGCTCGACGGTGTCCGGGCCGCCGGCGTGCTGCTGCGCGACGACATGGTCGCGGATGCGGCAACGGTGGTCGGTTACGTCGCGGGCAGCGGTCTCGACGATCGTGACCTGCGGGCAGAACTGGCCGACGCTCTGCCCGATCACATGGTGCCCACCGTCGTGATGGTGCTCGACGCGCTGCCGACCACCAGCAACGGCAAACTGGACCGACGCGCACTGCCGGCGCCATCGCAGCCGGACGCCGGGAGCCATGTCGAGCCCGACGGCCCGCTCCAACGCCTCGTCGCCGACACCGTGTCCGCCGTACTCGGGATCTCGCCGATCTCGATGTCCGCCAACTTCTTCGGAATCGGCGGCAACTCGCTGTCGGCGACCCGGGTGGCCGCCCGCTTGTCCCGGGCGACCGGAACGAAGGTCGGCCTGCGCGCGGTCTTCGACACGACCGACCTCGCCTCCCTCGCAGCGCACCTGGAGGAGCAGGGGGTCGAGCTCACAACCGATACCACCGAACCACGGGACACGGCCACCGGACCGGTCCCCCTGTCCACGGCACAGCAACGCCTGTGGCTGGCGGCGCGCCTCGATCCCGATTCGGCTGCCGCATACAACATCCCGTTCACCGTACGGCTCGTCGGCGAGCTCGACACCGACGCGCTGCAGCGGGCGATCACCGATGTCGTCACCCGGCACGAACCGCTGCACAGCCTGGTCGACGAGCGCGACGGCACACCGTACATCGCGCCGCTCGATGCGGACTCGGTCCGCTTCGACCTGCCCGTCGACGACGCGTCGTCGGACCTGGCCAGCGAGCGCGACTTCGCATCCGTACCCTTCGACTTGTCCGCCGATCTGCCGATCCGAGCACGCCTCGTCCGCTCCGGCACCGACGATCATCGGCTCACCATCGTGATCCACCACATCGCCGCCGACGGCTGGTCGCTCGGCCCGCTGGCGGTCGACCTGGCGACCGCGTACCGCGCCCGCCGCGACGGGAACGAGCCCGACTGGGCGCCGCTGCCCACCACCTACTCGCAGATCAGTGCGTCCCGAAGCATCGACGTCGATGACGAACTCAGCTTCTGGACGAAAGCTCTCGACGACGCCCCTGCCGAAACCGAACTGCCGCTGGATCAATCGCGCACGATCGACGCGAACCCGGCGGGCGACACCGTCCACGCGATGCTCTCGCCGCAGACCCATCGCGCGGTGCGAGCCATCGCGGAGGCGCATGACGTCACGGTGTTCATGGTGCTGCACGCTGCTGTCGCCTCGTTGCTGCGCACCATGTCCCAGACCTCTGACATCGTGGTCGGCACGCCGGTGTCCGGTCGTGGCGACGCCGATGTCGACGGCATGGTCGGCATGTTCGTGAACACCCTCGCCCTGCGCACCGCAGTGGACAAGGATGCCTGCTTCACCGACCTGCTGGCCGACGTGCGCGACACCGACCTGAGTGCCTTCGAGAACTCCGACGTGCCGTTCGACCGAATCGTCGAGCGACTCAACCCCGAACGATCGGCCAACCTGCACCCGTTCTTCCAGGTGTCGGTCGCACTCGACGACAACTCGGCGATCGCGCTCGACTTCGCCGGCCTCACGGCGACCGCAGCCCGGATCGACACCGGGCACACGAAGTTCGATCTCCAGTTCACCTTCACCGAGAACATCTCGAACTCCGGTGAGCTGAGCGGCGTTTCCGTCGAGATCGGTTATGCCACTGCCCTGTTCGAGAACGATACGGTGCGCGGCATCGCCTCCCGGCTGACCAGGACCGTCGACGCGGTCACCGCCGACCCGCAGGTGACGATCGGCGACATCCCGATGCTCGATCTGCACGAGCGGCTCGACCTGGTGCCCGCCGTGGGCGCCGGACGCCGCCCGGTGGAACACCTGTCGCGGCTGCTCACGTCCGCGGTCGATTCGCAACCGCATCGCGTCGCCATCAGTGACGCCACCACCACGCTGACTTATCGCGAGCTCGACGCGGCGGCCAACCGGCTCGCGCGGCTGCTAATCGCCAACGGCGCGCGCCCGGAAACCTATGTCGCGGTGTCCCTTCCGCGTGGCATCGACTGGATCACCACGCTGTGGGCGATCGCCCGCACCGGCGCGGCATGGGTGCCGATCGATCCGAACTACCCGACCGCGCGCATCACCCACATGCTGACCGACTCGGGGGCACGGCTCCTCGTCACCGACTCCGGCTCCGATCCTGGCGCAGCCATCCACACGCTGCGTCTCGACGACGCCGAGGTGCAGACCGCGCGCGACGCGAAATCCGCCGGGCCCATTGGTGATGCCGAACTGTCGCTCCCGCGAGACGTCGACCATCCGGCCTACCTGATCTATACGTCCGGAACCACCGGAACACCCAAGGGAGTGGTCGTCGGACACCGTGGTCTCGCCGACTTCGCGGCGCAGCAGGTGACCGATTTCGGCATCACACCCGACAGCCACACGATGCACATGGCCTCCCCCAGCTTCGACGCCTCGGTGCTCGAGGTGCTGATGGCGGTCTCCGCGGCGGCGACAATGCACATCGTGCCGCCCGGCGTGGTCGGCGGATCCGAACTCGCCGACCTGATGCGCGATCGCCGCGTCACGCACGCCTTCCTCACCCCGTCCGTGCTGACCACGATGTCGCCCGAGCAGGTACCCGACCTGCAGGCGCTCGTGATCGGCGGCGAGCACCCGAATCCGGCTGTGGTGCGCCAATGGTCGGCCGGTCCGGCACTGTTCAACGCCTACGGCCCCACCGAGACCACCGTGGTCGCCACCGTGTCGTCGGCGATCCGCCCCGACTATTCGACACTGACCATCGGGCGTCCGATCCGCGGTATCGCCGCGATGGTGCTCGACGAGCGCCTGCGTCCCGTCATGCCGGGCGCGGTGGGCGAGCTCTACATCGCCGGCGACCATCTCGCCCGCGGCTACCACGGTGTGCGCCCTCTGACGTCCAAGCGATTCATCGCCAACCCGTACGGACATCCGGGCGAGCGCATGTACCGCACCGGCGATCTGGTGCGCTGGACCTCCGACCACGAGCTCGAGTTCCGTGGCCGCGCCGATCATCAGACCAAGATCCGGGGACACCGGATCGAGCTGGGTGAGATCGACGCCGCACTCGCCGACGACGACGCGGTGGTCGCGGCCGTCACCACCACCCACGGCTCCGGTGCGCAAACGCGTCTCGTCTCCTACGTGACGACCGTCGCCGACGCAGACGCCGTCGGGGACATTCGCGGACGTCTCGCGCAGCGTCTGCCCCGGCACATGATCCCGTCGGCGATCATCGAACTCGACGAGATCCCCAAGACCCCGATCGGCAAGGTCGATCTGCGCGCCCTGCCCGAGCCCGACGCACTCGTCGGCCCGGAAGGCGACATCGCCTATGTGGCACCCGAATCCGAGGCCGAGCGCCGGATCGCAGATCTGATCGCCGAGCGCCTGGAGCTCGACCCCGGCAGCGTCGGACGCAACCACGACTTCTTCGATCTCGGCGGCAACTCGCTGCTCGCCACCCAGATCGTCGGCGCCCTCGAGCAACTCGCCGGACGCCGGGTCACGGTGCGCGAGGTGTTCGAGCACTCCACGGTTGCCGATCTCGCCCGGCTCACCGGGCCGGCCGACCCACGGCCGCTCGCGACGCTGCACCATGACCCCGATGCGGACGTGCCGGTCGGTCCGGCACAGCGGCAGCTGTGGTTCCTCAACCAGCTCGACGGTTCCGACGACGTCGAATCAGATGGGACCGAAACCACCAGCGCCGCATACTCGATCGCGTTCGCCCTCGACCTGCGCGGTGACCTCGACGTCGACGCGCTCGCCGGCGCACTGCGCCACGCGGTCGATCGGCACGAGCCGCTGCGCACCGTGTTCCCCGACCACGACGGACTTCCCGTCATGGACGTCCGGCCCGCCGACGACGTCGACCTCACGCTCACACCCGTCGACGTCAGCGACGCCGACTGGAACGAACAGGCGCAGCACCTCGCCAGGTCGCGGTTCGACCTCACGCAGGAGGTGCCGCTGCGCGTCCGACTCCACCGCATCGACGGTGATCGGGCACATCACAAGCTGACCATCGTCGTGCACCACATTGCCGCCGACGGATGGTCGATGGCGCCGCTCGGGCGAGACATCGCCGGCGCCTACGCGGACCTGAGCGCCGGTCGATCACCGGCTCAGGCTGCACTTCGAGTCGGTTATCGCGACTACTTGCGTTGGCAGGCCGAGAATCTCGGTCCGGCAGCCGACGGCTCGCGTATGGCCGACCTCGCCGGGTGGTGGCGTCGAGAGCTCGACGGCCTCGACGCCACCGGAACCCTGGTGCCTGACTCGAACGCCGCGGCCATCCGCACCGCGGGCGTCGTGGAGGTCGACTTCGACGCCGACCTGCGCCGCAAGCTGGTGTCGCTGGCCGGCGGCAAGGCCACCGAGTTCATGACCGTTCATGCCGTGTTCGCGGCCCTGCTCCACCGGCTGCACGGCGACCCGGACGTGCACCTCGCCGGTGCGGATTCCGATGTCGTCATCGGCACCCCGGTGGCGGGGCGCGCCGATCCCCGGCTCGCCGACCTCGTCGGCATGTTCGTCAACTCGGTGGTCTTGCGCACCAAGGTCGACGGTGACGCCGGCTTCTCGGCGCTGCTCGACACCATCCGCTCCACCGATCTCGAAGCGCTGTCGCAGGCCGACATGCCCTTCGAGGAGATCGTCTCCATGCTCAACCCGCCTCGGACACAGACGCATCCGATCTTCCAGATCGCACTGGCGCTCGACGCCGCGGTGTCCGACAACCCGGCGCCCGCCGCGTCGGGGCCGAGCCTGGCGGGGCTCGAAGTCACCACGGACGAGATCGACACCGGAGCGGCGCGATTCGACCTCGAGCTGCGTATGCGCGGCGATGTCGCCCGATTCACCTACGCCACCGATGTCTTCGGCCATGAGCGGATCACCGCGCTGGCGGATACCTTCATCCGGTTGGCCCGGGCGATCGTGGACGATCCCGACGCACCTATCGACAGTCTGCCGATCCTCACCGATCGGGAAACCTCCGCCGTGCCGGCGCCGACCGAGCCGGTTCATCTCGCCGACATCTTCGAACGCACGGCACGCGAGCACGCCGACGCCGTCGCAATCGATGACGGCGTGGCCACGATGACCTACGCCGACCTCGACGCCGCGTCCGACGAGTGGGCGTTTCGACTGCACGCCCTGGACATCGGCGCCGACGACGTCATCGCCGTCGCCCTCGACCGCTCACTGGATCTCGTGGTTGCCGTGTGGGCGATCGCCAAGGCCGGCGCGACCGTCCTGCCGATCGACTCCCGGTACCCGGCGCAGCGCGTTGAGCACATGATCGCCGATTCCGGCGCCGTTCTCGGCATCACGTCGAGCGATCGCTTCGACACGGTGCCGCGCGGGATCTGGTGGCTCTCGACGGAATCGCTCTCCCAGTCCGGACCCGACGCACCGCCCACCGGGTGGCCGCCGGCCCGGCACACCGACAGCCTGGCCTACATCGTCTACACGTCTGGTTCCACCGGAAAGCCCAAGGGCGTCAGCGTCACCCATCGTGGACTCGCCACTTTCGCCGTGGCGCAGCAACAGCGCTACGACATCGGTGTCGGGGACCGCAGCCTGCACTTCGCCTCGCCGGCCTTCGACGCCACGATGCTCGAGTTCTTGCTGGCCTTCTCCACCGGGGCGACGATGGTGATCGCGCCGTCGACCATCTACGGTGGCGACGAACTCGTCGAGTTCCTCGCCGAACAGGCGGTGACGCACGCCTTCATCACGCCCGCAGCGCTCGCCGCGGCACGCGCACATCCGCTGCCCGACCTGCGCACCCTCGGCGTCGGCGGGGAGGCGTCCACCCCAGAGCTGTTGGCGCGCTGGGCTCCCGGACGCCGGTACATCAACTGCTACGGCCCCACCGAGACCACCATCGTCGCCACCATGTCGCAGCCGCTGGCGGCGGGAGACGCGATCACGATCGGCTCCCCGGTCGACGGCTGCGGTGTACACGTTCTCGACCGGCATCTGCGGCCCGTGCCCGATCACGTGCCCGGCGACCTGTACCTGTCCGGTCCGGGTGTTGCGCGTGGCTATCTGAATCGCAGCGGCCTCACCGCGACCCGTTTCGTCGCCGATCCTGAGGTACCCGGTGCCGTCATGTACCGCACCGGCGACATCGTGCACCGCGCGTTCGACGGATCGCTGATCTATCACGGCCGCAGCGACAATCAGGTCAAGGTCCGCGGTTTCCGGATCGAGCTCGACGAGGTGTCGGCAGCCCTGTCTGCGGTCGACGGCGTCGACTTCGCCACCACCGTCGTCCGTGGCCGCGGCGCGGACGCCACGCTCGTCGGGTACGTGACGCACGATGCCGACGGTCCGGCGCCGGACGAGCGCACGATCCTATCCGCCGTCCGCGGCCGGCTCCCGCGCCACATGGTGCCCGCCGCCGTGGTCATCCTGGACCGGATTCCGTTGACCGGTAACGGAAAACTCGACCAACGCGCTCTCCCGGAGCCGGGTCCTGCCGTCACCGACACCGCGGGACGCGCTCCCACCTCGCGCACCGAGTCAGCGCTCGTCGAGATCCTCGCGGAGGTCCTGGGTCGCAACACGGAAGAGGTCGGCGCCGACGACGACTTCTTCGACGTGGGCGGCACCTCGTTGCAGGCGACCGCCGTCGTCAGCCGAATCAACCGTCATCACCTCGGGGAGCGTATCCGGGTGCGCGATCTGTTCGACCATCCCACCGCGGAGAAGTTGGCCCCGCTGGTGTCGTTCCCGGATGATCTCCACCTGGCCGACATGCCCGAAACCCAAGACCTGCCGACCGAACGGCCGGTTGATGTTCCCCTCGCACCGATGCAGCGCCGCCTGTGGTCGGTGGCCACGGCCGCACCGGATTCCACCGAATACGTGATGCCGTTCGCGCTGCGCCTGCGTGGCGAACTGGACCGGGAGGCGTTGCGGGCAGCACTGACCGATCTCGTTGCGCGGCACACGAGTCTGCGGACGGTGTATCCGATGGGCGACGGCGGTCCGGTGGCCCGGGTTCTCGACGATCCCGCCGCGGTCATCGGCGACCTCGCCCCGCGCGAAACCTATGATCCGAGTGCCGCGATGGCCCGAATCGCCGGTCGCCCCTTCGACCTTGCCGAGGATGCTTCCCTGCGGGCATCGCTGTGGCGGGACATTTCCGACCGCGGCGACGACGAAGAACACTTGCTTGTGCTCGTCGTGCATCACATCGCGGCCGACGGCGCGTCGCTACCAACCCTGGTCGGCGATCTGATCGAGGCGTATCGCAGCCGGCGAGCCGGTCGATCGCAGCGCTGGGACGCGGCAGCCATCGACTACCGCGACTACGCGCTCGAGATGGCCGACGATGCAGACGCACAACAGGATCTGCCGTTCTGGACCAACGCGCTGGCCGATGCGCCGGCCGAGACCACCATCGCGGGCCGTCGCACCTCGCGGGATAGGAGCCCTCACGGTCCCGGAACCGCCGGGTCGGTCAGCGCCCCGATCGACGCCGAACTGCATGCCGGGCTGCTCCGGCTCGCCCGTTCGCGCTCGACCACGCCGTTCTCGCTGCTGCACACCGGCCTGGCAATCCTGCTCAACCGACTGGGCGTGGGACGCGACGTGGTCATCGGCACCCCGGTGGCCAATCGGGAGGCCCCGGCGGGATCCGCGCGCGACTACTCCGGCGTGATCGGCATGTTCGTCAACACCCTGGCGTTGCGCACCGTCGTCGCACCGGGTGAATCGGTGTCGGAGTTGATCGCACGCACGCGCGACGACGACCTGGCCGCGCTCGACCGTCGGTCCACACCGTTCGACGACGTCGTCGCAGCACTCAATCCGGAACGCGAGCAAGGCCGGCATCCGCTGTTCCAGATTGCGCTGTCGGTGCACGATTTCGCCTCCGGGATGACCGGCGACGATCTCTCGATGGATGACGATCTGAGGTTGTCGGCGTCCGAGATCGACGCTCCGACCGCGAAATTCGATCTCCAGTTCACCGTCACCGGTGTCCATGCCGACGCGCAGCGGCCGCGGGTCACCCTCACCTACGACACCGACCGCTACCGTCACGACGACGCCGATCTGCTGATCACTCGCCTGCTGCGGGTGGTGCGGGCGATGGTCTGCGATCCGGGCCGCGCAGTGGGCGACGTCCGCATCACCGATCCGCTCGAGGTCGCCGCCCTCACCCCGGCGGTGGGGCCCGACCCGGGGATGCCGAAGACCTTCGGGGCGCTGCTCGACGACGCGGTTCGGCGTAATCCCGATGGCTTCGCCGCCATCACCGACACCGAGTCGATCACCTACGCCGAGCTCGACGCCCGGTCCAACCGGTTGGCGCGGGTACTTCTCGGTCGCGGGGTCGCCGATCACACCGAACCGGTGGTCGCGATGGCCGTCGAGCGTTCCATCGATGCGCTGGTGGCCATCTGGGCGATCGTGAAGTCCGGTGCCGCCTACGTCCCGGTGGACCCGACCTACCCGTCCGACCGCGTGGCGCACATGCTCGCCGACAGCGGCGCGCGCCTGGTGATCACCACCTCCTCGGGTGCGCAGCGCCTCGACACCGATCTGCCCACCCTGCGGCTCGACGACCGAGCGGTTCGCACCCGGATCGGTCATTCGTCGCCGGCCGCGATCACCGACGCCGAACGGTCGCGCCGGGTTCACCCCGATCAGTTGGCCTATGTGATCTACACGTCGGGTTCGACCGGCATCCCGAAGGGAGTGCTCGTCCCGCATTCGGGGCTGCGGGCCGTCCACGACGAGCTGGCGCAGCGGCTGGGGCCGGGACCCACCTCACGGGTCCTGCATTTCGCGTCGCCCAGTTTCGACGCCTCGGTTCTCGAGTTCCTGTTGGCCGCATGCGGTTCGGCGACGCTGGTGATCGCACCGACCGACGTCTACGGTGGTCGCGGACTGGAAGACTTCATCGACCGGCACGGTGTGACGCACGCGTTCATCACCCCGGCCGCCGTGGCCAGCATGGACCCGAAGGAGGTGCCGTCGCTGCGAGCGCTCGCGGTCGGCGGCGAGGACTTCGGCTCCGAACTGGTCCGACGCTGGGCGCCGGGACGCACCATGGTCAACGTCTACGGCCCCACCGAGACCACGATCATCACCACCGGCAGCCAACCGCTCACCGCGCGTAGCGAACTGACGATCGGCACGCCCAACAACGGGGTCGCCGCCGTGGTGCTCGACGAGCGTCTGCATCCGGTACCGGCCGGCGTCACCGGCGAGCTGTACCTGATCGGTGCGCAGGTCACCCGCGGCTATCATCGCCGCCCCGACCTGACGTCGGTGCGATTCGTGCCGGCACCCATGGTCACCGGCCCCCGCTACGCGGGACGCCGCATGTACCGGACCGGCGATCTCGTGCAGTGGACCGACGACGGGCGCATCGCCTACGTCGGACGCAGCGACACGCAGGTTCAGGTGCGTGGCTTCCGGATCGAGCTCGGCGAGATCGACGATGCCCTCGCCGCTCATCGCGAGGTCGACTTCGCGGTCACCGTCGTCGACGACAGCGGCAGCGCACCGACCCTGCGCAGTTATGTGACTGCGGCCCAGGAGACTTCGCCGGAGCCCGACCTGTTGCGTCGACATCTGACCCGCGCGCTGCCGCGGCACATGGTGCCGGCCACGATCACCGTGCTCGATGAGATCCCGATGACACCGGTCGGCAAGCTCGACCGCAGCGCTCTCCCGGCGCCGGTGATCGCCGAACGCCGAACGCCGCGTCCGGGGCTGGAAACCACCGTGGCCCAGGCCTTTGCCGAGGTACTCGGGATCGACGAGGACGCGGTCGGGGCCGACGACGGGTTCTTCGATCTCGGCGGCAACTCGTTGATGGCCACCTCGGTCACGGCACGGCTCACCGAGGCGACCGGATACGATGTCGCGGCCCAGATCCTCTTCACCGCACCCACTCCCGCCGAGTTGGCCGCCGCTCTGACCGACGACCCGGACGGTGCACCGCATGCCGATTCCCTGGCCCCGGTGCTGCCGTTGCGGCGCGGCGCACCCGACGGTCCGGCTCCGCTGTTCGTCGTCCATCCTGCGATCGGTCTGTCCTGGAGCTTCGCGTCGCTGCTGCCACACCTGCCGGCCGATCGCGCGGTGTACGGATTGCAGAATCCGATGCTGTCGGGTCAACCGGCCGCGAACACGATCAGCGATCTCGCCGCCGACTACGTCGGCCGGATCCGGGCGATCGTCCCCGACGGGCCGTATCACCTTCTCGGCTGGTCGCTGGGCGGCCTGATCGCACAGGAGATGGCGGTGCAGCTGCAGGAGTCGGGCGACGAGGTGGGACAGCTGATCCTGCTCGACTCGTTCGTCATCGCGGACCGCCCCGAGTTCCACACCGAGCCGTCGCTGGCCGAGCTGATGAAGGAATTCGGCATCACCACAACGGATGTCGATGTCGAGCCGACCGTGCAGGAGGTGCGCACGGCGGTTGCGGCCGCCGGCGGCATTCTGGGCGCCATGTGCGAGCAGGACTTCGATGCGGTGCATCGGGCCTTCCGGCACGCAACACCGCTGGCCGCCGACTGGCGGCCCCGCACGTACGACGGCGACGCGACCTTCGTTTCGGCGACCATCGACCCGCCGGCGGGGCAGCGCGCGGTGGACGACTGGCACACCGCCATCGCCGGCCAGGTCACCGAAGTGAAGACGTCGTGCACGCATGCGCGAATGCTGCTGCCCGAGAACGTCGTCGACTACATCCACGCAATCGACGGAGCAGACGCCCAACAGGCACCCACCGAACAACAGGAGGAACAACGATGACCAACCCGTTCGACAACACCGACGGAGTCTTCCGGGTCCTTGTCAACGACGAGAACCAGCATTCGCTGTGGCCCGATTTCGCCCCGGTCCCGGACGGCTGGCGCACCGTGTTCGGACCGGAGGGTCACGACGAGTGCCTCGCCTACGTCGAGGAGAACTGGCGAGACATGCGGCCCGCCAGCCTGATCCGCGCGATGGATCAGGCCGGCGCCGCGAGGCAGACTGCCGCAGGAAAGAACGAGGAGGAGACACATGGGACGGCACAGCATGACTGAACCGGCAGCCGCACTGCGTATCCGGGGTCTGCGCAAGACGTTCCGTTCGGGCTTCCTCGGCCGCGGCCCCCGCGTCCATGCGCTCGACGGACTCGACCTCACCGTTCCCAAGGGCACCGTGTGCGCGCTGCTCGGCCCCAACGGCGCGGGTAAGACCACCACCGTGCGGGCGGTCGCCACGCTGATGACACCCGACGAAGGGTCGGTGGTGATCGACGGCGTCGACGCCCTCGCCGACCCGGAGCGCGCCCGCGAGATCATCGGTGTCTCCGGCCAGTACGCCGCGGTCGACGGTAACCTCACCGGATTCGAGAACCTTCGGATGGTGGCTCAGCTCTATGGCCACTCGCGCGCCGAGGCACGTTCTCGAGCAAGCGAACTCATCTCCGACCTCGATCTCACCGACGCCGCGGACCGCCCCATGCGCACCTACTCGGGCGGCATGCGCCGGCGCCTCGACCTGGCGGGCGCGCTGATCAACCGCCCCCGACTGCTGATCCTGGACGAGCCGACGACCGGCCTGGATCCGCGTGGCCGACGACAGATCTGGGAGGTGATCGCCGACCAGGTGGCCTCGGGCACCACGGTCCTGTTGACCACCCAATATCTCGAGGAGGCCGACGAACTCGCCGACGAGATCACCGTGATCGACCACGGCACGATCCGCGCCCAGGGTTCGGCCGAGCAACTCAAGGCCAGCACCGTCGAGTCGATTCTCACGGTGGAGATCTCCGAGGCGGTATCGGACGAGCGCAAGGCCGGTCGCATCGCGACGACGCTGGCCGAGATCGGCTTGGGTATGCCCGAGCACGTGGACGAGACGCGTTGGTCGGTTCCGGTCTCCGACGGCTCGCGCAGTGCGGTCGAAGCGGTCAAGGCCCTCGGAGCGCTCGACGTCGACGTTGTCGATGCCACCGTGACCTCACCCACCCTCGACGACGTCTTCCTGGCGCTGACGGGCCGCGATCACGACACGCCGTCGTCGGCCTCGACACGCACCACAGAAACGGAGCAGGCACATGTTCGCTGACACTGCCGTCCTCGTCGAACGAAATCTTCTCACCGTCAAACGAATTCCCACTCTGCTCATCGGTGCGACCATCCAGCCGCTGATGTTCGTGTTCCTGTTCGCCTACGTCTTCGGTGCGACATTCGGCGGTGGGACCTACCGAGAGTTCCTGATGGCCGGGATCTTCACGCAGACCGTGGTGTTCAACGCGGCGTTCACCACCGTCGGGCTGGCCACCGACACCTCCGACGGCATCATCGACCGCCTGCGGTCACTGCCGATGTCGCGACTGGGGGTGATCGCGGCCCGGGTGTCGTCGGACATGCTGCTCGGCATCATCGGACTCGGAGTCATGGTGGTGTGCGGTCTGGCGATCGGCTGGCGGATACAGGGCAGTGCCGCCGATGCCGCTGCGGCCTTCGGCGTGATCGTGTTGTTCGCACTGGCGATGGCCTGGGTCGGCGCGGTGACCGGTCTGGTCGCACCCAACGTCGAAGCCGCGCAGAGTATCGGGTTCCTGTGGATGTTCCCGGTGACGTTCCTGTCGAGCGCGTTCATCTCGGCGCAGAGCCTGCCGGGACCGCTGCGCACCATCGCCGAGTGGAATCCGGTGACCGCGGTGGCCACTGCGAGCCGGCAGTTGTTCGGCAACACCGCGCCACCCGATTTCCCGCCCGCCACCGGATGGGTCGCCGACCATGCGATCGGCTATTCGATCGGCTGCAGTCTCGCGATCCTGGCGATCTGCGTGCCCGTCTCGCTGGTCCTCTACCGGCGAGCCGCGCACCGTTGATCGAGGGGACTTCTGCCATGACGCCGGAACCGTCGATAGAACCCGCACGGGTTGGCTACCGTGGGGGCGTGACATCCAGCCGAGGATCAGCCCATTCGGGTTCCCGGTCGGACAGGGATGCCGATGACCTGGCGACATTGCTGTCGGGCGCGGCCGGTGGCGACCGCGCCGCCTTCGCCACCCTCTACGACCGCACGAGTTCGCGCATCTACGGCCTCGCGTTCCGGATCGTGCGGGACCGGCACTACGCCGAGGAGATCGTGCAGGAGGCCTACCTGCAGTACTGGCAGAAGGCCCCCGAGTACCATCCCGCGCGCGGCTCGGTGATCACCTGGATGATGACCATCGCGCATCGGCGGGCCGTGGACCGAGTGCGGTCCGAGGAACTCCAGCATCGCAAGATCGCCGACTACGGCGCGTCGAATGTGGCTCCGCCGCAAGCGGTTCCGCTGGAGATCGTGGTCGATCGGGATGAGGCCGCCTCACTGCGGACCTGCCTCGACGAGCTCACCGACCTGCAACGCCGCAGCATCGAGATGTCGTATTTCAACGGCCTGAGCTACCCCGAGGTGGCCCAGGAGACCTCGACTCCGCTGCCGACCATCAAGTCACGCATCCGTGACGGATTGCGACGGTTGAAGAACTGCCTCCGGAGCGAAGCCGATGAGTGACAACGACGCACCGGATTCCCCGGACACCGATTGGCTCGACGACCACATCGAGTTGTACGCCGTGGATGTGCTGACGCGCGACGAGACGGCTCGGGTGGAGCAGGACCTCGACGCACTTCCTGGCGTGCAGAGGGCCATCTACGACGGCCGGATCACCGAAACCCAGCAGGCCATCGCCGGAATGGCGAGCTCCTACGCTCTCACCGCACCCGAGGACCTGCGGTCCCGGGTTCTCGACCGCGTCTTCGCCGGCCCGGCCCCGGACAACGCGACGCCCGCCGAGGAGCCGGTCACCTCGCTCCCTGAGAACGTCACTCCCTTGCGGTCGCCGAACCGGGGCCGGATCGCGGCCGCGCTCGCGGCGGCAGCGGTCGTCGTCGCGGTGGCGCTGGGCGCGGGCGTCCTCATCGGCCGCACCACTGCACCGGAGCCGGCGCCGCCGGTCGCTTCGACGGAGGCCCAGCAGCAGATCTCCGAGGTGCTGAGCGCGCCGGACGCGACGGTGTCGTTCACCGATCTGGCCGACGATCGGGGCCGGATCTCGGTGGTGTACTCGAAGTCGCAGAATCGCGCGGTGACCCTGCTGCGTGACACCACCAACCCGATCGCGTCCGACCAGACCTTCCAGTTGTGGCTCGTCGGCAAGACCGAGAACCCGGTCTCGGCCGGCCTGATTCCCGGAACCGGTCCGCAGGCCCCGGTGGTCGTCAACGAACTCGGATCGTCGAAGGTCTTGGCGGTCACCATCGAACCCGGTGGCGGATCGCCGCAGCCCACGACCCCTATCCTCGCCCAGATCCCGTTGTGACCGATCGGCGTGCATACACTGGCGGGAAGTGCCCGGGTACGGGTGGTCGGAAGCTCGTGTGGTTCCAGGTTTGTGAGATGACGGTGCGTGTGAGATGACGGTGCGGAATGAGATCGGGTCGCGGCTGACGCTGCGATGGACAGCACTGCTGTCGATCGTCGTGGCGATGGCCGCCTTCGGTGCCGGCACCATCGGCCTTGCTCAGGCGGACGCGGCGCCCTCGTCGCGCATCACGGCCACCTACAACGACGACCGGCAGCAGGTGACGCTGATCGTGTACTCGGCGTCGATGGGCCGATCGATCCCCGTCACCGTCCTCATGCCGCGTGATCGCTCCCGCCCGCGGCCGGTGCTGTACCTGCTCAACGGCGCCGGCGGCGGCGAGGACTCGGCCACCTGGGACGCACGCACCAACTACAAGCGCTACTTCGCCGACAAGAACGTGTATGTGGTGACGCCCATCGGCGGCGCCTTCTCGTACTACACCGACTGGTTCCGCGACGACCCGGTCCTCGGCCGCAACAAGTGGACGACCTTCCTGACCAAGGAACTGCCGCCGCTGATCGACAAGCGGTTCCCGACCACGCGGGTCAACGCACTCGCCGGCATCTCGATGGCCGGCACCTCGGTGCTCAACCTGGCCATCTCCGCGCCGAAGCTCTACCGCTCGGTGGCCGGGTTCAGCGGCTGCGCCCGGACCAGCGACCCCGTCGGGCAGCAGTACATCCGCATGGTCGTGTCCGACCGCGGCGGCGGCAACATGGTCAACATGTGGGGCCCGCTCAACGGGCCCGGCTGGCGCGCCAACGACCCGTACCTGAATGCCGAGCGCCTACGCGGCACCAAGGTGTACATGACCACCGGCAACGGACTCCCGGGTCAACATGAGCAACTCTCCGACAAGTCGATCCAGGGCGACCCGTTCACGCTCGCCAATCAGGCCTTGCTCGGTGGCGGCATCGAGGTTGCGATCGACATCTGCACGCGGCAGATGGCGCAGCGTCTGCGTCAGTTGAACATCCCGTTCCAGGTCAACTTCCGCCCGAACGGAACCCACTCGTGGGGCTACTGGGAGGACGACCTGCACAACACCTGGCCCAAGCTCGCACGCGATCTACGGTGAGGTGCGCGGAGTCATCCCTGCTGCCTGCGGTGTGAGGAAGTCACTGAGCTGGGGAAATGCGTCAGCGCGGTGCCGCAAAATCTAGGGGAAGAACTTCTTCCCCGGGGTTCATAGTCTTCCGCTAGAAATTTCTGGGGGAAGACACCAAGGATAGGGGAAGAAGCTTCTTCCCCTACTTTCTTGCGGCGGCCTGCCGGGCGACGTGCTCCGTTGCTTGCCGGCCATGAGGCCCGGTGACAATCAGATCACCAGCGGTCGAGGCTGGTGTAACCGTCCTGGAGTGCCCGCGCGAACAGGTGGGTCTTGGTGGGCGCCGTCCGTCCGACGCCGGTGTATTTGGCGCGAATCCGGGCGAGGTGGGTACTCACCGTCGACGCCGAGATGAAGAGTCGGCCGGCGGCCTCCTCCTTCGACTCTGCCGCGAGCCAGGCAAGCAGCACCTCGACCTCGCGGTCGGAGAGATTCGGCCGCGGCAGCGGCGCAGGCACCGCTTCACCCGGGTGCCGATAGTCGGCGAGACGGGTCACCCCGTTGTGCCGGATCACCGGGGTGCGAACCGGCGAAGCACTTCCTCCGGTGGAGACGACGGGTCGGATCGGTTCCGCGCCGTCGTGAGGCAATTCCGTACTCGCCGTCACTGGTTGATCCCTTTCTTCATACGAGAGTTGCGAGTCGATCCGAGCGCAGCGGGCTGCGGTCGGAACTTCTCCGGGGGGCACATCTCTCGCATCACAAGCGATGTGCTGACTACGCTAGGTGTCCGGTTGGCCGGGTGGTAGACCCAGAAAGGGGGACCACTCGCTGGTTCGGTGGGCATCCGTCACTTCTCCCGGGCCGGTTGTCGGGGGCGCCTGCGTTGCGGGACGGGCAGCCACCCGTCTTCGATGGCGCGTTTGAACATGTCGATCTTGGTCTTGGTGGGCCGGCCCGCGTCGGCGTACTTCTGCCTGATGCGTTTGAGGTATTCGTTGACGGTCTCGGCCGAGACCCCCAACATCTCCCCCACCCGTACCGAGGTCTCGCCGGATGCGTACAGGGCCAGGACATTCTGCAGTTGAGGAGACAGGTCCACCGCGGCCAGTTCGGGGTCGCCGTCGATGGCGGCAGCCCATTCGGTGGTGAGGACCTCCCGGCCCTGCGATGCCGCGCGGATGGCGTCGACGATCATCGATTCGTCGGCCGATTTGAGGACGATGCCGAGGACTCCCGCCCGTGCCGCCGACCGGAGCAGCGACGGATCCTCACCGGAGGTGTAGACGACGGTGGCGATGCCGTGTTCGGTCAGCGTGGTGACGTTCTCGCGCGGTGTGGTGCCGTCGTCGAGTCGCAGATCGAGGAGAACGACGTCCAACGGCTTCTCGTCCAGGACGTCGGCGACGGTGGGCGCCGCGCACACGAGGTCGATGTCGGGGACCGAATCGAGGACTCGCTCGATCCCCCAGATCGGCGATCGATGGTCGTCGACCATGCCGACACGCAATGGCGTCAGCGCGTCCTCGTCTGTCACCGACGCCCCCTTTCTCGAATCCGGCATCTCGCCCAGTACCGCGGTGACGCTCACCGCGCTCACAGGTTGAATAGGCCAAACTCACAGGTACGTTAGCCCACGACTCAGACGTCGGCTGAACAACCGACACCGTTGACCGTTTCAGATGTATTTGCGCAGGTCAAGTACGGTTCTCTCGCATGTCCACACTTTTGTGGACACGGCCCGACGGGGAGCCAGGTCTCGATGCGAACCGCAGCATTCTCACACCCGCCGGGGCCAAAATATGCCAAACTAGAACACGTTCTCATTCCTTCGACAACGGCCTGCGCCGGCGAGGAGAAACGTGTGACCGCACCGCCCACTCATGACGTCCTGGGCACCCCTGTGACGATGCCGGTCGACATTCGCAACGCGCGATGCTTCGTCGCCGGGTACACCGCGGATGCCGACGCGGTGCAACGTGCCATCGATTCGGCCGCCCCGTCACCGGGCTCGCTCCGGCCGCTGCGGATCCGCGCCAACCGGGCGCTGTGCATGCTCGTCTTCGTCGACTACATCGACGGCGATCTGGGCCCCTACAACGAGTTCGGCGTGTGCTTCCTGGTCGAGGACCCCACCACACCTCCCGCATCCCGCCTCGACGCGCTGCGCAAGCTCATGCGCGGCGACGCGCGGGCCCTGATCCACCGACTCCCCGTCGACGGCGAGTTCACCCTCGCTGCCGGTCGCGGCATCTGGGGATTCCCCAAGACACTGGCCGAGTTCGACGTGGACCATGACTCGGCAATCAAACACGGACGGGTGAGCACCGATGGCCGGCTCGAGGTCGATCTCCGGGTGCGACGCGGACTTCCGGTCCCGAGTTCGGCAGCCGACACCGTGCTCAACGCGTACTCCCAGCTCGACGACGTCCTGCGGGTGACGCCCTGGCGGCTGACGTCGACGACGGGCACCCGCACCCGACTCGGCGGCGCGCGCCTCGTCCTGGGCGACGGCGCGATCGCCGACGAACTGCGGTCGCTGAATCTCGGCCGGCGTGCGTTGATGAGTTCGTCGGTCGGCAAGATCACCATGACCTTCGAGGACGCGGCCGTCGTCGGAGCGTGAGGCAGTCGTGACGGCCTAGACTCGGCTGTGGCAGCGCAGCCCTGCTGCCACAGCACAAGGGAGCGCGATGAGCAACCTCGAGACCAGCCCGGCCGAGATCGACTGCCACTCCGACGAGGACCCCCAGGCGTCGACGGCGGACGGGGCCATCACGGTCGAGGTACTCACGGCACGTGACGTGCCGCTCGGTGGTCCACGGGCGATGACCGTTCATCGAACCCTCCCCCAGCGCAGCCGATCCCTCGTCGGCGCGTGGTGCTTTGCCGATCACTATGGACCCGACGATGTATCGGTGACCGGCGGGATGGACGTCCCACCCCACCCGCACACCGGATTGCAAACGGTGAGTTGGCTTTTCACCGGCGAGATCGAGCATCGGGACACCATGGGCAATCACGCGATGGTCCGGCCCGGCGAGATCAACCTGATGACCGCCGGGCACGGGATCGCACACACCGAGGTGTCGACGCCGGAGACCACTGTGCTGCACGGAGTCCAGCTGTGGGTCGCACTGCCCGCCGAAAGCATGGACACCGCACGCGATTTCGCCCACTACGCGCCGGAGACACTGCGACGCGACGGCGTCGACGTCAAGGTGTTTCTCGGCGACCTGTTCGGGTCTGTCTCACCGGTACACACCTTCACTCCACTCCTCGGGGCCGAACTCGTCTTCGAGCCGGGCGCGTCGCTCGACATCGCGGTGAAGACCGAATTCGAACACGGAATCCTCGTGGACACGGGCACATTCGCGATCAATGAAGCCGGCGACACGACGCTGGAGCGCACGGAGATGGGGTACGTGGGACTCGGGGCGTCGAGAATCTCCCTGACCAACCGATCGGAGAAACCGGGCCGGGTGATCCTCCTGGGCGGAGAGCCACTCGGCGAGGACATCATCATGTGGTGGAACTTCATCGGTCGCACCCACGACGACATTGTCGGTTACCGCGACGAGTGGATGGCGCACAGCGAACGCTTCGGCCAGGTCCACGGGTACGACGGCGACATCCAGCACCTTCCGGCACCGGCACTCCCCCACTCGCATCTCAAGCCGCGCCAGAACACCCCCGGCCGCGCTTGACCTCGGGAAACACGCCCTAGCCGGCGGGAGTCGAATTACCCAGCAGCCGAGCAAAATTCGCGATACCGGCAGCCTCGGTGGCCATCTGGCGACGCTCGACCTTGTCGACGACCGGTGCCGGCGACTCCGGCGCGGGTACGCCCAGGAGTGCGACGAGTTCGCCTGCGGCGCGGTCGATTCGACCCGACAGCGTGGCGGTGTCACCGGAGGTCGGGGCCCAGTCCTCGGCGGCCGCGTAGATGGCCGTCGGCACGACGACGCTGCGCAGATACGAGAACAGCGGGCGCATCGCGTGGTCGAGCACCATCGAATGTCGGGGGCTACCGCCGGTGGCCCCGATGAGGACGGGTTTGCCGGCCATCGCCTCGACGTCGACCAGGTCGAAGAACGACTTGAACAGACCGCTGTAGGACGCGTTGAAGACCGGCGACGCGACGATCAGCGCGTCGGCCGATTCCACCGCGTCGACGCCGTCGCGTGCGGCGCCCGACGCGAACCCCGTCGTCATCGACCGCGGGATGTCGACGGCGGCCTCGCGCAGGTCGATGATCTCGACCTTCGCCCCGCCACCGAGTCGCGCCCCGACCGCCTCTGCGATCCGGTCCACCAGCAACCTGGTCGACGACGGATCACCGAGACCGCCGTTGACTGCGACAACCCGAGTCATGCGTCGACCTCCTCGGCATCCTGGGCGACATCCGCGGCAGCAGCCTTGGCGTCGCGCGCCGCGACCAGCGATGCGTGGGTCGGGGCGTCCGGCACGTGCGCCGGGCGGCCCGCCTCGAAGCCGGCCCGCAGGTCGGGCAGCACCTCGCCGAGCAGATCCAACTGCTCGAGCACCGTCTTGAGCGGCAACCCGGCATGGTCGACGAGGAACAGCTGACGCTGGTAGTCGCCGAAGCTCTCGCGGAAGCTCAGGGTCTTGTCCAGGAACTCCTGCGGGCTGCCGACTGTCAGCGGGGTCTCGTCGGTGAACTCCTCCAGCGACGGACCGTGTCCGTACACCGGTGCGTTGTCGAAGTACGGCCGGAACTCGCGGACCGCGTCCTGCGAGTTCTTACGCATGAAGAACTGACCACCGAGTCCGACGATGGCCTGATCGGCCTGGCCGTGGCCGTAGTGCTCGTAGCGTTCGCGGTAGAACCCGATGAGGCGCTGGAAGTGCTCCTTGGGCCAGAAGATGTTGTTCGCGAAGAAGCCGTCGCCGTAGTAGGCGGCCTGCTCGGCGATCTCCGGACTCCGAATCGATCCGTGCCACACGAACGGCGCCACGTCGTCGAGCGGACGCGGGGTCGAGGTGAACGAGGTCAGCGGGGTACGGAACTGTCCCTTCCAGTCGACCACGTCCTCCGTCCACAGACGATGCAGCAGGTGGTAGTTCTCGATGGCCAGCGGGATGCCCTGCCGGATGTCCTGCCCGAACCATGGGTAGACCGGCCCGGTGTTGCCGCGGCCGAGCATCAGGTCGACGCGACCGTCGGCCAGGTGCTGCAGCATCGCGAAGTCCTCGGCAATCTTCACCGGGTCGTTGGTGGTGATCAACGTGGTGGCCGTGCTCAATTGCAGGGTCGAGGTCTGCGCCGCGATGTAGGCCAGGGTCGTCGTCGGTGACGACGAGAAGAACGGCCGGTTGTGGTGCTCGCCGATGGCGAAGACGTCCAGACCGATGTCCTCGGCCTTCTTGGCGATGGCGACGATCGCCTTGATCCGCTCGTACTCGGTCGGCTCGATGCCGGTGGTGGGATCGACGGTGATGTCGCTGACGCTGAACAGTCCGAATTGCATCTCGCGCCTCCTGAATTTGTGGCTGTCACCCTACCTAACCGGACCGTGGTCCGTTTGATTCCCGCGTGCAAGTCCGGCACCGAGGACGCGTTAGTGTTGGCTTACCCGAACCACAGGAGTCGCAATGAAGCTTCGCAAGTCCATCGCCGCCGCAACACTGGCCGGCACCGCCCTGTTCGTCGTCGTGGGCTGCACGGAGGAAGACCAGCAGGCCGCCAAGAACGCCGCCAGCAGCGCGGTGGACCAGGCAGGCAGCAAGGTCACCAGCGTCGCGCAGTCGGTGAGCAGCCAGGTCGCCGACGCCGTCATCGGCCTGCGCGTCAGCGACGCCCAGAACATCCTCGACAAGGCCACCAACCCGAATACGTCGGCCGCCGACCTCGCGACCGTCGTCGACACCAGCAACCCGGCGAACGTCCCCGCGATGCAGGCCTTCGCCAAGAGCGCCTCGGCCGCCGGTTACACCTTCACGGTGAAGAACGTCTCGAAGGACGGCGACAACCAGGCCAAGGTCGACATCGCGGTGAAGAGCCCGCACATCCCGATGCCCGACGGCGCGCCGATGACGCTGACCTACGTCAAGGTCGACGGCAAGTGGAAGCTGTCCACCGAGGCGGTCAACGCGCTCGCCGCCCAAGGTGCACAGCACGGCGGCTGAGCTTCAACAGCAAAGAAGCGGGGCCCGATCGACATCGGGCCCCGCTTCTTGTTGGTCTGTGGTTCTTCGTCAGCCGACGGCGCGCAGGTGGCCGCGTCCCTCGTCGCCCCGCGGGACGTCGCGGCCCAGCCAGCTGAGGATCTCACCGAGGGCTCCGGCAACCGCATCCGGCGAACCCAGCTTGCCGACGTTGGGCAGGCAGTGCAGCACGGACGCCGGCAGAGCGGCTTCGGCGTTGATGGAGTGTTTCGACGCGACCTGTTCGTAGCGGGTCAGCGCCTCGGCGAGCGCGCCATAGGTCGCGGCCTGTCCGCTGTGTCGCACCGCAGTGAGACTCGGGGTCAGGTCAGCCTTGGCGAACACCTGGTCGATGATGGCCCGTGTGCGCTGTTGCTCCCACGAGTAGGCAGAATCTCTCATAATTTCCCTCGCCCCGGCCCTTGCTGCATGTGAGCCTGTTGACGCACCAGTCTGTCATTCATTCGGATGTTGCGATCGCTCTCGTGGCAATTGTTGCCTATTTCACAGTGAAATTCGACCTCCGCCACATCTAATATGCTACCTACGCGACTGCCGTTACTGCAGTGGCAGATGTGACTGATGTGAATTTGTGACCGTGTCGTGTCCTCCCGCCGATCCGGCTCAACCCGTCAGGGCTGGTCCTGATTTGGCGCCGCTTTGTCGGCCTCCATCGCATCGATGAGGCTCTTGGGCCGCAGATCGGTCCAGTTCTGCTCCACATACTCCAGGCACGCCGCCCGCGAATCCTCACCGAACACCTTGGTCCAGCCGGCCGGGATGTCGGCGAACGTCGGCCACAGCGAGTGCTGGTTCTCGTCGTTGACAAGGACGTAGAAACGGCCGTTCTCGTCGTCGAAGGGGTTGGTCATGGTGTTCCTTCCTTAGCAGGGCCTTCTTCTGATGCTTCCACAGTGGATTCGCCATTCGCGTGCGCTAGTCCGGCTTCCAGCACCGGTCCGATGATCGCGAGTGACTCCGCATCCGCCATCCCGAGGTGGTGAGTGTCGACGTCGACGTTGGTGATCGTGCCGCGCACGTGGTCGCGCCAACTCGCGGCGACCGTGGTCGGGTCGTCGCGATCGCGGGTCGCGGTGAACACGAGCATGGACCCGTCGAACACCTCCGGCCGGTAGGCGAAGCCGATGTCGGCGGCCGAGGCGAAGCTGTCCATGATGCGGTCGACCTGCGCCGCGTCGAGCAGCCCGAGCGACGCGATCTGGTCGCGGACCACAGCTGCCACCTCGTCGGCGGTCGACGCCGTGACGTCGTCACCGAGATCGAAGAGATCGCGCCAGCCGCCGAGCAGGTCGGAGGCGGTGGTGGTGGCCGGCCCGTCGGGGTCACCGACCGGCAGTTCGGCGCCGGCCTGGGAGTCCATCACGCCCAGGAACGCCACCCGCTCCCCTGCCGCGCTGAGCGCGACCGCGATGGCGTGCGCGATGTAGCCGCCGATCGACCACCCGAGCAGGTGATAGGGACCGTGCGGCTGCACCCGTCGAATCTCGGCGACGTAGCGGTCCGCGAGTTCCTGCACCGACGACGCGCTCTCCGCTCCGGTCACCACATGCGGATCCTGCAGGCCGTAGATCGGGCGGTCGGCGACATAGGGCGCCAGTCCGCCGTAGAACCAGGCCAGCCCGCCCGCCGGGTGCACACAGAACAGGGGTGCCCGCGCACCGTCGGCACGAAGCGTGATGAGCACGTCGTCCGCGACACCAGCGTTGCCCGCAATGCGGCCCGCGAGACCACGCGCGGTGGGTTCGGCGAACACCCACGACAATTGAATCTCGCGGCCGGTGGACGCGCGCAGCCGGGAGACGACCTGCGTCGCCGAGAGCGAGTTGCCCCCGAGCTCGAAGAAGCTCTGGGTCACGCTCACCTGTTGCGCACCCACGACCTCGCCGAACGCTTCCGCGACCGTGGCCTCCAATTCGGTTGCCGCGGGCACGTAGTCGTCGGTCTCACCGAAGTCCGGCACGGGCAGCCTGCCACGATCGAGCTTGCCGACCGGCGTCAGGGGCATCTCGTCGATGACGACGATTGCGGCAGGCACCATGTACGCGGGCAGTCGCGCGCGCAGGGCCTCGCGAAGTTGTTCCGGCGCCGGGAGCGAAGCGAGCGGGCCGAATGAGTCCGGACTGACGGTCCCCTCCGAAGGTACGACGTAGCTCACGAGTGCGGCGTTGCCGCCCGGACCGGTCGTACCGATGGTCGACGCCGAGACCACCCCGGGATGGGCGGTCAGCGCGGCGTCGATCTCCCCGAGTTCGACACGCTGGCCGTTGATCTTGACCTGGAAGTCGGCGCGCCCGGCGAACTCGAGACGCGCCCGCGACCCGCCGTCGGCGCTCCAGCGCACCAGATCTCCCGTCCGGTACATCCGGGAGCCGGCCGGGCCGAACGGGTTGGCGACGAAACGTGTTGCGGTGAGGTCGAATCGGTTGTGGTACCCGCGCGCCAGGGAATCGGCGGACAGGTACAGCTCGCCCACGACGCCGATCGGCACCGGGCGCAGCCGGTCGTCGAGCACCACCGCGGACATGCCGCGGATCGGTCGTCCGACGGTTATCGGGGCGCCCGCGGTGAGCGCGGATTGCGTTGCCCAGACCGTGGTCTCGGTGGGACCGTACCCGTTGAACATGGTGCGCGACGGCGCCCACGCCGCGACCACCTCGGGCGGGCAGGCCTCGCCGACCGTGCCGAGGTGCCGCAGGCTCACCGCTCGTGCGGGGTCCATGGTGGCCAGCACCGCGGGAGTGATGGTGGCGTCGGTGACCTGGTGCCGCTCGATGACGTCGACGAGGTCGGCACCTGCATACACGTCGCTCGGCGCGACCACCAGGGTCTTGCCGAGCCCGAAGGCGGCGAGGAACTCGAAGAACGCACCGTCGAAGCTGAGGACCGCAACGTTGAGGACTCGAGTGTCGGGGAGGTCGCCGGTCCACGCCCGCTGCGCCTCGAGAAGGTTCGCGAGGCCGCGGTGCGTCACCGACACAGCCTTCGGCACGCCCGTCGAACCCGAGGTGTAGACCAGGTAGGCCAGGCTGTCGACGGAGAGGTCGCGAGCCGACGGAACCGGCGTGTTGTCTTGCGCGGCAAGCATGTCCGGGGTGATCGCGCCGGGTCCCACCGGGATGGGGATCGTCGCGCCGACTTCGGCGAATCCGCCGGCCACCAGCCACCCGAGTTGCGCGTGCGCGACGGTGGGTTGTGCCTGCTCGGTGGTGACACCGAAGATCGCGCCCGAATCGGCGATCATGTGCTCGATGCGCTCGGCAGGCAGCCCCGGATCCACCGGGAGGTACGCGGAGCCGGACTTGAGGACCGCCCAGATCACCACTGCCGCATCGAGACTGCGCCGCATACCGACCGCGATCACCCGCTCCGGGCCGGCACCGCGGGCGATGAACTCACGCGCCAGGCTGTTGGTCACCGATTCGAACATTCGATATGACATCGACTGTCCGCCCTCGATGACGGCCGGCAGATCCGCGGGCACCGGCGCGCGCTGGGCGAGAAGGTCGGGCAGGGTCCGGGGTTCGACGAGCGCGCCCGGTCCGGCCACCGGCACCAGATCGGCGCGTTCGGCAGAGGTGAGAATGTCCAGATCGCCGATCACGGCATCGGGGTCGGCGAGCATCGCGTCGAGCACCGCGAGCAATACGTCACGCAGGCGGGCGACGGTCGACTCGTCGAACAGGGCTGCGGCGTAGGTGATCTCGGCGCCGATCCGCGCACCGCCGGGCTCGCGCACCTCGCTGAAGGCCACCGTCAGGTCGACCTTCGACGACGCCGGCCCCTGCTCGACGGGTGTGATCGTCAGACCCGCAACCGTATCGGCGGTCGACGCGGAGCCGCTCAGATAGTTCATGCCGATCTGGAAGAGCGGTGCGTGCGACGTGGAGCGCTGCGGCGCGAGTTCGTCGACTAGCGCCTCGAACGGGATGTCGGCATGGGCGAACGCGTCGAGATCCGTTGCGCGCACCTGACGCATCAGTTCCCCTGCGGTGTCACCGGCCCGATGGTGTGTGCGCAGGACGAGGGTGTTGACGAACATACCGATCAGGTCGTCGGTGCCGGATTGGCCGCGGCCGGCGATCGCCGCTCCGATGGCGACGTCGTCGGTGCGGGCCAGCCGGGACACGGTCGCGGCGAGCGCGGCGTGACACACCATGAACGGGGTGGCCGAATCACGTTGGGCGACCGCGGTGACGCGCGCGCTGCGATCGATGCCCAGATCGAAGGTCAGGACGCCGGGGGTGGGGTCGGCCACCGCGGGTCGGCCACGGTCGGCGGGGAGTTCGGTCACGTCGGGCAGCCCGGCGAGACGCGTCGTCCAGTAGGCCAACTGCGCCCCGAGCACCGACGACGGATCGTCGGCCGCACCGAGCGTCTCCCGCTGCCACAGCGAGTAGTCGGCGTACTGCACGGTGAGTGCGGGCAGCACCGGCGAGTCGTCGGCGACGCCACCGGAGGTGCGCGCGGCGTAGGCGGTGATCACGTCGCGCGCGAGGATCGGCATCGACTCGGCGTCACCGGCGATGTGGTGCAGGACAATGACGAGAACGTGCTCGTCGGCGCCGTCGGTGGCCAGGGCCACCCGGATCGGCAGGTCACCGGTGACGTCGAATCCGCTGCCCGCGAGCGCAATCGCCTCGTCGGCATCGGCACTCTGGTGCCAGACGAGTTCGTCCAGCGCGGTCGGCACGTCGACGATCACCTGCTCCGGGACACCGTCGATCGCCGGGTAACGCGTACGCAGCGACTCGTGCCGGGTGATGGTGTCGGAGATCGCGGCACGCAGGGCGGCCGGATCGAGAGGACCGGTCAGCCGCAACGCGATCGGGATGTTGTAGGCCGGTGACGCGGTGTCGAACTGGTTGACGAACCACATGCGCCGCTGCGCGAAGGACAGTGGGATGTGTTCGGGCCGTGAGCGTGCGGTCAGCGGGGCCGGGCCCGCAGCACTGCCGGAGACGCCGTCGCCCGCGCTCACGACGCGCGCGGCGAGACCTCGGACCGTGGGCGCCTCGAACAGATCACGCACGGTGACGGACACGCCGAACGCCTCGCTCACCCGGGCCGCCACCCGGGTCGCCGACAGCGAGTTGCCGCCGATGTCGAAGAACACCGCGGTGGCGCCCACCTCGTCGAGTCCGAGGACGTCGGCGACGATCGATGCGACGCTTTCCTCGATCGGGCCGTCGGCCACCTCGCCGACCGCCGAGAACGCGAAATCCGGTAGGGGCAGCGCACGCTGGTCGAGCTTGCCGTTCGCCGTGAGCGGCAGCGCGTCGATCGCGACCACCGCGTCGGGGATCATGTAGCCGGGCAGGCTCTTCCCGAGGGCTGCCCGCAGGGCATCGGTATCGAGGTCGGTGCCCGGATCGGCAACCACATGCGCCACCAGCTGCTGCCCGCGGCCCGGTGCCGTCATCACCGTGACCGAAGCGGCGGCGACACCGTCGTGGCGGGTCACTGCAGATTCGATCTCACCCAACTCGACGCGGAAGCCGCGCAGCTGCACCTGGGTGTCTCCGCGTCCGAGGTATTCGATGTCGCCGCGAACCCGCCGGCCCAGATCGCCTGTGCGGTAGAGGCGTTCGCCGGGCACACCCGATGGATCGGCGACGAATCGGGTGGCGCTCAGCGTGGCACGGTTGAGGTAACCCTGCGCCAGTTGCCCACCGGCGACGTAGATCTCGCCGGGAACACCATCGGGTACCGGACGAAGCCGGCGGTCGAGGATCCGGAGGTTCAACGACGAGAGTGGGCGTCCGATGAAGCTCGGGCCGCGTGCGTCGGTGGTGGCGCGAGTCAGCTCGCGGAAGCTGACGTGCACCGTGGTCTCGGTGATGCCGTACATGTTCACCAGGCGCGTCGGCTCGTCCGGGTGGTCGTCGAACCAGCGGCCCACTTGGTCGAAGCTGAGGGCTTCGCCGCCGAAGATGAGGTACCGCAACGAGAGTGGGCCCGGGCGTCGACGACGTGCGTCGGCGAACTGATAGAAGGCCGACGGCGTGAGGTTCAGCACGGTCACGCCCTGTTCGGCGGCCAACGTCAGGAACTCGTCCGGCGATCGCGCGACGTCACGGTCGACCACCACCAACCGCGCACCCGACAGCAGCGGACCCCACATCTCCCACACGGAGAAGTCGAAGGCGTAGGAGTGGAACATCGTCCAGACGTCGTCGGCCCGGAAGTCGTACTCGCTGCGCGCCGCATCCATGAGAGTCACGACGTCGAGATGCGTGATCTCCACGCCCTTGGGGGTTCCCGTCGACCCGGACGTGTAGATCACATACGCGCGGTCGTCGGGGCGGATGTCGACGCGACGCAGGAATCCCGGTACCGCCAGCTCGTCGACGTGCACCACGTCCAGATCGACACCGAGAGCACCGATGGCCGATGCGGTGGAATCGTCGGTGACCACGCAGACGGGTGCGGCGTCGGACACGATGAACTGCAGCCGCTGCGCCGGATTACCGGTGTCCAGCGGCAGATACGCTGCGCCACAGCTCAATACGGCCAGAATGGTGGCGATCAGGTCGGTGTCGCGCGACATCGCGATGCCGACGAGATCGCCCGGACGCACCCCGCGTTGTTGCAGGCTCGCGGCGAGTCGTCGGCGTCGGGCATCCAGCGCGGCATAGTCGACGGTGTGGGCGCCTGCGGTCACGGCGGGCCGTGCCGCGTGCTGGTGGTGAGTCCAGGCGAACAGATCCACCAGGGTCGCAGCGGCATTGACGGTCGAGGTCACCGGTTCGGGAGTCGCCTGCAGGCGGTCGATCTCGGTGGTGGTCAGTATCGGATGGTCGCCGATCGCACGCTGCGGTTCCTCGAGCAGAGCGTGCAGCAAGACTTCGAAACGCCACGCCAGGGCCTCGATCGTCGCCCGCTCGAACAGGTCGGTCGCGTACACGATGTGACCGTCATAACCGCTGATGGCGTCGTGACTGTCCGGTGCGGCGCTGATCACGAACTGCAGGTCCACCTTGGCCGACGGGGCACCGGGCTCGAGCGGCTCGATCCGCAGTGGCCCGGTGGTGGCGTCGCGTCGCTGCTTGTCATCGAAGGTCAGCATCACCTGCGTCAACGGCGCGAACGCTTCCGAGCGCACCGGGTTGACCGCCTCCACGACATGCTCGAACGGCACATCGGCCGCCGAGAACGCGGCCACGTCGACGTCCTTGGCCTGCGCCACCAGGTCGTCGAAGGGCACGTCGGGCTCCACCTGGGTGCGCAACACCAGGGTGTTCACGAACATGCCGACCAGATTGTCGAGGTCGGCTCGGCCGCGGCCCGCGGTCGGGGTGCCGATGGCGATGTCGTCGGAGCCGGTCATCCGCGCCAGCAACACGGCCAGGGCGGCATGGACCACCACGAATTCGGTCGCCCCGTGCCGGCGCGCGACCTCGGTGACCATGGCGCGAACATCGGCACCGACCGCGAAGGCCACCGCGTCGCCGCGCATCGACGCGGCCCGTGGTCGGGGGCGGTCGATGGGGAGGTCGAGCACATCGGGCAGGCCGGACAGCCGATCTGCCCATTCGGAAACCTGCTGGGCGGCAATCGACTCCGGGTCGTCCAGGGCCCCGAGCGCCCGACGCTGCCAGATCGCGTAGTCGGCGTACTGCAGGGGCAGCGGCGGGTAGTCCGGGGCGACACCGAACCGACGCGCCGCATAGGCGGTCAGCACGTCCCGAACCAACGGCAGGAGCGACTCGCCGTCGGCCGCGATGTGATGCGCCACGACCACCAGGACGGCGTCCTCCGGCGCCACCGTGATGAGCCGAACACGCAGCGGCAGGTCGACGGTGACGTCGAAGGGCGCCAGCGTCAGTTCGTTGATCGCGTTCTCGACCGCGCCACCCGCGTGGAGCTGACTCCAGTGCAACGCCGCGATCGCCTCGTCCGCCCGCAGGATGCGCTGATACGCAACACCATCGGTGTCGGCCGGGAAGATCGTCCGCAACGCTTCGTGACGCGCCAGTACATCGCCGAACGCGGCCCGCAGGGCGACATCGTCGATTGCCTCTCCGGTGAGCCGCAACGCGAACGGCACGTTGTAGGCCACCACCGACGCCGGCGAGAACTGGTTGATGAACCACATCCGCTGCTGCGCGAACGACAGCGGTATATGCTCCGGACGCGCCTGTGGGGCAAGGGGTTCGACGTCGGAGGCCCGCGCGTCGCCGACCACTGCGGCGAGCCCGCGGACGGTGGGGGCGGCAAACAGATCGCGCACCGCGACGTCCACGCCCAGGGTCTCCGATACGCGTGCAGTCACCCGTGTCGCGGACAGCGAGTTGCCGCCGAGGTCGAAGAACGACTCCGTGGCACCGACCTCGCTCACGCCGAGGACTTCCGCGAACACGCCCGCGATCGCGATCTCCACCGCACCCACCGGTGCGACGGATTCGGTGACGAGGGCGGTGAGGTCGGGCGCGGGCAAGGCGCGCCGGTCCAGCTTGCCGACCGGGGTCAGCGGCAGGTCGTCGAGCACGGTGATCGACGACGGAACCATGTGCGCGGGAAGCGTATCCACCAGATGGTCACGCAGGTCCTTCGGATCGGCCGCGGTGACCACGTAGGCGGCGAGTGCGGTGACCACCGGTTCGCCGACTCCGATCACCACGGCCTTCTCGACGGCATCGTGCGTGGTCAGTGCCGCTTCGATGTCGCCGAGTTCGATCCGCTGCCCGCGCAACTTGACCTGGAAGTCCGACCGGCCCACGTACTCGACGTCGCCGGTGGACGTCCAGCGCACCACGTCACCGGTGCGATACATCCGGCCCGGTGCGTACGGGTTGGCGACGAACCGTTCGGCGGTCAGCCCCGGACGGTCGTGATATCCGCGGGCCAAGCTGGCACCGGTCAGGTAGAGCTCGCCGTCGACGCCCGGCGGTACCGGCTGCAGACGATCGTCGAGGATCAGTGCCCGGGTGCCGATCATGGTGCGGCCCAAGGTGATCGGATCGCCGGATGCCAGTGCCGCGGTGGTCAGACAGATGATGGTGGCTTCCGTCGGACCGTAGACGTCGTAGACCGACCGGCCAGGAGTGGCCCACCGGGCCAGTTCGGTGGCCGACAGTGCCTCCCCACCCAACAGCAGGTGACGCAACGGCAGCGTGTCCGGCGCCGGGATGGACGCGGCGACACTGGGCACGATGAAGGCGTGGGTCACCTCGTGGCGCAGAATCCAGTCGGCCAGTTCCCGTCCACCGAACACGTGCGGTGGTGCCACCACGAGAGTGCCACCCGCACAGAAGGTGCCGAGCAGTTCCATCATCGCGGCGTCGAAGGCCGGGGAACTCACCCCCAGCCAGCGCGCACCACCGATCGAGTGGTGGTGATCGCGAAGCGTAACAGCCACATTCGCGAGGCCGCGATGACTGACGGTCACGCCCTTGGGCCGGCCGGTGGAGCCGGAGGTGAAGATCATGTACACGGCGTCGTCGGTGGCGATAGCGCGTCCGCGTTCGGCGTCGGTGATCGGCGAGGTCGAATGCACGGCCGTGATACGGCGTCTGGTCTCCCGATCGAGGACGAGCCAATCCAGCAGCGTCGGCATCGATCCGACGCTCGACGGTTCGGTGATACCGATCCGTGCGCCGCTGTCGGCGACGATGCCGGCCACCCGCTCGACGGGGTAGCGCGGATCCACCGGCACGTAGCAGGCTCCGGTCTTGGCCACCGCCCACAGCACCAACTGCTGGACTGCCGATCTCGCCAGGCCGCTGACGATCACCGTGTCGGGCCCGACGCCGCGCGACATCAGTTCGCGCGCGAGCGCATTGCTCTGCTCATCGAGTTCGCGGTAGGTGAACTGCATCTCCGCGTCGACCACCGCAACCGCGGCGGGAACAGCGGCGGCCGCCTCGGCGAGGAACTCGGGCAGCAGGAACGGCGTGGCATCCACCCGGTCCGATGCGGGCAACACCAACGCCCGTTCCTGCGGCAGGAGCAGGTCGACGCCGTCGTGAACGGCGGCGGGGTCGGCGATCATCGCGTCGAGGACCCTCAGATACCGGGTGGCGAACGTCTCGATCGTCGGCGCATCGAACAGGTCGGTGGCATACACGACCGACAGCGTGCCGCCGGATTGCGTGCCACCTGGGGCCGCACCCAGCGCCACCCCCACCGTCAGATCCACCTTGGCCGAGGCGTTCTCGGTCGCGACGACCTCGACGTGCAGGTCGTCGAGCTTCAGTGCTGTCGGCGCCGTGTCCTCGACGGTCAGCAGCACCTGCGCGAGCGGCGCGAAGGCTTCCGACCGAACGGGATCGAGCAGATCCACCAGGGACTCGAACGGCACATCGGCATGCGCGAAAGCGTCGAGGTCGGTGCGTCGTACCTGCTCGAGGAGCTGGTCGAACCCGCTCCCCGGCTGCAGCGGAGTCCGCAGCACGAGGGTGTTGACGAACATGCCCACCAGGTCGTCGAGCACCCGTTGACCGCGTCCGGCAATGGGACTGCCGATCACGATGTCCGCCGACCCCGACACCCTGCTCAGCAGCACTGCCAACGCGGCATGGCACACCATGAACGGCGTGACCCCGTGTGCGCGGGCCAGTTCGGTGATTCCACGGACGGTGTCCTCGCCGATGTCGAATGTTGCCGCAGCACCGCGCAGGGTCGCCACCGCCGGGCGGGCCCGGTCCGACGGCAGGTCGAGCGCTTCGGGCACACCGTCGAGTTGGTCACGCCAGTAGGAGATCTGTTGACCGAGAACGGAGTCCGCATCGTCCACCGAGCCGAGTTCCCGCTGCTGCCAGATCGCGAAGTCGGCGAACTGCACCTCCAGCGGTGCGAGATCCGGTTCTTCGCCGCGCCCCGACGCCGCGTAGGCGGTGAGCAGGTCACGCGCCAGGACCGGGCCGGACTGGCCGTCGCCGGCGATGTGATGCAGCACGATCACCAGCAGATGCTCTGCGACCCCGCCGACCGTGGTCGACGAGACTCGCACTCGCAGCGGCAGCTCCGAGGTGACGTCGAATCCGCGAGTGGCCGCGGCCATCGCCTCGTCGGCGGAGTCGACGACACGCCAGTCGAGCCGAGCCGAGGCCTCTTGCGGCCCGAGTATCTCCTGGTACCCGACACCGTCCCGATCGGGGAAGACGGTGCGCAGCACTTCGTGTCGCGCCAAGACGGTGTCGAAGCCGGCGCGCAGAGCGTCGACGTCGAGCGGTCCGGTCAAGCGCAGCGCCACCGGGATGTTGTAGGCGGGCGACGCGGGTTCGAACCGGTTGATGAACCACATGCGTTGCTGGGCAAGCGAAAGGGGCACCGCTTCGGGACGCTCGCCCGCGACGATCGGCGTGCGGGCTCCACTGCCGGCGTTGATGCTGCGCGCCAGGTCTCGCACGGTCTCGGCGTCGAAGACGGCCCGGACCGGGAGGTCGGTGTCGAAGGCCTCCCCCACCCGCGCAGCGAGCCGCGCCGCCGACAGCGACGTGCCCCCGAGGTCGAAGAACGATTCGGTGACACTGACCTGCTCGGCGCCGAGGACGTCCGCGAAGATCTCGGCGACCGCTTCCTCGACGGAGTCGGCGGGTGCCACATACTCGGCTTCGGCCGCGAAAACCGGTGCGGGCAGCGACTTACGGTCGAGTTTGCCCGCGGTGTTGAGGGCGATGTCGTCCAGAACCATCCACGCGGTCGGATGCATGTACGACGGCAGCGCCGCCGAGACGGTGTTCTTGACTGCGTCGAGATCGATGTCGGCGTCTGGGGTCGCGCCGGCCAGGTAGGCGACGAGGTGTTCGGCTCCGCCCGGCGCCGTCATCACGGTGGCGGCGGCATGCACCACGCCCGGCGCCGACGCGAGCACCGACTCGATCTCGCCCAACTCGACGCGCTGCCCGCGCAACTTCACCTGGAAATCGGTGCGGCCCAGGTATTCCAGGACACCGTCGCGGCGCCGGCGCACCAGGTCTCCGGTCCGGTACATCCGCTCCCCCGCCGGCCCGAACGGGTTGGCGACAAACCGGTCGGAGGTCAGGTCGGGACGCGCGGCATAGCCCCGGGCCAGCTGCACCCCGCCGAGGTACAGCTCGCCGGGCACACCGTCGGGCACCGGGTGCAGCCGCGAATCCAGCACCAGTGCAGACGAATTCCACATCGGGATGCCGATCGGAACCGTGTCGGCGTCGCGCTCGACGCGCTGATAGGTGATCTCGACCGCCGCCTCGGTGGGGCCGTACAGGTTGTAGAAGGCCACATCGAGCGCGGAGTCCACCTCGCGGGCAAGAGCCGGTGGCAGCGCCTCGCCGGTGGTGTACAGGTAACGCAGCGTGGTCAGCCGGCTCATCCCCGCTTCACCGAGCACCTCGGCGAACACCGACAGCATCGACGGCACGAAGTGGATCGAGGTGACCTGCCGCTGCGCCACCAGCGACGCGAGGTATCGCGGTTCGGCGTGACCGCCCGGGCGCGCGAGGACCATCTGCGCGCCGATCATGAACGGGCCGAACAGCTCCGGAACCGAGCAGTCGAAGGTGTACGGCGTCTTCTGCAGGATGACGTCGTCGGGAGCCCAGCCGAATTCCCGTAGCCCCCACCACAGGCGGTTCAGCACCGCACGGTGACTGAGGGTCACGCCCTTGGGTCGTCCGGTGGACCCGGACGTGAACAGCGTGTACGCCGCGTGGTCGGGGTGCAGGCGCGCGGTCCGCTCCTCGGGTTCGAACGGCGCGGTGTTCAGGTCGGCCTCGCCATTGGCGTCGACGACGTACTCCGTGGCACCCGCCGCGCGAATGGCATCGTGGATCTCGGGTGTCGCCGACCCGTCGGCGGAAATGAGGACGAGCCGCGCACCCGCAGTGGTGATCATGTATTCGGCGCGTTCGGCCGGTGTGGACAGGTCGATGGGCACGTACTGTCCGCCCGCCACGACGATGGCGTGGATCGCGATCATCATCTCGACCGAGCGTGGGATGCACACTCCGACAGCCATGTCGGGCCCCACGCCGGCGGCGACGAGGTCACGGGCGACGCCGGCGACTCGGACCCCGAACTCACGGTGACTCAGTTCCCGGTCGCCGAAGACCACGGCAACACCGTCGGCGTGCACCGGCGCGCTGATGTGATCGGCGAGGGTGCCGGCGACAAGTGTCACGTCGGGTCCCTGCGACTCGGCGCCCAGGCGGTCTCGTTCTGTTGTCGACAGAATGTCGAGATCTCCGGCGAGCGTGTCGAATCTGGTGGTCATGGCGTCGAGGACCCGCAGGTAACGCTCGATCAGCTCACCCGCGGTGGGATCGTCGAACAGGTCTGTCGCATAAGACAACTGGCCGGTCCAGCCGTGGTGTCCGGTCGGATCGGGGCCGAGGACGAAGGTGAGATCGGTCTGGACGGTGGCGGTATCCGACTCGAGTTGCTCGACGACGAGGCCGCCGGGCAGTTCCGCGGTGGCCCGCTCGAAGTTCTGGAAGGCGAGCTGCACACAGAACAGCGGCGTGTGTGCCTCCGACCGCACCGGGGCCAGTGCCTGCACCAGATACTCGAACGGCACATCGGCGTGATCGAGCGCCTCGGTGTCGACTTTCCGCACCGCGCCGAGTAGTTCGCGGACCGTGGTGGTCGGCTCGACCTCGGTGCGCAGGACGAGGGTGTTGACGAACATGCCGACCATCCCGGCAGTGACCGGGTCGGCGCGTCCGGCGGTGGGCGTGCCGATCGCGATGTCGGTGGACCCGGACACCCGCGACAGGAGGAGCGCCAGTGCCGCGTGGGCGAACTGGAAGTCCGTGACACCGGCGGCCTGGGCCTGTGCGCGGACGCGTTCGACGAGGTCGGCGCCGACGTCGAAGGTGCGGGTGGCGCCGCGCATGGTGGCGACCGGCGGGCGCGGACGATCGGTGGGCAGATCGAGAACATCGGGCAGTCCGGCCAGTCGGTCCAGCCAGTACTTCTGCTGGGTGGCCAGCTCCGACGACGGGTCGTCGAGCTCGCCGAAGCGTTCGCGCTGCGCCACCGCGACGTCGGCGAACTGTCGTGGCAACGGCGCCCAGTCGGGTGCGGCGCCATCGACGCGAGCGGTGTAGGCAGCGACCAGATCGGCGGCGAGCGGCGCGAACGACGCTCCGTCCGACGCGATGTGATGCATGACGACGCCCAGGATGTGCTCGGTCGCGCCGGTGTCACCCGAGGTGCGGAACAGCGTGCTGCGCACCGGTATCTGGGTGGCCACGTCGAACGGCTGGGCGACGAAAGTGCCGATGGTTGCCGCGAGTTCATCGGGCGCGACGTCGGTGACCTGCATGCCGGCGTCGGCGAGAGCTGTCTCGGCGGGAACGACCTCCTGGCGCGGACGCCCGTCGGTCGACGGATACCGGGTCCGCAGCACCTCGTGCCGTTCGAGCACATCGCCGACCGCGGCGCGCATCGCCTCGACGTCGAGTGGCCCGACGAGACGCAACGCGAACGGAAGGTTGAAGGCCGCCGAGCCACGGTCGAACTGGTTGAGGAACCACATCCGCTGCTGCGCAAGCGACAGTGGAAGAACGTCGGGGCGAGGTTGCACGGAATCGGACATCACCTCTCTCGCAGCGTCGTGCGGAGCTGTGAGGACGGGCAGAACCGCGGCCAGTGCGGCGGGTGACGGTGCCTCGAACAGGGTTCGGACCCCCACCCGACTGCCGGTGAGGGCGCTCAATCGCCCGGACAGTTGGGTCGCCGACAGCGAGTTGCCACCGAGGGCAAAGAAGTCGTCGTCGGCCCCGACGCGGGTCACCCCGAGCAGTTCCGCGAAAAGCTCGGCGACCGCGGTCTCGGCACCGGGCGCGGGCGCACGGTACTCGTCCTGCGCGCCGAACTCCGGATCGGGCAATGCCTTTCGATCGAGCTTGCCCGCGGTGTTGAGTGTCACGTCGGCCAGCGGCACCCACAGCGACGGCCGCATGTACTCAGGGAGCGCCTGGGCCACCGTCTGTTTCACGACATCCGTCGCCACACCGGACGGCGCGAAGTAGCCGACGAGATGCTCCGTCCCACCGGGGCCGGCCACCACGGTCGCCGCCGCATGCACGACTCCGGGACTGGCGGCGATCGCCGATTCGATCTCCCCGAGTTCGATCCGCTGACCGCGCAGCTTCACCTGGAAGTCGGTGCGGCCCAGATACTCCAGCGTCGGATCGGGTCCCGGCAACCACCGGACGAGATCGCCGGTGCGGTAGAGCCGTCCGCCCGGTTCACCGAACGGGTTGGCGACAAATCGCTCGGCACTCAGATCGGGGCGCGCCGCATAGCCTCGCGCCAACTGCACACCGCCGACATACAGCTCGCCGGGCATACCCGGGCCGACGAGGCGCAATCGCTCGTCGAGCACGTAGGCGGTCGAATTCCACACCGGCACACCGATCGGGACCACGGACTCGTCACCGGCCAGCTTGGCGTAGGTGATCTCGACAGCCGCCTCGGTGGGACCGTACAGGTTGTAGAACTCCGCTCCCGGGATCAACTCGTGCGTACGGGCCGCAACAGCCGGCGGCAGTGCCTCACCGGTGGTCGACACATACCGCAGTGTGTCCAGCCCGTCGACGAGCCCCGGCACACCACCGACGACGTCGTTGAACACCGCCAGCATCGACGGCACGAAATGCACCGAGGTGGCCCGGGTCTCGGCGACCAGCTCGGCCAGATAGATCGGATCGGCATGCCCGCCGGGCCGAGCGATCACCAGGGTGGCGCCCACCATCAGCGGCGCGAACAACTCGGTGACCGAACAGTCGAAGGTGTACGGGGTCTTCTGGATCACCACATCTGCGTGGCCCCAGCGCAGTTCGGACAGACCCCAGCGCAGGCGGTTCACCACGGCATCGTGCGGCAGCGTCACACCCTTGGGGCGTCCGGTGGATCCCGAGGTGAACAGGGTGTAGGCCGCATTCGACAGGTCTAGCGGCGAGTGTCGTTGCGCGTCGGTCACACTCGTGGCCGTCACCTCGAGCGGGGCACTCGCGTCGATCGTCAGTGTCCGCGCGGACGTGGACCGCAGCGCCGGTTCGTCGGCCATCACCAGGGCCAGTTCGACGCCCGCGGTGTCGAACATGTACTGCGTCCGGTCCGCCGGGGTCTCGGTGTCGACCGGGACGTACTGGCCACCCGCGGCGACGACCGCGTGGATGGCGACGAGCATCTCCACCGACCGGGGCAGGCAGAGCGCGACGGGAACGTCCGGACCCACGCCCTCGGCAATCAGGGTATGAGCAAGTGCGGCAACACGATCGCCGAACTCGCGGTAGGTGACCTGGCGGTCGCCGAAACGTAGTGCGATGGCGTCCGGGGTTCGGAGAACTTGCGCCGCAACCGCATCCGCAAGATTCTCGGCGACCCAGGCCGAGTCGGTCCGATCCGCACCGCGTGCGACGGTGAGTACCGCGTCACGCGCGGCCGGGGTGAGGATGTCGATGTCGCCCAGTGCCCGGTCGGGATCGGCGATGAGTTCACCGACGATGCGTTCGTAGGTGGCCGCGAACTCATCGATCTGTGCCGCACCGAATTCCGACGGCAGATACTTCAGCGTGACCGTGATGTCGTCGCCGGTCGGCGCGGTGTAGAGATTCAGCGGGTAGTGCGTGGCGTCGTACATGCCGACGTCACAAATGCGCAGTGCGTCGCCACCGGCATCCGCACCGGCCAGGCCCTCGGCATCGATCGGGTACGACTCGTGAAGGGTCAGAGTGTCGAACAGCGTCCCGTGGCCGAGGATCTGTCCGATCTCGGCGAGACTGACGTGCTGGTGGTCGAGCACCGTGACCTTGTCGGCCTGCATCGTGGCCAGCACCTCACCCACCGTGGCCACCGGGTCGACGTCTACCGCGACCGGCAGGGTGTTGATGAACAGACCCACCATGGATTCCACGCCGTCGAGATCAGCGGGACGGCCCGCCACCGTCTCGCCGAAGCACACCACCCGGTTGCCGGTCAGTCGCGACAGGAACACCGCCCACGCGGCCTGCAGAATGGTGCTGACGGTGACCTGCTGCGTGCGCGCGAACGTGCCCATGCGGCCGGTCAGCTCCGGACCCAACCGGGTGGCCAGCTGTGTCGGCATCGCATCCGGTTGTGCCACACCGGTTCCGGTGCCCACGAGGGTCGGTCCGTCGAGCTGCGCGAGCACCGACCGCCACGCAGCGAGGCTCTCGTCGCGATCGACCTCGGCGATGCGCGCGAGATACGCCGCGTAGTCGGTGGCCGAATCCGCCACCGGCGTACCGGTGTACCGCGCCAGCAGTTCGGCGAGCACGATCGGGCCCGACCAGCCGTCGTAGAGGATGTGGTGGTTGGTGACCACCAGACTGTCGGAATCGGGTGTGCGTACCAGGACGAACCGGACCAGCGGCGGCGCACCGAGATCGAATGGTTGCGCCCGCTCGGCGGCAGCGATGGCGTCGACGTCGGCATCCGCGGCGACATCCTCGGCGACCCGCCAGGGCACGGCCACGCTCGGCGGTACCACCGCGACCACCGCACCGCTGTCGGTGCGGACGTAGCCGGTGCGCAGCACGCGACGCGCGCCGAAGAGTTCGCCGACCGCGGTGCGCAGTCGTCCGGCGTCGACGGTCGACTCGAATCGCAGGACGGTCTGCGTCGTGTACACATCGACGTCGGATTCGGCGATCTCGTGCTGGAAGTAGAAGCCCTGCTGCAGCGGTGACAGCGCCCAGATGTCGGCGCCCGGGTGGGTGCCGGCGAGGTCGTCGAGGTCGGCCTGCGTCACCGTCGAACCCGGCACATCCGACGGGCTGAGCCCCACGTCGCCGTCGGCAGCGACCTGCGCGGCCACCGCGGCGAGTTCGGCGAGCCACCGCTGCGCGATGCCGGCGGTGGCGTCATCGTCGAGCAGGGCGCGAGCGTTGGCGAAGTCCGCCCGCAGCTCCCGGCCGCCGTCGACCGGAACGGTACTGACGTTGACGGCAAGAACATTGGCGGCGGTCATCGCGCCGGATATGGTGGCGGGCAGCGTCGGGCCGTCGGCGACGGGTAGCAGTGCGTCGGAAGGCGGTGTCTCGCCCGGGGATCCGGTTCGCCCGGCACCGAGGAAGTTGAAACCGATCGACGGCAGCGGCCGGTTGGCGAGGTCACGGTCTGGGGATTCGGCCGAGTAGCGCAGGATGCCGAATCCGGCCCCGCCGTCGGGTTGTGCGCGGAGTTCTTCCTTGGCCGCCTTGACCGCGTGGACCATGTCGGCCGCCGGGTCGAGGACGACCGGCGCGATGGTGGTGAACCATCCGATGGTGCGGGTGAGGTCGGCGCGGTCACTCACGATGTCGTCGTCGCGCCCGTGACCCTCGAGCAGCACGGCGAGGCGCGCAGTGTTGTCCGAACCACCCCGCACCGCGCGTGCCAGCGCGGCGAGCATGACCTCGGTGACGCCGGTACCGAAGGCCGCGGCCACCGGTCCGAGGATCGCGTCGGTCAGCTCTGTCGGCACCACCACCGACGTGGAACCGTTCTCGCGCAATCGGTCTCGGATCGGATCGAGTGCCCCGAAATCCGGTGCCACCGGCAGCCGCTCGCGCCAGTACTCGGCCTCGGCGCGGGCGCGCGACGCCGCCTGCGCCGACAGGTCCGTGTACCACGCACGGACGGAAGTGGTCTCGGCACGCAGTTCGATCGGCCGGCCCGCCGTGTGCTGGGCCCATGCGGTGGCGAGGTCTTCGATGAGGATGGGCCAGGACACCACGTCGACGCCGAGGTGGTGAACGGCCAGGACGATGCGTCCGGCGGCGGTACCCGCGGACTCCTGCCCTTCGACGAGGGCAGCGGAGATCAGCTGCCCGGCAGCGGGATTCAGCCACGCCAAAGCTTCTGCATGCGCTGCCCGGATCGCGTCGTCGAACTCGGGCGTGCCGGGAGCGCTGGGGGTCGGTGCCACCGACACCCGGACCGCGGCGGCGGCCGGCACGGCACCGGTGGTGTAGGTGGCCGGATCTCCGGGGGACAGCGTCGCGCGGAGCGCGGGATGCCGGTCCGCGACCGCGGTGAGCACGGCACCGAGGCTCTCGGCGTTCACGCCGCTGGGCGCGGCCAGCACGATCGACTGCGAGAAGTCGGCGTAATCGTCTGGTGTCGAGGACTTCTCCAGCATCCAGCCGACGATCGGCGGCAGCGGCACTGCACCGCTCGCTCCGCCCTCCGGTTCGGCGAGCAGTGGCGTCGAGTCGCCGGATGCCGCCGCCTGCGCCATCGCTCGGACGGTTCGGTAGGCGAAGATGTCCTTCGGCGAGAGGGTCAGACCGATCGTCTTGGCCGCCGACGACAGCTGGATCGACATGATCGAGTCGCCGCCGAGCGCGAAGAACGACTCGGTGACGCTGACCTGTTCAGCGCCGAGGAGTCCGGCGACGATCTCGGCGAGTTGGCGTTCGGTTTCGGTGTCGGGCGCGACGAACTCTGCCTCCACCTCGCCATCCGGTGCGGGCAGTGCGTCGCGGTCGAGCTTGCCCGACGGTGTCAGCGGCAGTTCGGCGATCGTGATCAGCGCTGCGGGCACCATGTGCGCGGCGAGCCGTGTCGAGGCGGCGGCACTCACCTCGCCGGTATCCACATCACCGTGAGGGACAACGAGATAAGCGATCAGGCGGGTACGTCCACCCGCACCCTCGTCACCGAGCACCACCGCTTGGGTGACGCCGGGCTGCTCGGCGAGGACGGCCTCGATCTCGCCGAGTTCCACACGCTGACCGTTGATCTTGACCTGATGGTCGGACCGGCCGGCGAACTCCAGATCGCCGGCCGCGGTGCGGCGGACGAGGTCACCCGTCGCATACAGCCGTGACCCGCCGGCCCCGAACGGATTGGCCACGAAGCTCGTCGCGGTCAGCCCGGGCCTGCCGAGGTAGCCACGGGCCAGGCCGTCCGCGGCGAGATAGAGTTCGCCGACCACACCTTGGGGCACCTCGTGCAAGCGGGCGTCGAGCACGTACGCGGCAAAGCCGCCGATCGGCCGTCCGATGGAGATCGGCTTGTCGGGCAGCATCCGCGCCCGCGTCGCCCAGACCGTGGTCTCCGACGGCCCGTAGAAGTTGAAGAGCCGGCGACCGCGGGCAACCCATCGGGACACCAGTTCGGGCGGGCAGGCCTCACCGGCGGTGGCCAGCGTCCGCACCGCAGGCGCGCGGTCGGGATCGACAGTGGCCAGCACCGACGGTGTGATGACGAGGTCGGTCACCTCGTCGCGTTCGAGGATCTCCGCCAGAGCGTCGCCCGCATAATCGGATTGCGGTGCGATGACCAGGGTGTGCCCGGCCGCGATGGCCCAGATCATCTCGAAGAACGCGGCGTCGAAACTCGGTGACGCGACGTGCAGGATGCGGGTGTCCGGATCGTCGTCGCGCGCGCCGGTGACCGCGCGGTGAGCAGCCACGAGATCGGCGATGCCCGCGTTGGCCACACCCACCGCCTTGGGCCGGCCGGTTGAGCCCGACGTGTAGATCAGGTAGGCGAGGTTGGCGAGTCGGACCGACCCACGACGCTCCTCCGCTCGCAGTTGCGCGCCGTCGTGCTCGGCATCGAGCAGATCGTCGAGGGCGAGCCACTCACAACCCGAGTCGCCCAGCCGTTCTCGCGTACCGGCATCGGTGATCCCGACTCGCGCACCGGAATCGGAAAGCATGTAGGCGATGCGGTCGTCGGGGTAGGCCGGGTCGATCGGGAGGTAGGCGGCGCCGGACTTGATGACGCCCCACACCGCAACCACCGAGACGATGGAGCGTTCGAGCCCGACCGCGACCACGTCGTCGGGCGAGACGCCGCGCGCGATCAGTGCGCGGGCAACCCGATTGGTGCGGGCTTCGAACTCCGCGTAGTCGATGGTGTCGCCGGCGCAGATGAGCGCCGGATGGGTGGGGTCGAGGTCGCGTTCGGCCAGGATCGAGACCAGGGTGCCGGCTTCCGACGTACCGCCGCGGGCGGTGACGCGGCGCTCATCGCTCGGGCGCACCGTTGCCGGACCGGCGGAGCCGACGATGTCGATGTCGCCCACCGCGATCGCCGGGTCGGTGACCATCGCGACGATCACCCGCAACCACACGTCGGCGAGGCGCCGGATCGTCGGCTCGTCGAACAGTGCCGTCGCGTAGGAGAATTCGACGTCGACCGTCTCACCCTCGTGCACGCTGACGGTGAGGTCGACCTTCTCCTCCGCGACATCGAGGTCCACCGGCTCCACCACCACACCGGCGGCCGCGAGGTCGATGGGGCCGCCCGTGTCGAGGTCGCCGACGGTATGTGTCAGCGCGATCTGGAACAGCGGTGCGTGTGCGGTCGATCGCTGCGGCGCAAGCCTTTCCACGAGCTGCTCGAAGTGGACGTCGGCGTGGGCGAACGCATCGACGTCGATCGAGCGTATCCCGGCGAGCAGCTCGGCGACGGGCATATTCGGGTCGATCTCGGTCCGCAGGATCAGGGTGTTGACGAACATCCCGACGAGATCGGCGAGGGCGACGTCGTCGCGGCCGGCGATGGGAGCACCGATCACCACATCGGTGGTCGCCGCGAGTCGGGCGACGGTCACCGCCAGTGCCGCATGCCATCCCATGAAGGCGGTCGCACCTTCACGTGTCACCACCTCCCGCAGGCCGGTGACGAGTTCGGGGTCCACCGTGATCCGCAAACGGCCCGCCGCCGGATCGAGGACGGCAGGACGCGGTCGGTCCATCGGCAGATCGGTCACGGCCGGAAGCCCGGCGAGATGGTCTGTCCAGTAGGCGAGTTGCCGCCCGAGTTCGCTGTGCGGGTCGGTGACGTCGCCCAGCTCGGTCAGCTGCCACAACGCGTAATCCGCGTACTGCACGTCCAATTCCGGCAGCACCGGCCCGCTGCGGTCGGGGTCGGCGACACGAGCTGCGTAGGCGGTGAGGAGATCGCGTAGGAAAACCCCGGTCGATTGGCCGTCGAAGGCGATGTGGTGCAGCACGATGAGCACGTCGAGGTGATCGTCCACGCCTGCCTGCACATCGTCGGCCGCGTGTACCCGGACCCGTAGCGGGAGCTCGGATGCCACGTCGAACCCGCCGGTCGCCGCGTCGAGAAGGGCCTGACGTGAGCCAACCTGGACCCAATCGAGCTGTGCCCGCGCATCGTCGGCGTCGAGGATGTCCTGGTAGGGACCGGAGTCGTCGGACGGGTAGCGGGTGCGCAGCACCTCGTGACGGGCGACGACATCGCCCACTGCCATGCGCAGGATGTCGAGGTCGACCTCACCACGAAGCCGCACCGGCAGCGGGATGTTGTAGGCACTCGACGACACGTCGAACTGGTTCAGGAACCACATGCGACGCTGGGTCGCCGACAGCGGGATCCGAGCCGGCCGCGGCCGAGCGGTCAGCGGCGAACTCGACACCGCGGCAGCGTCGTCGAGCAGCGCGGCGAGTTCGCGGACCGACGGCGCGTCGAAGATGTCGCGGACCGACAGCTGTCGTCGGAGGCGGTCGCGCAACTGTGCGGCGACCTTGGTCGCCGACAACGAACTGCCACCCAGTTCGAAGTACGATGTGGTGACATCCACCGCAGGTACCGACAGCTCGTTCGAGAAGACCTCGGCGACAACGGCTTCCATCTCACCCACGGGTTCGGCGCGCGGACCGTCGGCGACGAGGACCGGTGCGGGCAACGCCCGCTTGTTCACCTTCCCCGACGGCAGCAGCGGCAGTCGCTGCAGATGGGTGAAGCTCGCCGGCACCATGTAGTCGGGCATCGTGCGGCGCAGCGCGGCCCGCAGATCCGCGGTGTCGATCTCGCTTGCACCCGAGTAGTAGGCGGCCAGCGACGTCGCGACCGAACCGCCGACGCCGACGACCACCGCGGCATCGACCCCGTCGATGCCGCCGAGCGCCGATTCGATCTCCCCCAGCTCGATACGCAGACCACGAAGCTTCACCTGGTCGTCGGCACGCCCGGCGTATTCGAGGACGTATCCGTCGGACTCGGTGGACCGCCAGCGCACCAGGTCCCCGGTGCGGTACATTCGCTCGCCCGGCGAACCGAACGGGTTGGCGACGAACCGTTCGGAGGTCAGCGCCATCCGACGCACGTATCCGCGGGCCAGCGCCGGGCCCGCCGCATATAGTTCACCGACGGCACCGACGGCCACCGGGTTGAGCCGCGCGTTGAGCACCAGCAGTTGGACTCCCGGCAGCGGCGTGCCGAGCCGCACCGGTTCTCCGACCTTCAGGGGTTCGCTGATCGTCACCGCCACCGACGCCTCGGTCGGCCCGTATCCGTTGAACATCGGTACGCGCGAGGCCCATTCGTCGCGCAGCGACGCCGAGAGCGCCTCGCCGCCGGTCAGCAACGCGCGCCATGTCCCGGCGGGCACCGGGTCCATGGTGGCCAGGACACTCGGGGTCAGGAAGACGTGCGTGAGTCGTGAGCGCAGCAGGAACTCCCGCAGCTCCGGCCCGCCGATCATCTCCTCCGGGCGGATCACCACGGTGCCGCCGCCGAGGAGGCCGAGCAGCAGTTCCAGCACAGACGCGTCGAAACTCGGTGAGGCGAAGTGCAATACGCGACTGTGCTCGTCGGCGCCGGCCCGCGCGAAGGCCGCCACGCCGTAGTTGCGCACACCGCGATGGGTCACGGCGACGCCCTTGGGGAGGCCCGTGGTGCCCGAGGTGTAGATGACGTAGGCGATGTCCTTGCCCAGGATGGGCCGCACCCGTTCGGCGTTCTGGATGGGGCCGGAAGCGAATGCCTGCCAGAGGTTCTCGGTGTCCGGGTCGTCGATCGTCAGCCACCTCATCGCACCCGCCGCGGGTAGGTCGGGGGCGGCGGAGGTGGTGAGACCGATCAGCGCCCGCGAATCGGTCACGATGTGCACGATGCGGTCCTGCGGATAGGCGGGATCGACCGGGACGTATCCGGCCCCGGACTTGATCACCGCGATCATCGCGGTGACCTCCTCGATGCTGCGCGGCATGCCGATCGCCACCAAGGTGTCCGGTCCGGCGCCCTGCGACATCAGGAACCGTGCCAACTGCGATGCTCGTTGGTCGAGTTCGCGATAGGTGATGCGACGCTCGCCCGATTCGATCGCGATGGCATCGCCCCGAATGCCGGCGACCGTGCTCATCGAGCCGGCGATCGTGCCCGCCCCCGCTCCCGGGCCGGTGGTGGCCGGTACGAGTTCGGCGCGCGCGACCGGGTCGAGGACCTCGACGGAGCCGATCGCCATGTCCGGGTGACGGACCAGCGCGCCGAGCATCCGGACGTAGAGGTCGGCGAATCGGCCGATGGTCTCCGGTTCGTACAGATCGGTCGCGTAGGTGATCCGGCCCCGCACATCCGTGGAGAGGTCGGCGGCATCGAGGGTGACCGCAAGATCGACGCGGGACACCGAGACGCCCACATCGTAGGATTCCACCACCACGCCGGCGTCGTCGAGTGCGGCGACGGCCGCGGTGTCCGACACCTCACCGAAGGACAGCAGGATCTGGGTGAGCGGTGCGGCGGCCTCGGTCCGGGGCGGATTCAGCGCCTCCACAACCGATTCGAAGGGTACATCGGCGTGAGCGAAGGCGTCGAGATCGGTGGTGCGCACCGTGTCGAGCAGGGTCGCGAACCGTTCGTCGCCCGCAACGTCGGTACGCAGCACCAGGGTGTTGACGAACATGCCGATCAGATCGTCGATCTCGGCCCGTCCACGCCCGGCGATGGGTGTGCCGATAGCGATGTCGCTCTCCCCCGACACGGTGGCCAGTGCGGCGGCCAGCGCGGCGTGAGCGATCATGAACGGTGTCATGGCGCGCGCCCGCGCCAATTCCGCGACGGCGGTGGTGATGTCGGCGGGGATCGTGAATCCGAGGTCGGCCCCGGCGCCGGACGCGACCGGAGGGCGTGGGCGGTCGGTCGGCACCTCGACGATGTCGGGCAGGCCGGCGAGTTGTCCACGCCAGTAATCCAATTGACCGGCGACCGTCGAGTTCACCGCGTCGATCGAGCCCAGGTGCTGTTGCTGCCACAGTGCGTAGTCCGCGACCTGAACGGGCAGGTCGGGAAAGTCTGGTTGCCCACCGGCGACCCGGGCGCGGTAGGCCGCGATCAGGTCACCGACCAAGGGACGCAACGACTCTCCGTCTGCGGCAATGTGGTGCAGGGCCACCAGCACCACCGTCGAATCGGCGTCCGGGGACCACAACCGGACCCGGATGGGCAGGTCCGCGGTGACGTCGAAGCCCGCGGTGGCGGCAGCGTAAAGAGCTTCCGCGCTGTCGACGACGGCCCAGTTCAGTGCGGCGCGCGCCGCCTCTACCGCGGTGACCTGCTGCTGCGGCACACCGTTCACCTCGGGGAAGACGGTGCGCAGCACCTCGTGCCGAGCCATCACGTCGCCCACGGCGGCGCGCAGTGCGTCGGAATCGACGGGCCCGACCAGGCGCAACGCGAGCGGCAGGTTGTAGGCGGGCGAATCGGGATCGAAGCGGTTGATGAACCACATGCGCTGCTGGGCGAAGGTCAGCGGTATCGGGGTCGGCCGTGGCCGTACCGGCACCACCGGAGGCACTGCGGCAGAGTCGGATTCACCGATCCGCGCAACCAGCGACCGCACTGTCGGCGCGTCGAACAGGTCGCGGACGCTGACCTCGGTGTCCAGCGCCGACGACAACCGGGCCACCGCCCGCGTCGCCGACAGCGAGGTGCCGCCGAGTAGGAAGAAGGACTCGGTGACGCCGACCCGGTCGACACCGAGGACCTCGGCGAACACCGCCGCGGCTGTTTCCTCCGCGGCGGAGGACGGAGCGACGTAGGCGTCCGTATGCATGGGTGCCGGTGCGGGCAGAGCAGCGCGATCGAGCTTGCCGACCGGAGTCAGCGGAAGTTCGGCAATGGCGGTGATGCTCGCGGGAACCATGTGTCCCGGCAGTCGTGTTGCGAGTCGTTCCGCCATGGCGGCGGCGTCGAAATCGTCCGTCGTGTGCCCGTAGCCCACCGGGACCACGTATGCGGCCAATGCGCTGACCACCCCGACACCGGTGGGCACGAGTTCGCCGTCCGCGTCGAGTCCGACCACGACTGCGGCTGCCACACCGACGTCGTCGGCCAGCGCCGCTTCGATCTCGCCGAGCTCGATGCGCAGACCACGCATCTTGATCTGGTCGTCGTTGCGGCCGGCGTAGGAGACCACCGGACGGCCGTCACCGGCCGGCACCCAGCGCACGACGTCGCCGGTCCGGTACATCCGATCACCGGGTGCACCAAAAGGATTCGCGACGAAACGATCGGCGGTCAGACCGGGCCGGTCGAGGTAGCCGCGCGACAGTCCGCGTCCGGCGACGTAGAGTTCGCCGCGGAAGCCCCACGGTACCGGGCGCAGCCGGTCGTCGAGGACGAGCAGGTCGACACCGTCGATCGGACCGCCGGTCGTCATCTTCTCGCCGAGGACCATCGGGCCGCTGATGGTGATGCCGATGGTGGTCTCGGTGGGGCCGTACAGGTTCTGCAGGCGATGTCCGGCGGCCACCCACTGATCGCGAAGTACCTCCGGTACCGCCTCACCGCCGACGTAGAGGGTCTTCAGCGAGGGCCACGCGCCCGGTTCCAGCGACGCGAGCACAGAGGGCGTGAGGAAGCCGTGTGTGATGGCCTCGCGCGTGATCAACTCGGCGAGTTCGGTTCCGCCGACGGCCGTCGACGACCGATACACGAGTCGTCCACCGGACAGGGTGGCCAGCAGGTACTCGAGCACGGAGGCATCGAAACTCGGCGACGCGAATCCCAGCACGTGCGCACCGGAGCCGGCCTGCAGGTCGGCACGGCGCATTTCCTCGATCCCGAAGTTGCGCAGGCCACGGTGGGACACAACCACACCCTTGGGCCGCCCGGTGGATCCGGAGGTGTAGATGATGTAGGCGGTGTTCTCGACCAGGGTGGTCGGCAGTTCGGTTGCGGACAAGGCCGTATCGGAGTGGCCGCGGACCTCGTCGAGGAACTCTGGCGAATCGACACGCAGCCACTGCCATCCGCGATCGGGGAGTTCGCCCGCCGACCTCCGGGTCAGTCCGATGCTCGCCCCGGAGTCCTCGATCATATGCGCGACGCGTTGTGCGGGGTACTCCGGATCGATGGGTACGTAACCGGCGCCGGTCTTGGCGACCGCCCAGATCGCGGTCAGGAGATCGATCGACCGCGGCAATGCCAGGGCGACAAGGACCTCTGGCCCCACTCCGCGGTCGAGAAGGTACCGCGCCAGTCGATTCGACGCCGCGTCGAGTGCGCGATAGGTCAGCGACGACCCTTCGGCGACGACAGCGACCGCGTCGCCGAATCTCGTTGCCGAGTCGGCGAAGATCTCACGCAGCAGCACCGGGGCGTGCCCGGGTTCCCGGCCCACCGGGGTCAGGTCACCGACGTCGCGCCCACCGCCGGGTGGGAGTTCGCCGACCGTGCCGGCAGAACCGTCGACGACCGCGGTCAGCACGGCTGCGACGGTCTCGAGGATCGATCGGGCCACCGTCGCGTCGAAGGCGGCCGGCAGGTACTTCAGATTCAGCGAGACGTCCTCGCCCGCCGACGGATCACCGGGCGAACGAACCGGTGCGGCGACCAGGGTCAACGGGTAGTGGGTGGCGTCCGAGAACTGCACTCCGGCGATGTCGACTCCGATGGCCGCTCCCGTACCGGACACCGCGTCGGCATCGACCGGATAGGACTCGTACACGGTCAGCGTGTCGAAGAGTTCCTGTTGGCCGACACTCGATGCGATGGCGGGCAACGTCAGGTGCTGGTGATCGAGCACGGCGGTCTTGACGGCGGCCAGGCCGGCGACGGCCGTGAGGACGGTGTCGTCGTCATCGAGAGTGAGTGCCACCGGGACGGTGTTGATGAACAGGCCGACCATCTGCTCGACCCCGGTTATCTCTGCGGGTCGTCCCGACACCGTCTCACCGAACACCACGGTTGCACTGCCGGTGAGGCGGGAAAGCACCACACCCCAGGCGAATTGGATGATGGTCGGCACGGTCAGTTCGTGTTCCCGCACGAACCGCTCCAGGGCCACCGCGGTCGTCGGCCCCAGGAGATGGCTGATCTCAAGCGCGGGTTGCCCGGCCGTCGGCATCTCACCGCGCCCGACCAGCGTCGGTCCCGTGACATCGGCGAGAACAGTGCGCCACGCCGCGATGCCGGCCTCGACGTCGCGGTCGGCCACCCACGTCAGATAGTCGCCGTAGTCACGGTCGGGAACCGGAAGTCGTCCGTTGTCGTGGTAGGCCGCAAAGAGGCCCGCGAGCAGCAGCGGTGACGACCATCCGTCGGCGATGAGGTGATGGTTGGTCACCACCAGTCGATATCGGGCCCCGGGCAGCGTGACCAGTACGAATCGAACCAGCGGCGGCGCGGACAGATCGAAACTCGTGCGCTGCTCCGCCGCGGCGATCCCGTCGGCACGACGCTGCGCCTGATCGACCGGGAGATCGGCGAGATCCGCGGTACGCCAGCCTGGTTCGGCCTCGGGAACGACGACGGCGAGGCCGTGTCCCTCGTCGGTACGCAGAAAGCCGGAGCGCAACGCGCCGTGCGCGGACACCAGCGCCGCGGCGGCGGCATGCATCCGTTCCGCATCGAGGTCACCCGAGAGCTCGATCACCGCCTGCATCACATACGGGTCGATCACCTCGTCGTCGGATGTGGCCGTGTCGGGCGCGGCCGCGCCGGGTGCGAGTCGTCCGATCAGCTCGGTCTGGAAGAACAACCCCTGCTGCAGGGGCGAGAGAGCCCACAGCCCCGCACCCGGGTATCGCGCGATCACCGCGTCGATCTCGTTCTGCGACAACTCGGTTCCCGGAATATCCGACGGGCTCGGGCCCGGATCGCCGACGGCTTGGACGTGCTCGGCCACCTCCGCGAGTACATCGCCGATCTCGGTGCCCAGGGCGGACAGCGCCGCGGTGTCGAGCACCGCCGGCGCCGCGGCGAGGTCGATGTCGAATCGTCGGCCCGCTGCTGATGTCCCGGCGCCGACGGTGTTGATGTTCCCGATGGTGTTGATGTTCACGGTCAGCGCCGGTGCGTTCATCGCGCCGCGGACCGACCCAGGCAGGCGTGGCGCGTCGGCGACCGGCGCGTAGGCGACGTCCTCGGCATTCGCGGCTGCCGAAGCGGTGTGCGGTCCGGGGCGCGACGCCGCACCCGCCCCGAGATAGTTGAACACGATCGGCGGCAGCGGCAACCGCGCCAACGGCGAGTCCGCCAGATTCCAGCGCAGCGCCCCGAAGGCGATCCCGTCGTCGGGACGCCCGGCCAGCGCCTCCTTCACGGCCTTGACCGCCGCGGACACGCCCGCGCCGAGCTCGTCGAGCGGCACGGACACCGGTGACACGCTGGTGAACCACCCGACGCTGCGCGACAGGTCGGCGCCCGGGGCGATCGATTCCTCGCGCCCATGGCCCTCGATCAGGACCGCGATCGCTTGGGCCCCGAGATTCGTTGTCCCGGTGTGCCGTCGAGCCACAGCGACCATCAGAGCGGCGAGCAGGACGTCGTCGACGCCGGTGCGGTAGGCGGCGGCCACGTCACGCAGGATCGCCTCGGTGACGGCTGGGTCGACGGCGGTCACGACGCTCGCCACCTCCGCCACCCGCGCCGCCGGTGCGTCACCCCACACCGGCGAGGCCGGAAGGTGACTGCGCCACAGCGGAATCTCGGCGATCCGGGTGGCCGCCAGGTCGGTCAGCACGCGCGCCCACCGTCGCATCGACGTGCTCGACTCCGACAGTTCGACCGGCAGTCCGCTGCGCAATTGTGCTGCGGCCGTTGCCAGATCGGTCACTACGATGCGCCACGACACCGCGTCGACGACTGCGTGGTGTGCGGTGAGGACCAGACGACCCGATCCATCGGCCGTGCGGACGGCGACGGCGGCGACCATGACGCCGGCGGCGGGATCGAGGGCCTCGAGCGCGTCGCGGTGGGCACGGCGCAGCTCGTCGTCGAAACGCTCGGTTCCGATGGCCGACTCGACGGTGCGGAACCGGAGGAGGCGACGTGGATCGCTCGGTGCACCGGCGACCATCCGCCACGAGCCGCCATCGCGCGTGAGCGCCCCGGCGAGGATCGGATGTCGGGCCAGCACCGCGGTCAGTGCGGTCCTCACGTCGGCGTCGCTGATCCGGGCCGGCAGCGTCAGGACCATGGCCTGCGAGTAGTCGGCGAAAGCTGCGGCGTCAACCGAGTTCTCGAGCATCCACGCGATGGTTGGCGTGATGTCCACGTCGCCCATCGCACCGCCGGGCAGTTCGGCGAGCACCGCGGCACCGGCCGAGGCGGCCGCGGCGGCCAGGCCGCGCACGGTGCGACGTTCGAAGATATCGCGCGGGGCCAACGCGAAACCGGCACCGCGCAGCAGGGAGGACAACTGGATCGACATGATCGAGTCACCGCCGAGCGAGAAGAACGAGTCGGTGGCACCGACCTGCTCCACGCCCAGCACCGCCGCGACCAGTTCCGCGATCCGGGCTTCGACCGCACCCACCGGTGCGACGAACTCGGTGCCCGTGCGCGCCGACGCGAAGTCGGGTTCGGGCAGCGAACGTCGGTCGAGCTTGCCGGCCGAGTTCAACGGCACCGTCGAGAGCACCGTCCACACGGTCGGACGCATGTACTCGGGAAGCGCTTGCGCGACCGCGTCTTTCGCGGATTCCAGGTCGACGGCGGGACCGGCGAGATAGGCCACGAGGTGCTCGCCGCCCGCAGGCGCGATGGCCACGGTCGCCGCGGCGTGCACCACCGAGTCGACGGCGGCGAGCACCGACTCGATCTCGCCCAACTCGATCCGCTGGCCGCGCAGCTTCACCTGAAAATCGGTGCGGCCCAGGTATTCGAGTTCACCGTCGCGATTGCGGGCCACCAGATCGCCGGTCCGGTAGAGACGCTCCCCCGGACGGCCGAACGGGTCGGCGACGAACCGGTCGGCGGTGAGATCCGGACGGCCGGCATAGCCGCGGGCGATCTGCACACCACCCAGATACAGTTCGCCGGGCACTCCGTCGCCGACCGGCCGCAACCGCGAATCCAGCACGTAGGTCGCGGTGTTCCAGATGGGGTGGCCGATCGGCACCGTGCGCCCGACGATGGCCAGGTCCGCGTGGCTGACCTCCACGGCGGCCTCGGTCGGTCCGAAGAGGTCGTGCAGCCCGGCATCGGGCCAGATGGCACGGGTGCGTCGGGCCACCGCGGGTGGCAGCGCCTCGCCGGAGGCGAACACATACCGGATTCCGGTGAGCGCGCGCAGACGCGTCTCGTCGACGACGTCGAGGAACACCGACAACATCGAGGGCACGAAGTGCACCGATGTGACGTTGCGGCGAAGCAGCGCATCGACGAGGTATTCGGGATCGGTGTGACCGCCGTCGGCGGCTACGAACATCCGCGCGCCGCCCAGCACAGGTGCGAACAGCTCGGGCACCGACACGTCGAATGTGTTGGGCGTCTTGAGGATCACCGTGTCCGACGACGTCAGCCCGAAGGTGTCCAGCCCCCACCGCAGCCGATTGAGCACCGAGGCCTGAGATACCGTGACGCCCTTGGGATTACCCGTGGAGCCGGAGGTGAAGATGGTGTAGGCGGCATTGGCCGGAGTCAGCTGCCCGGTCCGCTCCCCCGGTTGTAGCGGCGCGCCGAGCGCATCGGGGATGCCGACGTCGAGATCGACACTCACCCGCGGGGTGCCGCGCCCGGCCACTGCCGCGGGGATCTCACCGGACACCAGCACGACCGCGGCGGCTGCCGTGTCGAGGATGTAGTCGGCGCGGTCGGCCGGCGCCGCGGGGTCGACCGGCACATACTGGCCACCGGCGGCGAGGATCGCATGGATCGCGACGACCATCGCCGCACTGCGCGGCATGCACACGGCGACCGCGACCTCGGGTCCGACGCCGTAGCCGATCAGCATCCGCGCGTAATAGGCGACGAGCGCGGCGAATTCGGCGTTCGTGAGAATCCGCTCGCCGTCCGCGTCGTCGGCGACGAGCGCGATCTGATCCGGTCGGGCGGCCAGCGTGCCGGCCAGCGCGTCGGGAAGCGTCTGGTCCGGCAACGGCACCGACGGACCGACGGCCCGGCGCACGGCCTCCTCGGTTCCGTCTGCGCCCAGCAGGTCGATGTCGGCGAGCACCGCGACGGCCGGGTCGGCGTCGGCGACTGCAGCCAGTCCGGCCAGCACGCGTTCGAAGCCCCGCGCGAAACCCGCTGCGGTGTCGGCGTCGAACAGGTCGGTCGCGAACACCACCGAGCCGCTCACCCCTGTCGACGGCCCGTCGTCGCGGACCCCGAAGGTCAGATCGAACTTCGCCGAATCGGCGCCCGGATCGCGCGGCGTGACGCGCAGACCGGCGACGTCGAACGCCGGCATCGGCGCCGACACGAACACCAGCAGCGTCTGGGCCAGCGGCTCGAAGGAATCCGACCGCACGGGATCGACGGCCTCGACGACCTGCTCGAAGGGCACACCGGCATGGTCGAAGGCCGCGAGGTCGGTGTCCCGAACACCGGCGAGGGTCGCGTCGACGGTGTCCGCCGGGGCGAGTTCGGTTCGCAGGACCAGGGTGTTGACGAACATTCCGACGAGGTCGTCGAGTTCGGCCTGTCCGCGGCCGGCGACCGGGGTCGCGACGGCGATGTCGGTGGTACCCGACAGTCGGGCGAGCAAGGACGCGACCGCCGCGTGCACCACCATGAACAGCGACATCGACGACCGATCGGCCAACCGCACGAGTGCGTCGCGAGTAGGACCGTCGACGGCGAAGTCGATGCTCGCGCTTCGGTACGAGGCGGCCTCGGGGCGTGGCCGGTCCATGGGCAGGTCGAGCACCTCGGGCACACCGGCCAATGCCCGACGCCAGAACTCGAGCTGACGGCTGCGGGCCGAGTCGGGGTCGTCGGCCGATCCGAGGGCGCGCTCCTGCCAGAGCGCGTAGTCGGCGTACTGCAGCGGCAGCGGACTCCACGACGGTGTCGTCCCGGCGACACGGGCCTGGTAGGCCGCGATGAGGTCACGTGCGAGCACCGGACCCGACTCGCCGTCGGCCGCGACGTGATGCACCACGATCACCAGCACCGAGGTTTCGATACCCGTGCGGATCAGACGCACCCGGAGTGGGAGTTCGCGGGCGACGTCGAAGCCGCGATCCAGTGTCTGCGCCACGACTGCCTGCGCCGAGGTGGCGTCGATGTCGACGACTTCCCAATCGGTCTGCCCCGCAAAGTGTTCGGCGATCGACTGATACGGCGCGCCGTCGACGTCGGACGGATAGGTGGTACGCAGGACCTCGTGTCGCCCGACCACGTCGTCGAGCGCCCGACGCATCAGGTCGGCATCCACGGCGCCGTCGATCTCGAAGAGCACCGGGATGTTGTATGCGGGCGAGGACGGGTCGAACTGGTTGATGAACCACATCCGCTGCTGAGCCGCGGACAGCGGTAGCACGTCGGGTCGCTCGACCGCGACAATCGGTGCGGCGACCGGCCGTCCACCGGACACCGGGTCGCCCTGGGCATCAACGAAGGCCGCCAGTTCACGCACCGACGGGGCGTCGAACACCGCTCGCACACCGAGGTCGACCTCGCAGGCCTCGGAGACCCGGGCCACCACGCGGGTCGCCGACAGCGAGTTGCCGCCGACGTCGAAGAACGAATCGGTGGCGCTCACCCGGTCGAAGCCGAGCACAGCGGCCATCACCTCGGCGATGACACGTTCGGTGTCGGTGTGCGGGGCAACGTACTCCCCCACGGAGAACTCGGGTTCCGGCAGCGCCTTACGGTCCAGCTTTCCGGCCGAGTTGAGCGGGACGTCGTCGAGGACGACCCAGACCGTCGGTCGCATGAACTCGGGAAGTGGTTTGGCGATCGCCGCCTTGACCTCGTCGATGTCGATCGCCTCACCGGCGACATAGCCGACCAGATGTTCCCCGGCGACCGGCGATGTGATGACGGTGGCAGCGGCATGTACCACGCCAGGTGCCGTGGTCAGGGCGGCCTCGATCTCGCCCAACTCGATCCGCTGTCCGCGCAGTTTCACCTGGAAGTCGGTGCGGCCCAGGTACTCCAGGTCACCCGCCGAGTTGCGCCGGACGAGGTCACCGGTGCGGTACAGACGGGTGCCGGGACGGCCGAACGGGTCGGCGACGAACCGGTCCGCGGTGAGGTCCGCACGGGACGCGTAGCCACGCGCCAGTTGCACGCCACCGACGTAGAGCTCTCCGGCCACGCCGTCGGGTACCGGATGCAATCGTGCGTCGAGGACGTGGGCGGTCGAGTTCCACACCGGCACACCGATCGGCACGATGTCGGCCGCGGAGTCGATCTCGGCGTAGGTGATCTCCACCGCCGCCTCGGTGGGCCCGTACAGGTTGAACAACCGAGCACTCGGTATCGCGGCCCGTGCGTGCGCCGCCACCGACGGCGGCAATGCTTCACCGGTGGTCGACAGGATTCGGAGGGAATCGAGGCGCGAAAGCCGTTCGGGCCCGGCCAGTTCGAGGAACACCGCCAGCATCGATGGCACGAAATGGGCCATGGTGGCGCCGGATTCGGCCATCAGCTCGGCCATGTAGACCGGGTCGAGGTGGCCGTCGGCATCGGCGATGAGTAGCGGGGTGCCGTTCATCAGCGGCGCGAAGATCTCCGCGACCGAACAGTCGAAGGTGTACGGGGTCTTGAGCACCACGAGGTCGTCGGCGGTGATCGGCAGTTGATCCAGGCCCCAGTACAGCCGGTTGACGACGGCGTCGTGGGGCAGTGTGACGCCCTTGGGCCGGCCGGTAGACCCGGAGGTGAAGATGGTGTACGCGGCGTGGGCGCCGCGCCCTTCGGAAATCCGTTCGGCCGCAGCGATGGGCGCGGTATCCGGGTCGATCGCGGCGGTGGAGTCGATGGTGAACACCCGTGCCGACGTGCCCGACAGCGATTCCGGTATCGGCTCGCCCGCATGGACGAGTGCGATCTCGGCGCCGGCGGTGGTCAACATGTACTCGACCCGCTCGGCAGGGGCATCTGTATCGACGGGCACGTACTGGCCGCCGGCCGCGACGACACCATGGATGGCGATCATCATCTCGATCGATCGCGGGATGCACACCACCACGGCCACGTCGGGGCCGACCCCCTCGGCGATGAGGGTGCGCGCGAGCGAGGCCACCCGCGCGCCGAATTCTGCGCCGGTGACCCGCCGGTCGCGGTGGATCAGCACGACGTCGTCGGGGTGCGCCGAGATCTGTTGTGCGACAGCATCGGCGAGGGTGATGTCGGCAACCCGCACCGAGTCGCCGCAGTCACCGGCGAGCCGACGGTCGAAATCCTCGGCGTCGAGAACCGGGATGTCGCCGACCGCCGTCGCGGGGTCGGCGAGGAGTTCGGCTGTGATCCGGACGAAGATGTCGGTGAACGAACGCACCCGATCCTCGTCGAACAGATCCGTGTTGTACTCGATGATTCCCGACAGGCCGGCCGATGAAACCGGCCCCGCGGACGGATCAGCCGCCTCCACGAAGGTGATGGCGAGGTCGTTGTCGGTGAGGTCCCGGTAGACCTCCATCAACTCGCCCCGCGCACCACCGAGTTCGAACGCCACACTCTGCGCCTGATGCAGCAGCAGCAACACCTGGAAGATCGGCGAGTGTGCGGTACTCCTGACCGGGGCAACGCGTTCGACCACGAGATCAAAAGGCACATCGGCATTTCCGAGTGCGGCAAGATCGGCGTCGCGCACCCTCGACACGAGGTCCACGAAACCGGCCGCCGGATCGATCTCGGTCCGCAACGCGACCGTGTTGATGAACATGCCGACGAGGTCGTCGAGTGCGCGTTCCCCACGACCCGCGTACGGGGTGCCGACCACGATGTCGGTGTCCCCGGTGAGCCGGTGCAGCAGCACCACCCACGCGGCGTGCAGTGTCATGAACAGCGAGACGTTGTGCCGATGCGCGAAATCGTGGAGAGCGGCGACCAACTCGGCGGGCACCGTGAAGGAGTGGGCAGCGGCACGCTGACTCGGCACGGGCGGGCGGGGCCGGTCGGCGGGCAGGACCAGCAACTCGGGAGCGCCCTGCAGGGTGCGCTGCCAGAATGCGAGCTGCTGGGCCGCGATCGATCTCGGGTCTTCCGTGTCGCCGAGCAGATCATGCTGCCACAGTGCGTAATCCGCGTACTGCACGGACAGCTCGGGCCACTGTGGATCGGAGTGGTCGAGTTCCGCCGAGTAGGCCGCGACGAGGTCGCGGGCCAGCGGGCGCAGCGAGGCACCGTCACCGATGATGTGATGTACCACCAGCAGGAAGACGTGGTCGTCGGGCGCGACCCGGAACAGCCGGGCACGCAGGGGGGGTGCCGCGGCCAGGTCGAATCCGACTCCGGCGACCGAGGCGATCGCGTCGGGCAGGTCGTCGGGCGTGACGGAGGAGGGATCGGTCAGTTCGATGTCGGCGCGGTAGGCGCCAACCGCCAGGACCTCCTGCACCGGCTCACCGTCGGCGCTCGGGAATCGGGTGCGCAACGGTTCGTGTCGGGCGACGACCCGATGCAGGGCGTCCGACAGCGTGACCGGGTCGAGCGGGCCGCGGAACCGCAGAACCACCGGAATGTTGTATATCGCTGTCTGTGGGTCCAATTCGGAGATGAACCAGATCCGGCGCTGGGCATGCGCGAGCGGGATCGGTACCGGCCGGGTGGCGGCGACAAGCTCCGGCCGGTGCACGTGCTCGCGGCCACCGACCCGGGCAGCAAGTTCACGCACCGTCCGCGCCTCGAACACATCGCGCACACTCACCTCGAGATCGAGCGACTCGGCACATCTCGCAGAAATCTGGGCGGCCACCAGGGAATTGCCCCCGATGTCGAAAATCGAGGTGGTGGCGCCGACCCGGTCGAGACCGAGCACATCGGCCATCACCGCGGCCAGGTCCGTCTCGAGCTGCCCCTGCGGCTCGACATATTCGGCCTCGACCGCCGGCAGCGGCGTCGGCAGCGCGGCACGGTCCAATTTGCCGTTGATGTTGAGCGGCAGTGTCTCGATCTCGATGACGACGTCGGGCACCATGTACTCGGGCACCCGCGCGGCGGCGGCCGAACGCACTTGCGCCACATCGAGTTCGGCACCCGCCACACCGACCACATATCCGACGAGTCGAGGCGGCTGATCGTCGCGCACCTTGACGGCGGCCGCGGCCACGGCCACCCCGGGCGCCGCCGCCAGCGCCGCCTCCACCTCACCGAGTTCGATGCGGAATCCGCGGAGCTTGATCTGCGCATCGGCGCGGCCGAGGTATTCGATACCGCCACCCGCGCCGAGATCGCCACGCCGCAAACACATGTCGCCGGTCCGGTACATCACCGCGCCGGGACCGCCGTAGGGATCGGCCACAAAGGTCGACGCGGTGAGCCCCACCCGGCCCAGGTAGCCACGCGCCAGTTGCGCGCCGGCGAGATACAGCTCACCGGGCACACCTTCGGGCACCGGCCGCAGGCGTGCATCGAGGATGTAGGTGTCCACGCCCGGCAACCCGAGTCCGATGTCCGATCCGGTGGTCGCCGCGACGAATTCCGGCGTGAGCGCGCGGAACGTGCTGTACACCGTGGCCTCGGTCGGCCCGTACATGTTGGTCAGCAACGGTTGACCGTGCTCGGGGTTCCCCGCGCGGTCGGCATACCACCTCCGCGCCAACCCCATCTCGAGCGCCTCACCGGCCAGCACGATGTAGCGAACGCTGGACGCCAGATGACGGGTGGCATCGGCTCGCAACGCCACACCGAGTTGGTTGAACGCCGACGGCGTCTGGGCCACCACGGTGACCGACTCCCGTTCCAGGAGGTCGGCGAAGTCCGCCGGCGAGCGGGTCGTCAAGTAGTCGACCACCACGAGGCGCCCGCCGAACAGCAGTGCCGAGAAGATCTCGAACACCGACACGTCGAACTGGTAGGAGTGGAACATCGTCGTGCTGTCGCGTTCACTGAGGTCGTAGCACTGCGCGATCGCCGCCATCAGCGCCACCACGCGCCGATGCTCGACCACGACCCCCTTGGGGCGGCCGGTCGATCCGGAGGTGTAGATCATGTAGGCCGCGGTAGCGGGGCGCACCGATGAGCGGTCGGGCGACGGCGCCGCGCCGGCCCCGATCGCGTCGAGGGAGGCGATCTCGACGTCGAGCCCCGCGAGCGCCGCGCGGCCCGACTCGTCGGCCAGGACCAGCACCGGCTGCGCATCATCGATGATGAACCCCAGCCGTTCAACCGGATTGGAGGTGTCCAGCGGCAGGTAGGCGGCGTGCGCCTTGAGCACACCGAGCAGGGCGACGATGACGTCGACGGATCGGCCGAAGGCCAGCCCCACCACCGACTCTTCTCCGGCACCCGCAGCGACCAGGCCCGCGGCCACCGCGTCGGAGCGCTGGTCGAGTTCGCGGTAGGTCAGGGTGGCACCCGACGAGTCGGATACCGCGGGGCGATCGGCGAACCGGTGCGCCGCCGAGGCGAACAGACCCGGCAGGCTCTCCCAGTCGTCGGTGCCGGCCACCGCGGCGGCCGCGGCCCGGATGTCGGCGATGGCTCTGCTGGTGGCCGAGGCGATTTCGACGGGGCTGCGTCCGGCGGTGGGCAGCAGACCGGCAATGGTCGCGCTGATCGCCGCCTCGGCGTCGAGCCCGCGGGCCAGCAGCAGACCGGCCGTCGCCGCCGCCTGCGTGTCGAGTGCGGCGAAGGTCACCGGGCCGGCCGCTCCGTGCACGGCGACGCCGTCCGGCGCCTGGGCAGCGGCCAGCGAGATCAGCTGCAGCGTGGATGGACGGTGGCCCCAGGCTCGTGAGATGGCTCGTGGGTTTTCTGGGGCACCCGAATCGAGCGTCGTCACGTGTGATGGACACTTCCTGACGCGGGCCGGCCGGTCGGCGCGTCGACGGCCGCGGTGGCGCGGTCGCGCAGTTCCCCGAGCACGTCGTCGAGCAGCTCGGGGCCGCCCGCAGCAAGACCGGGTATGCCGGCCACCAATGCCGTCGTCAGTGCCGCATCCGGGTCCGGCAGCACTGCCATCATCGCCGTCATCATCGCACCCAACTCTCCGAACGTCGTCGAGACGCCCTCGCGGTGTACCGCTTGGGCATTCGGCGCCGCCGCCGCAGCGGTTGCCACCAGATCCGACAGGCTGGCCACCGCCGTGGCAGACGACTCCGGCTGCGACGGCACGGCTCCCGCGAGTTCGTCCGCGGTGTGAATCACGATGTCACCCACGATACAACCCGGGTCGGCGGCGATCGCCTCCAGAACTCGAAGATACCGTTGCGCGAGCAGCGAGACGGTGTCCTCGGTGAACAGGTCGGTGGCGTAGACGAACTCGCCGCGCATCGCGCCGTCCGTCACGTCGTCGGCGTAGGGGCTGTCCGGGAACAGGGTCAGCTGGAGATCGACCTTTGCCGGGATCAGCTGTTCGTCGATCGGGGTGACCCGCAGACCGTCGAGTTCCAACATCGGGAACTCGATGTTCTGGAACGCGAACATGACCTGGAACAACGGGTTGTGCGAGCTGGCCTGCGTGTCCACGACCGCCGACACGATCTGATCAAAGGCGATGTCGGCGTTGGCCATGTCGCTGAGATCCTCGCCGCGCACCCGCTCGAGCATCGCGGTGAACGGCTCGTCGGGCCGCAGTTGGGTCCGCAGGGCCAGCGTGTTGACGAACATGCCGACGATGCTCTCGAGCGACAGCTCACCGCGACCCGCGTACGGCGTGCCGACGACGACGTCGTTGCGGCCGCTCAGACGCGCGAGCAGCACGGCGAACGCCGCGTGGGTGACCATGAACAGGGTGGTGTTCTGCGTCCGCGCGACCGCCTGCAAGCTGCGGGCGAGTTGTCCCGAGATCTCGAATTCCACGCGGGCACCGTCGAACGACGGGGTGGGCGGACGGGGCAGATCGGTGGGGATGTCGATGGTGGTGGGGGCACCGGCGAGTCGTTTTTTCCAGTAGTCGAGCTGGCGCTGCCCCTCGGTGATCCCGTTCGACTCGGCGTTCAGTTTGTCGGCCTGCCACAGCGAGAAGTCGGCGTACTGGATGTCCAGCGGACGCCACCGCGGACCGGTGCCCGCCAGATGGCCGGCGTAGGCGGTCATGAGGTCACGCGCCAACGGTGCCATCGATGCGCCGTCGGCGCTGATGTGGTGGACCACGAAGAGCAGGATGTGTTCGGTCGGCTCGACCTCCAGGATCGCCAGGCGCACCGGCGGTTTCGTGGTGACGTCGAATCCCTCGCCGGTCACCGCGGCGATCGCGTCGGCCACCGGTCCGGTGACGGGAGTCGCTGCGAGATCGAGTTCGGCCGCGATCACCTCCGGTGGGACGATCACCTGAATCGGCTCGCCGTTGATCATCGGGTAGGTGGTGCGCAGCGATTCGTGGCGTCCGATGAGGTCGACGACGGCGGCACGCAGGGCGGTGAAGTCGACCTCGCCGACCAGACGCAGCGCCATCGCCACGTTGTACACGGGCGAGTCAGGATCGGCACGATTAACAAGCCACATGCCGCGCTGGACCGTGGAGACGGGCACCATCTCGGCCCGGTTGCGCGCCACGAGCGGTGGGGTCGTCGTGGCGGCCATCGAGTCGGACACCAGATCGGCGAGGCCGGCCGGCGTCGGCGCCTCGAAGATCTCGCGGACCGCGATCCGACGGTCGAGCACCGACGACAAGCGGGCGGCCAGCTTGGTCGCCGACAGCGAGTTCCCGCCGAGTTCGAAGAACCCGTCGCGCACGCTGACCCGGTCCATGTCGAGCACCTGCGCGAACACGTCGGCGATGACGGCTTCGAGTTGTGTTCGCGGAGCGATGAAGTCACGCGACACGCTGAAGTCGATGTCGGGCAGCGCCGAGCGGTCGACCTTGCCCACCGGGGTCATGGAGAAGGAGTCGATGACGCAGATGGTGTGCGGCACCATGTACTGCGGCAGATGCTTTCCGACGTGAGCGGTCAGCTGGTCGGGATGCACCGTCGCGTCCGACTCCGCGGTGACGTAGGCGACCAGGATCGTCTCCCCTGCCGGTCCCTCGACGCCCAGGCTCAGCGCATTGGCGACGCTGGAGTGGTCGCGCAGGACCGCATCCACCTCGCCGGGCTCGATCCGCAGGCCACGGATCTTGAGCTGGAAGTCGGTGCGACCGTGATAGATCAGCTCGCCGGAGCTGGTGCGGGTGACCCGGTCACCGGTCCGGTACATCCGCGCGCCGTCGGCGTACGGGTTCGCGACAAACGCACTCGCGGTCAGATCGGCGCGATGGTGGTACCCGATCGCCAGTTGATCGCCGGACAGATACAGCTCCCCCGGCACGCCGTCGGCCACCGGGCGCAGGCAGCTGTCCAGAACATAGGCTCCGACACCGTCGAGCGCGTGGCCGATGGTCACGTCGTCGTCGGCCGAGATCGGTCCGGCGGCGGTCGCCCAGATCGTCGCCTCGGTGGGGCCGTACAGGTTGAAGAACCTGCGGTGTTCGCCGCCCACCCAGCGCCGCACCAACTCCGGCGGGCAGGCCTCACCCGCGCTGATCACGGTGCGCAGGGTTGCGACGGCCGCCGGGTCGAGGGTGGCCAGCGCCGATGGCGTCATCACCGCGTGGGTGACGCGGTGCTCGGCGATCAGCTTCTCGAGTTCGGTGCCCGCGTAGACATCTGCCGGGCACACCACGAGTTCGGCACCGGAGGCGGCAGCCATCAGCAGCTCGAACACCGATGCGTCGAAACTCGGCGACGCCACGTGCAGGACGCGGGCGTTGCGGGTGAGACCGAGCACGGCGATCTGGTTGGCCACCATGTTGGCCAGCCCGCGATGGCTCACCGCGGCCGCCTTGGGCCGGCCGGTGGAACCCGACGTGTAGATGAGGTACGCGAGATCGTCGACGGCCACCGGGCGCGTCAGTTCGCCTGCGCGCAAAGGGGTCCCGGAGTGACCGGCGACCTGTAGTTCGGTGGTGGGCTCGTCGATGGCCAGCCACGGCAGATCGTCGTCGGCCCCCTCGGTTCGGGTGGACGACACGCAGAGCCCGAATGCGGCCGCGCTGTCGGCGAGCATCGCCGCCCGGCGCTCGACCGGATAGCGCGGATCGATGTTCACGAATGCCGCACCCGTCTTGACCACCGCGACCGTGGCCAGGACCGAGTATTCCGACCGCGCGATCGCGATGGCGACGACCTGTCCCGGACCGACGCCGCGGCCGATCAGTTCGCGCGCAATCTGATTGGTGCGCGCCTCGAACACCGCGCGGGTCATCGTCGACGCGCCCGAGATCGCGCGATCGGACGCCGCGGCCGCCGACGCACCCGTGGCGAGGATCTCGCCGAAGGTTCGTGCGGGCAACGACCGCGGCAACGCCGTCACCTGCGCCACCTCGTCGGCGTCGAGCACGTCGATGCTGCCGATCGGTGCGTGCGGCCGCAGCACCATCGCGCGCAGGACCGTGACCAGGCGGCCCGCCATCCGACGTACCGTCGACTCGTCGAACAGGTCTGTCGCGTAGGAGATCTCGAGTTCGACCTGCCCGCCGACCGGTCGTCGCACCGCGGTGAAGGAGAGGTCGAACTTGGCCGCGGGCACGCGGGCGTCGAGCAGGTGCACATCGAATCCGGCCGCACCGAGCATGCCGGTTTCGTCGTCCTGCATCGTCATCGCGACCTGGAACAGGGGCGCATGCGACACCGACCGTGACGGCGCCACATGCTCGACGATCTGCTCGAACGGCACGTCGGAGTGATCCATCGCGGCCGCACGCGCCCGGTGACCGGCCACGAGGAACTCGTTGACCGACTGTGCGGGTTCCACATTGCTGCGCAGGACGACGGTGTTGACGAACATGCCGATCAGCCCGGCCACCCTGGGGTCGTCGCGGCCCGCGATCGCTGTGCCGATCGCGACGTCGTCGGTCTCGGCGAGGCGGCCCAACAGAATCGCCAGACCCGCGTGCAGGGCGGTGAACAGCGTGACGCCGTTCGCGGCGGCGAGTGCCGAGAGTTCGCCGATGAGGTCGGCGTCGATGTCGACGTCGACGTAATCACCTCGGCCGCTGGCGATTCGCGGACGAGAATGATCGGTCGGCACGGCCAGCAGTTCGGGCAGCCCGGACAGTTCTGCCGACCAGAAATCCAGATGACCGGCCAGGGCGGACTGCGGGTCGTCGGGATCGCCCAGCGCGCTGCGCTGTTCGAGCGCGTAGTCCGCGTACTGGATCGCCAAGGGCGGCCACGACGGTTCGGCGCCCGCGGTGCGCGCGTGGTACGCATGCAGCAGATCACCGATCAGCGGCGCCATCGACGCACCGTCGCCCGCGATGTGATGCAGGACGATGACCAGCACGTGACTGCCGTCTTCGAGCTCGAACATGCTCGCGCGGAACGGGATCTGGGTGGTCAGGTCGAACCCGCGGTGCGCCTGGGCACCGACGATCTCACCGATCGCCGACTCCTGTACCCGTTCGACCTGCAGCGGCATGTCCGCGACGACGTCGGCGACGTCGAGGATCTCCTGGATCGGTTCACCGTCGCGGGACGGGAATCTGGTGCGCAACGGCTCATGCCGCGCCAGCAGATCCATCAGCGCCGCGGACATGGCCGCTATGTCGACCCCACTGCGGAACCGGACCGCGCCCGGCATGTTGTAGGTCGGGGATCCGGGTTCCATCCGATTGACGAACCACAGGCGCGTCTGCGCGTGCGACAGTGGCAACACGTCGGGACGAGGCTGCCGGGGGCGATCTTGGTCCACCGGTCCGTCCAGCGAAGGACCCTGTGCGGCAATCCGTTCGGCAAGATCGGCGAGATCGGCGCTCGCAAAGACGTCGGTCAGCGACACGTCGACGGCCAGTCGACGCCGCAGTGTCGACGCCAGCCGCGACGCGGTGAGGGAGTCGGCGCCGATACGGAACAGGTTGTCGTGCATCCCGATCCGGCCCTGATCTGCCGGGTCTGCCGGCATCTCGATGAGCGCCGCGACGGCGTCGACGAGGTGCCGTTCGAGTTCGGTCCGCGGCGCGACGTACTCGACGGCCGCGCGCTCCGGAGGCGTCTCCGGATCGGGCAGTCCCCGACGGTCGAGCTTGCCGGTCGGCGTGCGAGGCATCGCGTCGATCCGCGTGTAGAGCGCGGGAACCATGTACCGCGGCACTCGCTGCGCCACGAAGTCCTGGAGCGCCTCGTCGGAGACGTCGTCGGCGGCAACCACATATGCCGCCAGTTCGACCACCCGGACGGCAGCGGTGGTGGTCACCGATCCGGTTGCGTCGACGCCGAGGACGGCCGACGATTCGACACCCGGATACGACGAGATCACCGCCTCGATCTCACCCGGCTCGATGCGCTGACCGCGCAGCTTCAGCTGGAAGTCGGTGCGGCCCACGAACTCCACGACGGTTCGGCCGTCCGGTCCGGTGCTCCGGCGAACGAGATCGCCGGTACGGTAGAGCCGTTCGCCCGCGGCGCCGAAGGGATTGGCGACAAACCGACCGGCGGTCAGGCCCGGGCGTCCGAGATAGCCTCGGCTCAGACCGATTCCGGCCAGGTACAGCTCGCCGGCCACGCCGTCGGGCACGGGTCGCATCCGGGCGTCGAGCACCGAGAACGAGGTTCCCGCAATCGGTTCGCCGAGATGGGCGCGATCACCGATCCGCAGCGGACTGGTGTAGCTGACGCCGACGCTCGCCTCGGTGGGGCCGTAGCCGTTGATCAGCTCGACCTCGCCGCGCGAACCGGGACCGCCCCACGCGTCGATGAGTGCCTGACCGACGGCTTCGCCCGCGACGATCACCGTGTGCAGTCCCCGAACCGATTCGGGCGCAAGGGTGGCGAGCACCGTCGGGGTGAGCGAGGCGTGGGTGATGTCCTGCTCGCGCATGACGTCGGCGAGATCCTCGCCGCCGAGCGCGGCGACCGGACGATTGACGAGGGTTGCCCCCGCGTACGTGACCTGCACGATGTCGGCGATCGACGCGTCGAAACTCGGGGATGCGTAACCGAGAACGCGAGCACCCACCGGTGTTTCGACGCGACGGGTGATCTCGACACCCAGGTTGTGCACGCCGCGGTGCGTGACAGGGGTGCCCTTGGGCCGCCCGGTGGATCCGGATGTGTAGATGACGTAGGCCAGGTTGTCGACGTGCAACGGCGGACGCTCGTCGGCGCGCAACGGAGAACTGGGCGTGATGGCGATCCGGCCTGCGCTGGTGTGGTGGCGCAGCGGCAGCCACGGCCGCGGGAGATCGGGGAGCCCGGCGTCGGTGTCCCCGCAGATCCCGAGCTCGACCCCCGAGTCCGCGATCATGTGGGCGATCCGGTCGGCGGGGTGCGTGGGATCGACCGGCACGAAGGCCGCACCGGACTTCAGCACCGCCCAGATGGCGACCAGCAAGTCGACCGACCGTGGCAGCGCCAACGCCACAAGCACTTCCGGACCGGCTCCGTGCTCGATGAGCCACCGGGCCATCTGATTGGCGCGCCGGTCGAGTTGCCCGTAGGTCAGGGTCTCGCCGTCCACGTCGGTGACCGCCGGCACGTGCTCATGGGTTCGTACGGTCTCGGCGAACACGTCGGTGAGCAACCGCGACTGCGCCGGTACCGGACCGGACTGCACCGCGTTGCGTTCGGCATCGGCGGCGGTGAGCAGTGCGACGTCGGCGAGCAGACCATTCTCGCGTACCGCGGCGTCGAGGAAACCGTTGAGGAACAACAGGAATCGCGCGTGATGGTCGTGCATCTCGGCGTCGTCGTAGCGATTGGCGTTGCCGTGCAGATCGATCACGAGCGGCGCACCGGGACTCGCCTGATACAGGTTGAGCAGCAGATCCTCGAGCATGCCGGAGGTGAGGATGTGATATTCCACCTCGGCGCCATCGAGGGCGATCGGCTGGTCGAAGAACATCATGTTGATGACCGGACCGAAGGCATACGATCCGTCGCCGACACCCGATGCGCGCCAGATGTCGTCGGAGCGATAGCGCTGGTGACGCAGGGCGCCGGTCAGCTCGAGTTGCGTCTGCTCGATCAGTTCGGTCACGCCGGCATCGCCGTCGGTGGCCAGCCGGATCGGCAGGACGTTGGAGACCATGCCGCCGCCGCGCTTGATCTTGGCGCTGGCCCGGCCGGTCACCGGAAGGGTGAGTACGACGTCGTCGCGCCCCGTCATTCGTGACAGGAAGGCGCCGAAGGCAGCGGTCACGGTGACGGCCATCGACGTATTGAGTTCCGCCGACACCGACACCAGACGTTCCTGCAGTTCCGTCGGCAGCGTCCCGCCGACGACCACGTTGTCGGCGCGCAGGTCGGTGTTCTCGTCCCGATGCGACAGCGTGACCCGCTCGGGCAGGTCGACGACGCGGGAGCGCCAGTGTTCGCCGTCGGTCTCGCGCCGCGAACTCGCCTGATACTTGACGTCGTCGGCGACGATCTCGGCCATCGTCGCGATCGGCTTCTCGGACAGTTGCTCGCCGCGTCGAATGGCGTTGTAGCGGTCGACCGCCATTCGGATCATCGTGAGCGCTGCATAACCGTCGATCACGATGTGGTGTCCACGCATGTACCAGAACGTGCGATCGTCGGCGACCCGGATGAGGGTCGACACCACCAGCAGATCACCAAGCAGATCGACCGAGCGTCGATGATCCGACCGCATGTGCGCCATGGCGTCGCCGAGGGGGTCGGCGTGGGCGCGGAAGTCGAGCGTGTCGACCTCAATGGGCAGGTCGAGATCCACCTGCTGACGCGGCACGCCATCGACGTCGAGAATCCGCAGGTAGGGCGACTCCATCGCCTGACCTGCCTCGATAGAACACCGAGCGAGCAGCCCGTGGTCGAGCGAACCGTCGTGCGTGATGTCCAGATACTGGGCGATGTTGACCGAGTAATCGCCCGACAACCGCTCGGCGAACCACATCGCCCGCTGGGCCGCCGTGAGATCGAGTTCGGGACTCTCCGGCTTGCCGACGCCGGAGCGACCCACGACGCTCTCGGTGTGCGCGTCGAACGCGCTGTCGTCGGCTCGCTGCATCGGCTCACTTTCACTGGTCGGGCTACGCGGGGGTCGAGGCCGACCACTCGCGCATTAAGTTGTTGGCTCCGTCCGACGCTGAAACACCGTCGCACGGATGACCGCACTCCCCCACTACGGGGATCCCCGACCTGCGGCCCTCCGATGGTGCGGCCCCCACCTGGGAGGTGGCGACCATTCAGCACCGGACACCGAGGTATGTCGGTGACACCGCTGGTGACGTTACGCATCCTTCCGACGTCAGTCATCCGGTCGACACCATCTGCGGCGGCCGCCCAGTGGCGTCACCGTCTTCCCTACTGCCCCCATGCTGCCCCATGGCGCCCCCGAACGAGCGGGTAGGGCACTACGTGTTCGCTCATTTCTGTCGTACAGATGACCCAATGCACTACTCGCAAGTAGGAACGCCGGGCCGATTTCGGCGACCCGCGCAGGTCCGGGTCGTCGCAGTGAGGCCCGTCACGCCGTATGTTGAAGAACAAATGCGGTCGGCGCGTGGATTCACGCACCCGGCCGGAACCCGGCGCGGGGCCGGTCGAGCTCAGCGTCGACCGCGATCGTTCGCAGGTGAGGAGGCCGAAGTGTCCGGAGGCCGGCACAGAGCACCTGAAGCACAAGCGTGGGCACCTGAAGCACAAGCGTGGGCACCTGAGACACCTGCGTGGGCGCTCGCCCCGGCCATGCCCCCGGTGGCCCAGGTCGCCACGACGTCCCCCTGGCGTGTATACGTACAACCGACCGAACATCGCGCGCCGCGGCATGCCGCGGCCGACGCACCGGCACCAGCCGAACCCCGCTCCACCCCTGTGCTCACCGAAACCCCCCTCCTCACCGGGAGCCCCGTGAACGGAACCGAACTGCCCACCTCGTCGATCGCATCGGCGCCGCTGCGCGAGTCCGCGACGCCCTCGATCGAGGTCGTCGGCGTGCGCAAGGTGTTCGGCGATCACGTCGCGGTCGACGACGTGAGTTTCACCGCCGAGCGCGGCACCATCCTCGGCCTGCTCGGCCCCAACGGAGCGGGCAAGACCACCACGGTCAACATGCTGTGCACCCTGCTCAAACCCGACGCGGGACATGCCCGGGTCAACGGCTACGACGTGGTGTCCGATGCAGCGGCGGTGCGTCGATCCATCATGCTCACCGGACAGTTCGCCGCCCTCGACGAGGCGCTGACCGGCCGGGAGAACCTCGTCCTGTTCGGCAGGTTGCTCGGGCTCAGCAAATCGGCGGCGTCGGCGCGAGCCGATGAGCTCCTCGAATCCTTCGCGCTGACCGACGCCGCGTCGCGCCGCGTCCGCGAATACTCCGGTGGAATGCGGCGTCGAATCGACATCGCCTGCGGCCTGGTCACCGCGCCAGCGGTGGTGTTCCTCGACGAACCGACCACCGGCCTCGACCCGCGCAGCAGGCAAGAGGTGTGGCGGCTGGTCGAGGGCCTGCGTGACCAGGGTGTCACCACGCTGCTGACCACGCAGTACCTCGAGGAGGCCGACGTCCTCAGCGACCGGATCGTGCTGATCGATCACGGACGCGTGATCGCCGACGGCACCGCGGCCGAACTGAAGGCCGGTATCGGGACGTCGTTCTACGAGGTCACGCCCCGCGACCCGGAACAGGTGTCGCAGTTGTTCGACATCCTGGCCGATCTGGGCGCGACGCGAGCGGCGAGTGATGATCCCGACGAATCGCACGCAGGTGACGTGTCGGTGACGGTCCCGGCACCCGACGGCACCGAAGCTCTGATCGAAATAGTCAGGCGCACAACCGATTCCGGAATATCGCTGTCCGACGTCGCACTGCGGACCCCGACGCTAGACGAGGTGTTCCTCGCCCTCACCGCGGACAAGTCGCCGTGAGCGCCGACGGTGCGCTCGCCAATCCGCAACCGAAAGCCGGCCGGCAGTGGTGGGCGCTCACCACACGCGGCGTGGGCGGACTGGTCCGTAATGGTGAGATCGTCCTCGCGATCGTCGCGCCCGCCTTCCTGGCGATCTGTTTCTACCTGCCGCTGCGCTCGATCATGAACGCCTACCCCGGCATGGATTACGCGCAGTTCCTCATGCCGATCATCACCTTGCAGTCGATCTCGTTCGTCACCTCGTCGGCGGCGATGCGGTCGTCCTTCGATCGCACCCACGGCATCAACACCCGGTTCCGCACCCTGCCGATGCCCACCCCGGTGCCCGCGCTGGCCCGGATGAGCGCCGACATGGTGCTGCTGTTCGCAGCGCTGATCTGCGCCACCATCGTGTGCCTGATCATGGGGTGGCGTCCGGAGGGCGGCGTCGTGGGCACCGCCGGTCTGTACGGGATCGCCGTGGCCGTCGGGGCGTCACTCGCGCTGATCGCCGACGCGATCGGACTGCTCGCCAACAGTCCGGAGGCGACCAGCCAGGCGCTCGCCCTGCCGGTGCTGATCCTGGGCATGCTGTCGACCGGATTCGTACCCGAGAGCCAGTTTCCCGACTGGATCGCGCCGTTTGTCCGCAACCAGCCGATCTCCCAGTTCGCGAATGCGATGCGAGCCCTCAACGACGGCACCGCCACGACGTCGGTCGTGATGCCCGCCATCTGGTGGTGCATCGGACTGTTCGTCACGGGCCTGATCTTGCTGGTCCTCGGCATCCGGAGGTTGCAGCGATGATCGACGTCACCAGCACCACTGCCGCCGCGCCGTCGGAGTCCTCGCCGAAGTCCTGGCTGACGCAGAGCCTGGTGCTGTCCCGTCGACAACTCGTCGTCCTGTTTCGGGACCGCGGCACGGTCATCCAGATCCTGCTGGTGCCCGCCCTCACGATGCTCATGTTCAAGGTCGTGCTCGGCGATGCGGTCGGCAACGCCACCGGGCAGAACAGCGCGTACGGGACCGTGCCCCTGGTCATCCTGGTCAGCGCCATGTTCGGTTCGGTGTCCAGCGGCGTCCGGCTCAATCTCGAACGCGGCACGGGTCTGCTCGGTCGGCTCTACGTGTTGCCGATCAACCGGGCGGCCGACCTCACCTCGCGAGTCGTCTGCGAAATCGTTCGCATTGCGATCACCACCGCGATCCTGCTGGTCGCCGGAATGTTCATCGGATTCCGGTTCACCCAAGGTCCGTGGGCAGTGGTCGGCATCATGGGCGTCGCGCTCATGTTCGGCATCGCGTTCTCGGTGTTCGTCCTCGCCTTGGCCGTGAACGCGCGTCCCACCGCACCGATCGTCCCGCTCCTGTCGCTCATCTCGAGCCTGCTGATGTTCTTCAACTCGGGTTTCAGTCCGGTCCAGGCGTATCCGACGTGGCTGCAGCCGGTCGTCGAACATCAGCCGATGACACCGGCGATCGAGGTGATGCGCGCCTTCGCGGCCGGTGGGCCGATCACCGCGAACCTGATCACCGTCACCGCCTGGTCGGTCGGGTGCGTCGTCATCTTCACCGTCCCCGCATTACGCGGGTACCGGAAGGCCGCCACCAACCGTTGACCGTGCGTCCGGAATCGTTGACCGTGCGTCCGGAGCGGCCCATTCCCGAGGAATCGAAACCGTCTATTCTAAGAATGAAGATCAGGACCGTCAAAGGCCCTTTGCCAATTAATTCGACCGAATGACCATGGTCGTGAATCACTGGTGAAGATGTCCGCGGCTCTTATCGGCGATCCCCCGAACCGATCTATGTGATCGGTTGCAGTAGAACCTCTTTCGCACATCTCAATGCGGCCGGGAGATTAGCGACCACAAAATGCATCTTACCCAGAGCAAGGGCGTTGTCGCATATCGATAACATTTCGCCACAGCGCTCCCTACCTGACAAGAGTTTGCTGACTTGAATATCGGAATGCGGTAGGTATTGATGGACCACTCGAATGCGTGAATTGACAGAACAGTGAGTCCCCAATGCCATCGCCCAACGCATCACAGAAATCTGTTCGCCCGATGCGACGAAACGAGGGCAGCCCCAGGCTCTGACGACTTGGTGTGGTGTCGCTTGTGCTCATCGCCGCCGTGTTCGCCCAGTGGGCTGCCACGGGCACCCGCGCGGCTGCCGCACCGAGGGGTGTCGGGGTCGTGGTGACGATGCACGCGAGTTCGGTGACCTTCGCACTCGAGAACGGTTCCGCCCAGGTACGTGCCGGCCGGTTGACGATTCTCAACCGCACCGGAACCGATATCGGGCAGGTGCCCTTGAGTTACCGGTTGGAGAATCGCCAGTTCCCGATCGCGGTGCGGGTCGTCGGCCGGACAGTCACTCTCATTCCGGTGCGCGACGTCGCCCGCTCGACCGTGCTGAATCCCCGTGATGTCGCCCGGGTGCGCGGAGTCGCCGGGAGCAAGCCGAACCGACACTTGACTCGCCAGGAGCGCGACGACCAGGCACTGGCCCGGTTCAATCAACAACTGGCGGCGGGTATGAGCATCTCGGCCCTGGTCGGTCTCACCGTCGGCGCGATCGTCGGCGGTACCGTGGGTTGCCTGCTGGGCCTGGTCGCGGCGGTCGTGGGCTGCCTGGTCGCGGTGGCGCCCGCTGCGGGCGTGGGATCGGTGGTGGGCACCATCCTCGGCGGCGGCGGCACTGCCGTCATCGCCGGCTTCCACTACTTCCAGACGATCACGTCGCCGTTCCGGCGATAGGAGCACGGCCGCGCAGCGCCTACTCTCGATCGCATGACGACCGACAAGACCGGTGCCGAGGTCACCGTCACCCACAATCCCGACGATCAGCGATACGAGATCAGTGCGGAGGGCAGGCTCGCGGGTTTCACGCAGTATCGCGACCGGACTGACGATCCCGATGCGGTCGAGCGCGTCTTCTTCCACACCGAGGTGTCCGACGAGTTCGCCGGACGGGGTCTGGCCACGATCCTCGTGCGTGAGGCCCTCGACGCCACACGTGATGCGGGCTTGACGATCGTCGGGGTGTGCCCGCTGGTGGCCGCGTTCCTGAAGAAGAACCCCGACTACGCACCGTCGACCCATCCGGTGACGCCGCAGATCCTCGCCTGGCTCAAGTCGGTGCTCCCCTGAACGCGCCCTCGGCAGACCGCGAGATCCTGACGTGGGAGCTCAACGGTCAGGCGTGCCGTGAGCTCGCGCGTGCCGTCGCCGACGACGGATTTGTCCCCGACATCATCCTCGGGATCGCCCGCGGCGGACTCATCCCCGCCGGGGCACTGGCGTATGCCCTCGACTGCAAGCTGCTGATTTCGCTGAACGTGGAGTTCTACACCGGGATCGGGGAGACACTCGCCGAGCCGGTGCTGCTGCCGTCGCTGCTGGAGAGCAGCGGACTGCACGACCAGCGAGTCCTCGTCGTCGACGATGTCGCCGATACGGGCAAGACGCTCCGTCTCGTCGACGACTACTGTGCCCTTCAGGGTCGGGTGGCCGAAGTGCGCAATGCGGTGCTCTACAAGAAGCCGCACACCATCACCACTCCCGACTATCACTGGCGCGTGACGGACAAGTGGATCGAATTCCCGTGGTCCGCACCGGGACCCGTGGTGTCGCCGCGACCGGGTCATCCGATCGGCAGAGATCTGCGATCGCGGCCATCGAAATCGGGCGTACCCGACTGCCCGGGTACATGTTGCTGCCCGAGTGGTGCTGTTCACAAATGCGTCCGGGGTATTCGGTGGAGCGATGGACGACTGGCAAGGCGGAGGAGAGAGCGATAGCGGCGCTATCGTGACCGACGACAACGCAGCCAGTGGTTCATCGAACGCCGAAGGCCCCCGACGAATTTGTGGACAGGGCCACTAAGCTGGCTGCATGACCGGACGTCGATCACCCTGTGGGCGGCGCTGACGTGTCACTTCATCCTGGGCAGTCGTTTGCCGGCTACCGCATCGTCCGTCAGCTGGGCGCGGGTGGGATGGGTGAGGTCTACCTCGCCGATCACCCTCGTCTGCCCCGCCAAGACGCGCTGAAGATCCTCCCGGCCGGGCTGTCCGCCGACCCCATGTTCCGCAAGCGGTTCACCCGCGAGGCCGACATCGCCGCCACCCTCGACCACCCGAACGTGGTGAGTGTGTTCGACCGCGGCGAATCCGACGGTCAGCTGTGGATCACCATGAAGTTCGTCGACGGCACCGATGCGTCGCAGCTGCTGCGGACACACCCGCGCGGGCTGCCCGCGGCCGACGTGGTGGCCATCATCTCCGCGGTCGCCGAGGCACTCGACCACGCTCATCAGCAGGGGCTGCTGCATCGCGACGTCAAACCCGCGAACATTCTCATCGCCGAGCCGGGACCGCGCTCGTCCAAGCGTCGAATCCTGCTCGCCGACTTCGGCATCGCGCGGCCCATCTTCGACGACACGCACATCACGTCGACCAATCTGACGGTGGGTTCGGTCGCATACACCTCGCCGGAGCAGTTGTCGGGTTCGACGCTCGACGGTCGGGCCGATCAGTATTCGCTGGCCTGCACCGCGTATCAGCTGCTATGCGGCGCTACACCGTTCGCCAACAGCAATGCGGCGATGCTGATCCACCAGCATCTGTCCGTCGAACCGCCGGCCATCACCGGCAAGCGGGGCAACCTGTCGGCCCAGGTCGACCGGGTGCTGGCCCGGGCGCTCGACAAGGAACCGCGCCGACGCTTCGATTCTTGCGAGCAGTTCGCCGACCAACTGGCGTCGGCGTTGCGCACGGACGCGGCCGCCGCGACCCTGCTGTCGCCCGGCCCGCCGCCGGCCACACCTCGGGTGCCGTCGTCGCCCCCGCCCTCGCTGCAGAAGCCGCGCACGCCGGCCGCCGGTCCGCCCAGTACGCCGGCCCCCGCGGCGGTCAGGCCCGTGTACCCGCCGCCTGCGCCGGCGCGGACGCCGACTCCGGCACCTTTCACTCCTGCACCGGCTCCCTACCCGGGGTTGGGTCGCACCACCCGCTCCGATGGCAAGGCGACGGCCTCGCTCGTCTTGGGCATCGTGTCGATCGTCATCGGGTGGTGCGGTTTTGGGCTGCTGATGGCGCCGCTCGCAATCATCCTGGGTTTGATCTCGTTGCGGGAGAGCGACCGCCTGCCGATCCCGACCACCAATCGGGGTGCCGCGATCGGCGGTGTGATCACCGGCGCGATCGGGTTTCTGCTCGTGGTCGCATTCCTGGTGTTCGCCGTGGTCACCGGCGACACCAGTTCGACGTAGTCACTGATCCGAAGAGTTCGGTGACCAACCCCGCTGAGCTGGGAAATGGAACCTGCTGCGGTTGGCTCAGGGAGGTGCTACCGACACTCTGTGTCCTGTTGGAGAGTCTGTGTGCTGCAGCACCCAGCTGACCCGATCCGACACAGGGTGTGGCCAGGTCGCCCAGGGAATCGAGTTGAGTTGGAGAACGCGAGTGCTGCAGCACTCGCGTTCTCCGATTCGGCACCGGTTGTGCCCGACAGCTGTCAGCGTCGTGTCGCAAAACCCAGAAACCGCGTGTCTGGTCAGAAACCCGATGCCCGAGTCCACGCGCTCTTCCGCCTCCACGATCGCCGCCGCAGGCGGCGGGTGGGTCGCTGACTCTAAGAGTTGGGTGACTAATCCCGTTGACCTGGGAAACAGCGCCAGTGCCGTGCCCGCAGAATCTAGGGGAAGAACTCCTTCCCCGGGATTCATAGTCGTCCGCTGGAAACTTCTAGGGGACGACACCAAGGGTGGGGGAAGAAGTCTCTTCCCCCACTTTTTGTGCGCCCGACAAGCTCCCATCCAGCCGGCAGTGGGGCTCAGTCGGCAGACGATGCGAGCTCGATCCGTTCGCTGCGCTGGGTCGAGTCGACCGTGATGGTCGCCAGCAACTCTCGTCCGGGTGGCAGGATGCGCGCCGTCACCCGACCGTCGGTCGCGTCGGCAAGGACGGCAACCACCGCGTCCGCGAGCCTGGTCATCCCTCCGGGTGCGCGCGAGCCATCCCCGTCGTCGAGCAGTAGCACCGAGACCCCGCGTCGTCGGGCCTGCCAGGCCGCCGCCCGCACTGCGGGATCGTCGAGTCCCGGAGCCCGGATGCCGTCGCGGAGCTGGGCTTCGAGCAGGCGGGCGTCGCGTACTTCTTCGTCGGTGAACTCGTGGCGTTCGACGATCGAGACGAGCGTCGGCCGGGCCCGTTCCTCGAACTCGACCAGCTGGCGGTCACGAAATGCGGCCGACGCCGAGGCCGCAGCCTCCGCCGCCACCCGTTTCGCGTTGGCCGTGCGGAGTGCGTAGATCTGACGCGTCATCGGTCGCAGCATCACGGAGAACAACGACCCCATGATCATGATCGCGTAGCCGGGCACGGTGATCGCGACACCCCAGGCGGCGCCTTGCCCCACATGATCGGACCACACCACCGCCATCACGGTGATGGCGCCGCTGGCGAGCCAGGCCCCCAGTGGCCGACCCCGGACGGCGAGGAAGGCGAGCATGATCACCGAGGCGCCGATCGGCGGTCCGGTCTGCATCACGTGGTCGGGCGGATCGGGCAGCGACACCAGCGCGATCGTGGTGGCCACCACCGTTCCGGCGGCGATGAACACGGTGTGCCGCAGCGGGAGCGGGTCATCGAGAACACCGAGTACGACGACACACACTCCGACGAAGATCAGGAACGCGGCGATCAGACCGACCCAGGCCAACGGTGAATCGATGCTGCTGCCCGAGTACACGGTGACCAGCAGGTACACCGCCCCGAAGGTGGCCATTGCAGCAACGAGCGGACGGGACCGGATACCGAAGGTGTCGGCGATGCCCTCGGTCAATGCGATGTGGCTCGACGGGATCGGGGTGATCACGCGCGCTCCCACAGCAACTGAACCGTGGTGCCACGCCCGAGTCGGCTGTTGACGCGCGCTTGCCCGCCGACTTGCTCCATCCGCGTGCGGATACTGACCCGGATGCCGAGCCGGCCCTCGGGCGTCGCATCCGGGTCGAAGCCATGTCCGTCGTCGACGATCGCCATGCTGAGCGCGTTCTCGGTGAGCTGTGCAATGACCGCGCTGTCGGCGCCCGCACCGGCGTGCCGGACCACGTTGCGCAACGACTCGCCCATCGCTTCGACGACGGCCTGCACCACCGCTGCCGGATAGTCGCAGAAGCTCGACGTCTCCGAGCCGCCGACCACGATCTCGATCTCTGCCCGGTCGGTCACATCGGCGGCGGCCGACCGGATGCGTCGGATCGCCTCGTCCCGCGACACCATCGCCTGGGGTTCGGCGGGATCACCCGCGGCGAGGTGGGCGACTTCGGCGAGCGCCGAACGCGCCTGGTCGGCGAGCCGCTGGTCGGGAACCCCGGCGCGGACGGCGAGGAGCGACGCGATGATGCGGTCGTGGATGATCGCGTCCAGTCGTCCCTTTTCGACGGCCCGTGCCTCGGCCGCAGCTGCGTCGGCGGCGGCCCGATAGGTGTCTTCACGCGTCTCGTCGAGCGCCTTACCGGTGCGCACCGCCACCAGTGCGACGGCCAGGAAGACCGCGGTGAACGACGTCGCCCACGCGAACTCGACGGGGAGGTCGGTGGTGAGCCGGTCGAATCTGCCGAGTTGCTGCGCCGCATTCACCGCAGCACACGCCGCGACGAGATTGGCCACTCCCCATCGCGGGTACACCAGCATCAACACCATGCTCGGCATCCCCGGGAACGCGACCATCCACACCGCCCAGTCCTCCGGCTTGGCGGTGGTGTCGCCGGTCCACGCCACGAACCAGAGTCCGACGGCAATCAGATATCCGACAGCGGTGACGACGGCCAGCGGAGGCAGCCAGGCGGTGCCGGGCCGGAAGCTGTAGACGATGAGTGCGACGCCCGGTCCGATGGCCAGCACCACGCTGAGCGGTGGCCACCACGCGACGGTCAGGGGTGCCGCCTGCCCGATGGTGCCCAGCGACACGAGGAGGTAGCCGATGAGGCCTGCGCCGAGGAATCGGGCGCCGATCCGTTGCACGCGTGCCTGGTCGCCCTCGCCGCGATCGGAGGCGAACAGTGTCCGTGCCCATGCCTGCGCCCGACGCCGCAGCCGGCCCCCGACCGAGGGGTCGGCCACTGCCGTGCCGGCGTGCAGCCGCGCCCGGTCGGGACTGATGACGCTCATTGGGCACAACCCTTGCATTCGGCTCTGACCAGGGTCAATCCTCCGTTGGGACTAAACCGAACGGACCACATCGGCGCGCTCACACGGCGTAGACCTGCCAGCCCCACGCAGTCAGAGAGACATCGGCCGACCCGTCGGCGCCCACGCGAATCGTCTCCCCCGAGAGTGGGCTGACAAGTGTCGTAAGTCCCGCCCACTCGGTGATGACCGACGCCCGCGCAGCCACGTCGGCGACGTTGACGGCGATGAGCCAGCGCCTGTGCTCACCGGTGCGCGTCCACGCGACCACCGAATCCGACGATCCGCGAACCACACACAGCTGCCAGTCACCGTGGGCGAAGGTCGGATCGCCGAGCACGGGGAGCAGAGCGCGATAGAACACCGCACGGTCGGCATCGACCGGCTCGTCGGCGAACCGAGCCAGCTGCACGGGCAGTCGGCGCCGACGACCCTCGATCTGCCCCTGGTGCACCAGCCGTGCGCCGAGCTGGGTCAGCGTGACAACGGCTGCCTGCCGATCACGGTCACCGAAGGCGACCGCGGCCCGTTCCTCGTCGTGGTTCTCGATGAACCGCACCCGCGCCTGCGGTTCCGGATTCCCCGACAGCGTCGGCCACAGCCGCGGCGGGTCGTGGCGCAGGGTGTCGTAGAGGGTCTTGTCGTAGCAGTGGTCGAAACCCTGGGCGACCAACGCGGATTCGGTGTCCCAGTACGCCTCGGCGATGAACCGGAAATCGGGGTGCTCGGCGCGGACCGCTCCGATGAGTTCGGGCCAGTAGTCCTGTTCCGGCGGTGCGCCGCCGGCGTCGCCCCAGGTCTTCGCGAAGATGTCGTTCATGACCAGCATCGCCATGTCGCAGCGCACGCCGTCGCACTGTGCCGCGATCGTGCGCACGGTGGTGATCGCGGCCTCCCGCAGCCCGGGATGGAAGGCGTTGACCTGCACGACGTCCCGCCAGGCCGGGAAGTACGGGTCGCGTCCGTTGGCGAGCACCGCGCCGTCGACCTCGACATACGACTCGGGGGCGCGGGCGAGATCGTCGGCCGTGCCGGTGATGAACCAGTCGGGGTGGGCGGTCCATGGGTGGTCGGCGGCGACGTGGTTGGGCACGAAGTCGAGGATGAGTCCGATGCCGCGTCGGGCGAGTTGTTCGCGCGCCGCCGCGAGCCCGTCGGGTCCGCCGAGGTGGTCGTCGACCACGTAGTCGCGCACGCAGTACGGCGACCCCACGACGTCGGTGTCGGTGAAGTCGGGCAACGATTCGGCGAACCAGGCCATCAGCGGCCCGTCGGCGCGGGCGATCTCGATGCCCGCCGGACTGCGCTGCCACACGCCCATCAGCCACACCGCGTCAAAACCGTTGGCCGCGATGGTGTCCCACTCGGCCTCGGGCACGGTGCCCAGTCCGACATGCTCGCCCGTGTCGGCCGAGAGTCCGGCGAGCCATGGCCAGGTGTTGATCTCGTAGATGAGCGGCGAGGGTGGGAGCTTCACCCCGACATTCAACCGCATCCCACGCGGTCAGGCCCGGCGCAGGAATCGGGTGCGTGAGCGCAGCGGGAGGCTTTGCGTGGTCGGCGACGGCTCGGCTGCCGACGACGGATAGCGACGCGCGAGCGGACCTGCGCTCACGCCGTGCAGGATCACGCTGGCCAGCACCGTGACCCCGATCGCGGCGACCGCGGCCTGGGCGGTCGGGTTGTCGCCGAGTTCCTCGAAACCGAGGAGCGCGAACACCACCGACGCGAGTCCACGCGGCCCGAACCAGCCCACGAGCGCCACATCACGCATCGGCAAACCGGCGCCGGGAGCGGAGCGAGCGGGCCAAATGACACCTGCGCCGATCAACGACATCGCGACCGGCAGCATCCGGAACACGGTGAGACTCAGCGCGGCATACCCCAGCATCGCCACCAGATCCCCGGCGTCGGCGACGTCGATCACCAGCGGGATGAGTCCGGCGCCGAACAAGAACCAGACGACCAGCGCGAGAAGTTCTCCGCCGAGTTCGGGAAGTACCTCCAGGTCGGTGTCCTCTTCACCGCCGTCCTCGGTGTCACCCCGGTCGATGAAGTGCCCGAAGGCCATGCCGGCGACGAAGGCGGCGATGAAACCGTTGCCCTCGATGGCGATGGCCAGAGCGAAGATGCCGGCCGCCGTGGCCAGTGCGGCGATCCGGCGGGTCGCGGGTGACGACAAACCGTGGCGCACCGACAGATTGATGGCCCACGCACAGACGAATCCGCCGGCCAGCCCGATGCCCAGGCCGAGCAGCAGTTCGATCACCGCGTCGGCGACGGTGATGTGCTCGCCACCGTGCATGCCCAGCGCCGACGCCGACAACGCGATCGCCAACGTGACCACGGGTGTCGCGATGCCGTCGTTGAGGCCGCTCTCCACGTTCAGCGTGAGCCGCAGCCGCCGCGGGATTCGCTTGTCGTTGATGACCTGGACGCTCAGCGCGGCGTCCGTCGGTGCCAGCGATGCGCCTACGAACAGCGCCAGCGCCCAACCGAACTCACCGAACACCACTTGCGCGCCGACGGTGCCCACCAGGATCGTCAGCGGCAGTCCGATCAGCAGCAACCGCGCGGGCAGCCGGGCCTGCGCGCGCAGTCGTCCGACGCTGACCCGGGACGCGTCGGTGAACAGCACCAGGCCCAGGGCCAGTTCGGCGAGCGTGTGGACCATCGAGGCGTCCACGTCGACCGTCAGCACACCCCACGTCGGGTTGGCGAGACCATAACCGGCGACGACGAACACCAGCGGCCCGGTCACGTCGTGGCGCGACAGCAGTTGTGAGGTGACCGCCCAGCCCAGGATCAGCAGGCAGATCACGGCCATCGTCGCGTCGGTCATGGCGGCATTATGCCCGCACAAGAAAGCGGTCCGTTCCCTGAACCGGGAACGGACCGCTTTACTGAGATCTGGATTGGAGCAGGCCCTTACTTGGCCTTCTCCAGCACCTCGACGAGACGCCAGTGCTTGGTCGCCGACAGCGGGCGGGTCTCCATGATCCGCACGCGGTCGCCGACGCCGGCATCGCCGTTCTCGTCGTGGGCCTTGACCTTGGACGTGGTCCGGATGATCTTGCCGTACAGCGCGTGGCGCGTACGATCTTCCAGCTCGACCACGATGGTCTTCTGCATCTTGTCACTGACGACGTAACCGATCCGCTCCTTGCGGCTGTTACGCACCTCAGTCTGGGTTTCGGTCACCTTCTGGTCCTCACTCATGCGTCATCACCATCCGGTCCCGACGCCAGGCCCAGCTCACGCTCACGCATCACGGTGTAGATGCGCGCGATCTCGCGACGCACGGTCCGCAGACGACGGTTGTTGTCGAGCTGGCCGGTGGCCATCTGGAACCGAAGGTTGAACAGTTCTTCCTTCGACTCTTTCAAGCGATCGACCAGATCGGTGTCGGTGAGCTCACGCAGCTCGTTCGCAGCAACTCCGAGTGCCATCAGAACTGCTCCTCTCTGGTCACGATCCGGGTCTTGATGGGCAGCTTGTGTTGCGCGCGGCGCAGGGCCTCGCGAGCGGTGTGCTCATCGGGGTAGGTCATCTCGAACAGCACGCGACCCGGCTTGACCGGGGCGACCCACCATTCGGGCGAACCCTTACCCGAACCCATGCGGGTTTCGGCCGGCTTCTTGGTCAGCGGACGGTCCGGGAAGATGTTGATCCACACCTTGCCGCCACGCTTGATGTGCCGGTTGATGGCGATACGAGCGGACTCGATCTGCCGGTTGGTGATGTAGGCACTCTCCAGAGCCTGGATGCCGAAATCACCGAACGTCACCTTGGTGCCGCCCTTGGCCTGACCCTTCAGGCTCGGGTGATGCTGCTTGCGGTGCTTGACCCGCCGTGGGATCAGCATGAATCAGCCCTCCTGCTTCTCGGTGCCCGCACCAGCAGTGGCCTCAGCAGGAGCTTCCGCCGCACGTCCGGCGTCGGTGCTCGTGGCAGTGGTGCCCGAGGCACCGCTGCGGCGAGGCCGGCTGGGCCGGCGCGGACGACGGTCCTCGGCTGCCGGAGCGGCCGCGGCCAGCTCACGACGTCCACCGACGATGTCGCCCTTGTAGATCCACACCTTCACGCCGATGCGGCCGAAGGTGGTCTTGGCTTCGTAGAGTCCGTAGTCGATGTCGGCGCGCAGCGTGTGCAGCGGCACCCGGCCTTCGCGGTAGAACTCACTGCGGCTCATCTCTGCGCCACCCAGGCGACCCGAGCACTGGACCCGGATGCCCTTCACGTTCGGCTGACGCATCGCCGACTGGATCGCCTTGCGCATCGCGCGGCGGAATGCCACACGGTTGCTCAGCTGCTCCGCGACGCCCTGGGCCACCAGCTGGGCCTCGGACTCTGCGTTCTTCACCTCGAGGATGTTCAGCTGCACCTGCTTGCCGGTCAGCTTCTCCAGGTCGCCACGGATCCGGTCGGCCTCGGCGCCACGGCGACCGATGACGATGCCCGGGCGGGCGGTGTGGATGTCGACGCGAACCCGGTCACGGGTGCGCTCGATCTCCACCTTGGCGATGCCGGCGCGCTCGAGCCCCTGCGAGAGGAGCTTGCGGATGGCGACATCCTCTTTCACGTACTCCGCGTACTGCTTGTCGGCATACCAGCGCGACTTCCAGTCGGTGGTGATGCCCAGACGGAAGCCGTGCGGGTTGATTTTCTGGCCCACTACTAGGCTCCCTTCTTCTTCGGCTGACGCGACCGGGCGCGGCCTGCGGTTGCCTTCTCCGGCAAGGACTCCACGACCACGGTGATGTGGCTGGTGCGCTTGCGGATGCGGAACGCGCGACCCTGCGCACGCGGCTGGAACCTCTTGAGGGTCGGGCCCTCATCGGCGTACGCGGTGGCGACGACCAGGGTCCGGCGATCCAGACCCTCGTTGTTCTCCGCGTTGGCAACGGCGCTCGCGAGCACCTTGTAGACGGGCTCCGACGCGGACTGCGGGGCGAACCGCAGGATATCCAGTGCCTCGTCGACGTTCTTGCCGCGAACCAGGTCCAGCACACGGCGGGCCTTCATCGGCGTCACGCGAACAAACTTCGCGGTGGCTTTCGCCGTCGGATTATCGGTCTGCGTAGTCATCAGCGGCGCTTCGCTTTCCGGTCATCCTTGATGTGACCCTTGAAGGTGCGGGTGGGGGCGAACTCGCCCAGCTTGTGCCCGACCATGTTGTCCGAGATGAACACCGGGACATGCTTGCGACCGTCGTGGACGGCGAAGGTGTGACCGATGAAATCGGGGATGATGGTCGAACGGCGCGACCAGGTCTTGATGACCTGCTTGGTGCCCTTTTCGTTCTGTGCGTCGACCTTGGCAAGCAGGTGGTCGTCGACGAACGGGCCCTTCTTGAGGCTGCGTGGCATTCTCTAACTCCCTCCTGTGCTTATCGCTTGTTCTTGCCGGTACGACGGCGACGCACGATCAGCTTGTCGCTCGCCTTGTTCTTGCGGGTACGGCCTTCCGGCTGTCCCCACGGGCTCACCGGGTGGCGACCACCCGAGGTCTTGCCCTCGCCGCCACCGTGCGGGTGGTCGACCGGGTTCATCACGACACCGCGGACGGTCGGGCGCTTGCCCTTCCAGCGCATGCGGCCGGCCTTGCCCCAGTTGATGTTGCTCTGCTCGGCGTTGCCGACCTCGCCGACGGTGGCGCGGCAGCGCACGTCGACGCGACGGATCTCGCCGGAGGGCATACGCAGGGTCGCGTAGGTGCCTTCCTTGCCGAGCAGCTGGATCGAGGCACCCGCGCTGCGGGCCATCTTCGCCCCGCCACCCGGACGCAGCTCAACAGCGTGCACCTGGGTACCGGTCGGGATGTTGCGCAGCGGCAGGTTGTTGCCGGGCTTGATGTCGGCGGTCGGGCCGCTCTCCACCACGTCGCCCTGCGACAGGCCACGCGGCGCGATGATGTAGCGCTTCTCGCCGTCCAAGTAGTGCAGCAGTGCGATGCGCGCGGTGCGGTTGGGGTCGTACTCGATGTGTGCGACCTTGGCGTTGACGCCGTCCTTGTCGTTACGACGGAAGTCGATCAGACGGTAGGCGCGCTTGTGACCGCCACCCTTGTGCCGGGTGGTGATGCGACCGTGGGCGTTGCGACCACCGCGACCGTGCAGCGGACGAACCAGCGACTTCTCCGGATGGTCACGGGTGACCTCGGCGAAGTCGGCGCCACTGGCACCACGACGACCGGGGGTCGTCGGCTTGTACTTACGAATAGCCATGAGTTCTCAGTCCTTCTCTCGAGGTCCCGGTCAGCTGACCGAGCCTCCGAAGATCTCGATGGGCTTGCTGTCTTCGGTGAGCGTCACGAATGCGCGCTTGGTGGACTTGCGCTGGCCGTAGCCAGAGCGGGTCCGCTTGCGCTTGCCCTGCCGGTTCGCGGTGTTGACGCTGGCAACCTCGACGCCGAAGATCTGCTCGATGGCGATCTTGATCTGCGTCTTGTTGGAGTCCGGGTGCACCACGAAGGTGTACACCTGATCTTCCATGAGTCCGTAGGACTTCTCGGAGATCACCGGCGCCAGAACGATGTCACGGGGGTCAGCCTGGGTAGCCATGCTCACGCCTCCTTCTCAGTCGCGGTGTTGGCGGCGATGAACGCGTTGAGCGTCTCCACGCTGAACACCACTTCGTCCGAGTCGAGGACGTCGTAGGTGTTGAGCTGATCCGGCGCGATCGGCAGCACGTTGCCCAGGTTGGCCACGCTCTTCCACGCCGTCAGGTCCTCACGGCCGAGCACGACCAGGAACTTGCGGCGATCCGACAGGCTCTCCAGGAACAGACGTGCCGTCTTGGTCGACGGGACCTGCCCGGAGACCAGTTCGGTGATCACGTGGATGCGCTCGTTGCGGGCGCGATCGCTCAGCGCGCCGCGCAGGGCGGCCGCCTTCATCTTCTTGGGGGTGCGCTGGCTGTAGTCACGCGGCTGCGGGCCGTGGACGGTGCCACCACCGGCGAACTGAGGTGCGCGGGTCGAACCCTGGCGGGCGCGGCCGGTGCCCTTCTGCCGGTACGGCTTGGCTCCACCGCCGCGGACCTCGCCGCGGGTCTTGGTGGCGTGCGTGCCCTGGCGCGCGGCGGCCTGCTGGGCCACCACGACCTGATGCATCAGCGCGATGTTGGCCGTGACGTCGAACAGTTCGGCGGGCAGGTCAACGGTTCCGTTGGTCTTGCCGTCGGCAGTTTTGACGTCCAGCGTCAGCTTGGTTGCGGTACTCATTTACCGGCTCCCTTCACTGCGTCGCGAACCACCACGACGCCGCCCTTGCGACCCGGGATGGCTCCCTTGATCAGCAGCAGGCCGGCCTCGGCGTCCACCTTGTGGACGGTGAGGTTCTGCGTGGTCACCTTGTCGTTACCCATGCGTCCGGCCATCCGCATGCCCTTGAACACGCGTCCCGGGGTGGCGCAGCCACCGATGGAACCCGGTGCGCGGTGCACGCGGTGCGCGCCGTGGCTGGCGCCCAGACCGGAGAAGCCGTGACGCTTCATGGGGCCGGCGAAACCCTTGCCCTTGGAGGTGCCGGTCACGTCGACCAGCGAACCCTCGGCGAAGACCTCGGCGGTCAGTTCCTGACCGACCTCGAACTCGCTGACATCGTTGACGCGGATCTCGGCCAGATGGCGGCGTGGCGTGACACCGGCCTTGGCGTACTGACCGGTGACCGGCTTGGTCACCTTGCGCGGATCGATCGCACCGTAGGCCAGCTGCACGGCGGTGTAGCCGTCGCGGTCGGCGGTACGGAGCTGGGTGATCACGTTCGGGCCGGCCTGGATGACAGTCACCGGAACGACGCGGTTGTTCTCGTCGAAGACCTGGGTCATGCCGAGCTTGGTGCCCAGAATGCCCTTGGTCGCACTTTGATTACTCATGATTCTTCTCGCCCCCCGCCTACTGGATGTTGACGTCGACGCTGGCCGGCAGGTCGATGCGCATCAGCGCGTCGACCGTCTTCGGCGTCGGGTCGAGGATGTCGATGAGTCGCTTGTGGGTGCGCATCTCGAAATGTTCGCGGCTGTCCTTGTACTTGTGCGGCGAACGGATGACGCAGTACACGTTCTTCTCGGTGGGCAACGGCACCGGGCCGACGACGCGTGCACCCGTACGGGTCACGGTCTCCACGATCTTGCGCGCCGAAGCGTCGATCGCCTCGTGGTCGTAGGCCTTGAGCCTGATGCGGATCTTCTGTCCCGCCACGCTGTGTCCTCTTCCGTCAGTTGTTCTCGACAGACAAACACCGCGTGACCAGGGACGGCCTCTCGCCGGCTGAGCACATGACCACCGTGTGAGATTCGGCAATCGACGCTGTTCATCTGTCGTTGTACGTTTGGCTCGTAGCTGGTACGAGCCGTTTCGCTCCGGCACCCGCGGTCGGGCGTGTCGTGACCATGAACCGGATTCGGCGCATGCGTTACACGCCCAGTCCCCGTTTCCCGGGCCTGGGAGTCATTCACCTCACTGGCGCACCGAAATGCTTCAGGCCGCAGAAAATCCTGCGTCCGCCGGTGAAGGCAACCCGACAAGTATGCACCAGGTCGGGGTCGGTATTCAAATCCGTGGTCGGGACCGCCCCATCTGCGGAAATCTGTACGCCACAGCCCCGCCAACTGCACAGTGCACCTGGCTCACCTCCCAGGTACAGACATCCGACGCCGGACCGATCCATCGATCACCCGGCAGGCCCGTACCGAACCCAATACGCTCTGATCAGGGAACCGAGACGTGGCTCGCCAGCCCCGAGCCGACCGGAAGGCCTGGCATGAGCACGCTCATCGGACCGCACTCCGACGCTGACGCACCCATTCCCGAACCGCGCACGACCAGCGCATTGCCGACCTCGCGCCCGCCCCGACCGAGCAACGTGACGCTGAAGGTCACGATGGCGCTCACCGGTACGGTGTTCGCCCTGTTCGTGCTGGTCCACATGATCGGGAATCTCAAGGTCTACACCGGCGCCGACCATTTCGACGCCTACGCCCACTGGTTGCGCACCCTGCTCGAACCGCTGCTCCCCTACGAGGGCGCCCTGTGGATCTTCCGGTTGGTGCTGCTCGCCTGCCTGGTCGCACACATCGGGGCGTCATTCATGCTGATCGGCCGGTCGCATAAGGCCAAGGGCCGGTTTCGACGCAAGGGCATGAGCTGGAAACGACTGCCCGCGACGCTGATGCCCTACACGGGGCTGGTGCTGTTCGCGTTCATCGTCTTCCACATCCTCGACCTGACGACCGGCACCAAACCGGCAGCGAGCGACGACTTCATCTCGACCACCGAGCAGCAGTCGTACGCCTATCACAACCTGGTGGAAAGCCTGCAGCGCTGGCCGGTTGCGCTCTTCTACATCGTCGCGATGGCGCTGCTCGGCCTGCACCTCGTCCACGGTCTCTGGAGCGTCGTCAACGATCTGGGCGCCACCGGCAAACGGGTCCGGCAGGTCGGGGCCGCGATCGCCCTGCTCCTCGCCGCAGCGGTCTCGATCGGCAACATCACCATCCCGCTCGCGGTGCTCACCGGGGTGGTGAGCTGATGACGATCGACCTGGGCACGCTGCGCACCGTCGGATCGGACCTGTCCTCCGGCGTGCCCGACTGCGACCCCACCGACGCCTGGCAACGTCGCCGCGACGAATACAAACTCGTCGGCCCGCTCAACCGGCACAAGTTCCGGATCATCGTCGTCGGCACCGGACTGGCCGGCGCCGGTTGCGCGGCCGCGCTGGGGGAGCTCGGCTACAACGTCTCGTCCTTCACCTTCCACGACGCCCCGCGCCGCGCGCACAGCGTCGCCGCGCAGGGCGGCATCAACGCTGCGCGGGCTCGCAAGGTCGACAACGACTCGATCCACCGCTTCGTCGTCGACACCGTGAAGGGCGGCGACTTCCGCTCCCGCGAGGCCGACGCGTTCCGGCTCGCCGAGGAATCGATCCGCGTGATCGATCATCTCAACGCGATCGGCGCCCCGTTCGCCCGCGAGTACGGGGGCAGCCTGGCCACTCGGAGTTTCGGCGGCGTGCAGGTGTCGCGCACTTACTACACGCGTGGGCAGACTGGTCAGCAGTTGCAAGTTGCCGCGTCGCAGGCCCTGCTCCGCCAGGTCGCGGCCGGCACGGTCACGCTGCACACCCGCCAGGAGATGCTCGACCTCATCGTCGCCGACGGCCGCGCTCAGGGCATCATCACCCGCGACCTGGTGACCGGAGAGATCAGCGCGCAGACCGCCCACGCGGTGGTGCTGGCCACCGGCGGCTACGGCACCGTGTACTTCCAGTCGACGCTGGCGCGCAACTGCAACGCGACCGCGTCGTGGCGCGCACATCGCCGCGGGGCGCTGCTCGCGTCGCCGTCGTTCATCCAGTTCCATCCGACCGCCCTGCCGGTGAGTGCCGAATGGCAGTCGAAGACCACGCTGATGAGCGAGTCGCTGCGCAACGACGGCCGGATCTGGGTGCCGCGCAAGCAGCACGACGATCGCCCGCCGAACGACATCCCCGACGCCGAACGCGACTACTACCTCGAACGCAAATACCCGACCTTCGGCAACCTCACCCCGCGCGACGTGGCCTCCCGGGCGGCCCGCGAGCAGATCGAATCCGGCCACGGGGTCGGCCCGCTGCGCAACAGCGTCTACCTGGATTTCCGGGATGCGCTCGCCCGACTCGGCAAATCGACCATCGCCGAGCGGTACGGCAATCTCTTCTCGATGTATCACGACGCCACCGGTGAGAATCCGTACGAGGTGCCGATGCGGATCGCCCCTGCGGCGCATTTCACCATGGGCGGACTGTGGTCGGACTTCGACCAGATGACCTCTGTACCAGGCCTTTTCGTGGGCGGCGAGGTCGGCTGGGGCTACCACGGCGCCAACCGTCTCGGTGCCAACTCGCTCCTGTCGGCCTGCGTCGACGGCTGGTTCACGCTCCCCTACTCGATCCCGAATTACCTTGCCCCGCTGTTGAACACCGAACCGCTGGCACAGGACGACGACGCCGTGCAAGCTGCTGCCGCGTCGGTCGCCGCCCGCGTCGATGCGCTCACCTCGATCGGCGGCACCGAGGGCCCCGACCGTTTCCACCGCCGCCTCGGCGCCATCCTCTACCGCGGGTGCGGGGTGTCGCGCAGCGTCGAGTCGCTGAGCACGGCGATCGACGAGATCCGTTCCCTGCGTGACGAATTCTGGTTTAACCTGCGCGTCACGGGCGGTGGCCGGGAGTTCAATCAGGAACTCGAGCGCGCCGGCCGGGTCGCCGACTTCCTCGAACTCGCCGAACTGATGTGCGTCGACGCCCTCGACCGCGACGAGTCGTGTGGCGCGCACTTCCGCACCGACCATCAGACGGCCGACGGTGAGGCGATGCGCGACGACGAGAACTGGTGTTTCGTGTCGGCCTGGGAGACCACCGACGACGGCGCGCAGATCCGCCACGACGAACCACTCTCCTTCCCCGCCGTCGGCCTGCAGACCCGGAACTACCAGTGAGGTGGCACCGATGAAACTGACGATCAAAACCTGGCGACAAGAGAACGCCGATGCCGCAGGGCATTTCGAGACCTACACCCTCGACGACGCCACTCCCGAGATGTCCTTGCTCGACGTCCTCGACCGACTCAACGACCACCTGGTGGCCCGTGGCGAGGAACCCGTCGCCTTCGATTCGGACTGTCGCGAAGGCGTGTGCGGATCGTGCGGGATGATGGTCAACGACCGGCCGCACGGCCCCACCCCCAACACGCCGTCGTGCCGTCAGCATCTGCGACACTTCGGCGCCATCACCGAGCTCAAACTGGAACCGCTGCGCGCCAAGTCCTTTCCGGTGGTGCGCGACCTCGTCGTCGACCGTTCCGCGCTCGACCGCGTCATCGAAGCAGGTGGACATGTCGCGGTGAATGCCGGCCAGGCCACCGATGCCGACGCCCAACTCGTGCCGCACGACACCAGCGAAGCGGCCCTCGACTATGCCGCGTGCATCGGCTGCGGCGCCTGCGTGGCGGCCTGTCCCAACGGTGCGGCGCACCTGTTCGCCGGCGCGAAACTCCTGCACCTGGCCGCGCTGACGCAGAGCAAGCAGGAACGCGGCCGTCGGGCCAAGGCGATCACCGGGCAGATGGAACACGACTTCGGGCCGTGCTCGACCTACGGTGAATGCGCGACGGTGTGCCCGGCCGGGATTCCGCTCGACGCCATCGCCGGCGTCAACCGGGAGGCGATGCGATTCGGCGTCCGCCGCAAGCCGAACTGATCACCGGCCGTACAGCGTGACTTGCTCAAGCCGAAGAGCGTGGCCTCGCCACAGAAACCGCACCTGCCGTCAGAAACCTCAGGTGTGGCCGGAAACCGCTGGTGCGCGTCGGGTTTCTGGCCAGACACGCGGTTTCTGACATCGCGACACGCCGACCGATCCTTGGCCGGTCGGCGAAGCGGCCGCCATCACAGCCACCACAGAGACCTCACCTGCGGTCAAAGACCGGCAGCCCGAAGGTCTCTGATCAGAAATGAGGTCCCTGTCGCAGTGGCGGTTCGGAACAGATTGCTGCCACAGATGACACCGATGAGCGTCGATACGCAGATATACGCATCTGCGGGCTCAGTGGTGTCATCTGGGACAACCGGTCCGGACCCGAACCGGCCCCGTGGGTCGCTGTTGCCCACCGCGTTCCGCCGAACGTGGTAGCGCCGTTGACCAGGTGCGCAAGCGCCGCCGTCGGCCGTCGGCCAGATCGGGCCACTGAAAGTAGGGGAAGTAACTCGTCCCCGAGGCTTGGTGTCTTCCCCGCCAATTTTCCAGGGGACGACTCCGAACCTCGCGGAAGAAACTTCTTCCCCTACTTTTGGTGGGATGGCCACGGACGGCCCCTCCGTCGGCGTTGCCGACGATCATAGAGGCGGGAAGTGTGCGGCCGTCCGAAACGGTCTCCGTCAGAGGCCACCGAGGGCAGATTTCCCTCGGAGGCACCTCAGGACGACCGCTTCGGACACCATGTCGATAGGCCCGGCGATCTGGCCCCGGCAGAAGCACCGTCGATCCGACGACGACCGCAGAAAGCAGAGGATTGCCGACCTGGCAGCCCGAAGTCACCGCTACCGAGGCCTATTGCGACGGCCACTGATTCTGGCCGGGGTACTGGTTGTACCCGCCGGGCTGGTTCCCGTATCCGCCGTAGCCCTGACCTCCGGTCGGGTAACCGGTCTGGGGCATTCCGCCGTTCTGGTATCCGCCGGCCGCGTATCCACCTGGCTGATATCCGCCCTGTTGCGGCCAGCCACCATACGCGGTCGGCTTCGGCTTCTGCGGCAGCAACAGCATCACCAAGGCGGCGACGGCCACGAAGAACGCGATCAGTGCAGCGAAGAAGACGATCCACAGTCCGTAGCCGGCGCCCCAGTCGTCGGTGTTGCCCTCGACGTCGCTGTCGGCCACCGCCGACACCGGATCGGCGAAGAAGACCGACGCCATCACCATCAGCGCGAAACCGATCAGCACGGAGGCCACCACACCCCACTGGGCGATCTTCGGGAAGAAGAACACCACAGCCGACGCGATGAGCAGGATGCCGAAGATCAGAGTCCACACGCCGGGAGTCGAGGTCTCCTTCTCGATCTCCTTTTCCTGGTCCTTGACCCTGTCGTTGTCCGTGTCCACGCCATCCGCGTCGACATCCAGCGACACCGAACCCAGTCCGGTGATGCTGGCACTGGTGGAGACGCTGTAACTCCCCGCGCTGCTCTCGTCGCTCGCGGTCGCCCACGACAGGCAGCTGAAGATCACCAGCAGGACACCGAGAAACGCGAGAACTCCACCGAAAATGGTGTACAGCTGCTTGTTCGCCGGCCCGGCGAGGAAACGTTCGACGATCACCGGACGGGGCGCACGCGGCTGCGGCGGATAGCCACCGCCCATCGGCTGACCGGGGAAGCCGGCGCCGGGCTGCTGCCCGGGGTAGCCCTGCTGGCCCGGGTACCCGCCAGGCTGCCCGTACGGCTGACCTGGAACCGGACCGCCGGCTGGATTGTTCCAGCCACCCGTCGGTGGTTGGTAAGTCATCAGTTCCCCTTTGTGTGGCTGCGGCCACTCGACAACGATTCATCGCGCAGCATAGCGAATCGCCAGATTGCCGTATCCCACCCGAATGCCCCGGGCTGGGTCACGGTGGAGACCACGAACTCTCTCAGATAGGAGAACCGCACCCGCGGCCCACGGCAACTGACTCGCCGGTAAGGTAGGGACACATGGCCAACTCCGACGACGGCAGCCGGACCGCAAACGTCAGTGGCACGTACGCCCTGCGACGTCGTCTACCGGCAAACATCGTGGGCAACGCCCTGTTCTCGCTGGGAATGGTGGCCCGGGTGCCGTACTTCGGCACCGTGCTGCCATTGGTGCAGGAGATGGAACCCGGCTACTGCAAGGTGACCGCGCCGAACTGGTTCGGCGTCCACAACCACATCGGCACCTTTCACGCCATCGCGGCGTGCAACCTGGCCGAAGCCGCGATGGGGATGCTGATGGAGGCCACCACCCCGACCACGCACCGCTGGATCCCCAAGGCGATGCAGACCAGCTACCTGGCCAAAGCCGGCACCCGACTCACCGCCGAGGCCCGACTCGCCGAACCGATCGACTTCACCGCAATCACCGAGGGCACCGACGTCACCATCTCGGTGCAGGTCCTCGACACCCACGGCACCGAGGTGGTCCACTGCGACATCACCACCTGGGTGACCCCGGCCTGACGGGTCCGACGACGCGCCCGATCCCCTCGGCCTGCCACCACCCCGCCGACCTCTTAGGGTGGAGTGAACCCGGCTCCGAGAAGAAAGGCTGACCATATGTGCGGCATCTGCGGAGAAATCCGGTTCGACGGCACAAGCGCCGACGTGAGCGCCGTGGACACGATGACCTGTGAGATGACCCGACGCGGACCCGACGCGAACGGTCTCTATGCCAAAGGTTCGGTCGCGCTGGGCCATCGACGGCTCAAGATCATCGACCTGTCCGAACGCGGCAGCCAGCCCATGGTCGACCCCGACCTCGGACTCGCCCTCGTGTTCAACGGGTGCATCTACAACCACCGCGAGCTCCGCGCCGAACTCGAGGGCAAGGGCTACCGATTCTTCTCCCACGCCGACAGCGAGGTCATCCTCAAGGCCTTCCATGCCTGGGGCAAGAACTGCGTCGACCACCTGCTCGGCATGTTCGCGTTCGCCGTCGTGGAGACCGATTCCGGAACCGTCACCCTCGCCCGCGACCGCCTCGGCATCAAACCGCTCTACCTCGCCGAGCGCCCCGGCCGCCTCCGGTTCGCGTCGTCGCCGCAGGCCCTGTTGCGCGCCGGGGAAGTCGACACCACCATCGACCGCGTCGCACTCCATCACTACTTCAGCTTCCACGCCGTGGTCCCGGCGCCGCACACCATCTACAACGGTATCCGCAAGCTCCCCCCGGCCACCGTCCGGACCATCACCCCAGACGGTCGTAGTACCGAATTCCGCTACTGGACACCAGCTTTCGAGCCACACCCGGATCGGGCCGAGTGGGACGAGAAGCGGTGGCAGCACGAACTGATCGACTCGCTGCGCACCTCGGTGAAACGCCGTATGGTCGCCGACGTCCCGGTCGGCGTCCTGCTCTCCGGCGGCGTCGACTCCTCCCTCGTCGTCGCCCTGCTCGCCGAACAGGGACAAACCGACTTGGCGACCTTCAGCATCGGATTCGATTCCGCCGGAGGCGAAGCCGGCGACGAGTACGCCTACTCCGACGTCATCGCCGACACCTTCGCGACCGACCATCACAAGATCCACATCGGCACCGAACGGCTGCTGCCCGCGGTGCCCGACGCCATCGCCGCCATGGGCGAACCGATGGTCAGTCACGACTGCGTCGCCTTCTATCTTCTGTCGCAAGAGGTCAGCAAATCGATCAAGGTGGTGCAGTCCGGTCAGGGCGCCGACGAGATCCTCGGCGGATACAGCTGGTATCCGCCGCTCGCGGACACCGCGCGCAGCGAGACCACCAAGGCGTACGCGAATGTCTTCTTCGACCGTTCTCACGCCGAGATCGGCGCACTCCTCAACGAGCCGTACCACGTCGGGGATAACGATTACGACCCGAGTTGGGAATTCGTGGCGGCCCACCAGGCCGCCCCCGGCGCCGATTCGGCGGTCGACGCAGCGCTGCGCATCGACACCACCATCATGCTCGTCGACGACCCGGTGAAGCGCGTCGACACCATGACGATGGCGTGGGGCCTGGAAGCACGTGTGCCCTTCCTCGACCACGAGTTCGTCGAGTTGGCCGCGACCTGCCCGCCCGCCCTCAAACTCGCCCACGGCGGCAAGGGCGTTCTCAAAGAGGCCAGTCGCGCGCTGCTGCCGTCGGCGGTGATCGACCGCACTAAGGGCTATTTCCCGGTTCCCGGCATCCGTCACCTCGAGGGCGGGATCTTCGACCTCGTCGCCGACACCCTCAACTCACAGGCCGCCCGCGATCGGGGACTCTACCGGCAGACCGCGCTCGATCGGCTCTTCGCCGATCCCAACGGGTTCCGAACGCCGTTGGGCGGCAACGAACTCTGGCAGGTGGCACTCCTGGAGATGTGGCTGCAGACCATGGAGTCCGGTACCGCATGAGCCTGGCCACCGACTCCGACGACTCCGCCCTGTCGCCGGTACGTTTCGACGAACGCAGTTGGCACACCTATGCGCCGTCGGTATCGCCGGACGGCAGCGCGTTCGCCTACATCGTCGACGACGGCACAGGCTATCCACGGGCCGCACAGCGATCACTGTCGCGGGGCGGCGTCGGCGAATTGCGGTGGGTCCGCATCCCGGCGAGCGGCCCGGTCCGAAAGCTCGTGCACTCCACCGACGGTCGCTGGCTGGCCGTCGAGATCGCCCCCGGTGGCGGCGAGCACCACCAGGTGTGGGTCGTCACCACCAACCCCGACGACGACATCGCACACCGCGTCGGCGCCGTGCGCACCGACGGCGATCCCGGCCGGCCCACCCGCGTGGCCTCCGGGCGTTCATTCGGCACCGTCACCCTCGTCGGCTGGGACACCGACTGGGTTCTGCTCACCGCAACAGAACTCGACGGCACCGCGCATGCCCTCCGCGTCCACCCCGGGACGGGCACCGTGATGACCCTCGACGTCCGCGTCGGCGGCGCGCTGATCGACTCGTGGAAGGGCGCAACGCTTCTGCGCGTCGGCCCGCGTGGCTATCGCGACATGCTGTTGATCCGGCGTCCTCTCGAGGAGCCCGACGCCGAGGCGACGATCATGACGCCACTGCTGCCCAACGATCCGGGTTCGGTCACCGACGACGGCTACATCCTCGACCAGGGTTACGATCACCCGTCGCTCGTCTTCGTCGGACCGCCCCAGGATTCCGAACGCGACCTCGATTCCGTTCAGGCACTGGTGCTCAGCGATTTCGACGCCAAGTTCCCGCGCCTGCTCGGCGTCGAGGTGGGTGCCGACGGCAAACGGTTCCGGGTCCTCGCCGAGCGGCCCGACGCCGGTCTCGACGAATTCGCCGTGTCGCACAACCAGTCGACGGTGGCATTGCTGTGGAATGTGCGCGGGCGCAGCGAGTTACAGATTCTGACCCTGCCCGACCAGACCCTGCACACGCCGATCCCGCTGCCCGGCGAGGTCGGTGCCAACCTGTCCATCAGTGCGGCCGGAACCCTGGTGGCACTGACGGTGTCGAGCCCACAGCATTCGGCGCTGGTGCATCTGGTGAACACCTCGACCGGCGAGGTGACAGCCGTGCGCGACGATGTGGTGATCAGCGGCGGTCCGTCGACAGCGCTGCGAGGCGAACGCGTCGAGTTCTCCGCGCGAGACGGAATGCCGTTGTCGGGCTGGCTCTATCGAGCACACCTCGAGGATGGATCACCGCCGCCGTGCCTGATCTACTTCCACGGCGGTCCCGAAGCGGAGACCCGGCCCGACTACCAGTTTCTGTTCGGCCCTCTCGTCGACGCCGGGATCAGCGTGTTCGCACCCAACGTGCGCGGCTCAGGGGGCTCGGGCCGTCTGTTCTCGCACGCGGACGATCGGTACGGGCGCTACGCCGGCATCGACGACGCCGCAGACTGCGCTCAGTTCTTGTGCGACAACAAGATCGCCGACCCGGAGTCGGTGTACTGCGGAGGCCGCTCCTACGGCGGCTACCTCACGCTGGCCTGCCTCACCTTTCACCCCGGGGTCTTCGCCGCCGGGATCGCCATCTGCGGCATGAGTGACCTCGAGTCGTTCTTCCGCAACACCGAGCCGTGGATCGCCGTTGCCGCCTACACCAAGTACGGCCACCCGGAATCCGACCGCGAGTTGCTGGCCGATCTGTCTCCGATCCATCGGATCGCCGAGGTGCGCGCTCCGCTCCTCGTCGTCCACGGCGCTCACGACACCAACGTGCCGGTCAGCGAGTCCCAGCAGATCGTGAACGAACTGCGTGCCCTCGGCGCCACCGCGAAGATGCTCATGTTCGATGACGAGGGCCACGAGATCGTCAAGCGGCACAACCAACAACGTATGACCCAGGCGATCGCGGACTGGATTCACGGTCACCCGACCCGCTCGCAAGCGCACACCGCGCTGCCCGTGCGGTGGAGCGGCTGATCCGATGAGTCGCCGAAACCCGAATCGCCTGGTGGCTCAGCTCGTCGAAACCCGTTCCGGCAGTTCGCGAACCGATGTTCTCGAAGAGCTACGCCGGCTGATCTTGTCCGGTGCGGCCGCACCCGGAACCCAGATCCCGCCCGGCGAGGTCGCCGACGCCCTGTCGGTCAGTCCGATACCGGTGCGCGAGGCGCTCAAGACCCTCGTCGGCGAGGGACTGGTGGTTCACCAACCCAACGCCGGATATCGCGTGAGTCAGTTGTCGGTGCACGAGTTGCGCGAGATCTATTTCGTGCGTGGCGTTCTCGAGCAGGCAGCACTCGCGCGTTCGGTCGGCAACATCACCGACGCCGATCTCGACGCCGCCCGCAGCCATCACGCCGATCTCCTCACCGCGGTTCGCTTCAGCGACGGCAAGTCCTTCCACGACATCTCGCGCGAGTTCCATCGCTGCCTCGCGATCCCGTGCGGCATGCCGCGCCTGCTCAACATGTTCGAGGCCACCTGGAATCTGACCGAACCGTTCCAGGTCATGCGCTCGGTCACCGTCGAGACCCAGAATCTCCTCAACGACGACCACGCCGCACTGCTCGATGCCTTCGCTCAGCGCGACACCGGGAACGTCCTCGAGATCGCACGGGTCCATCACGCGCGACTGGAGAGCGCGATCATCGAGACCGCCGAACGACTCGGCGTCCGCCCCGACTGACCTCCCTCTACCGACCAGAAAGATATATCGGTCTGTTAATTCCCGGGTAACAAAGCGTTCCTACGTTGTTTGCAGCAGTAACCTCCGTCGCCACACATCAAGAACCTTTCCCCCGAGGAGACCCCCATGTCGGCACCGACATCCGACAGTGCACCCGCGGCGCATCACAGCGCCGCGGGCGAAAGCGTCATCAAACCCGACTACGATCCCGCACTCACCAACGAGGATCTCGCGCCACTGAAGGAACAGAAGTGGACGTGGTACAACATCTTCGCCTTCTGGATGTCCGACGTACACAGCGTCGGCGGATACGTGTTCGCCGGCAGCCTGTTCGCACTGGGCATCGCTGCATGGCAGGTGCTCATCGTGCTGCTCGTCGGCATCATCGCGGTCAACCTGCTGTGTAACCTCGTCGCGAAACCGTCGCAGCAGGCCGGTGTCCCCTACCCGGTGACCACGCGCGTCGCCTTCGGCATCAAGGGCGCCAACATCCCGGCGATCATCCGCGGTCTCATCGCGGTGGTCTGGTACGGCATCCAAACCTACCTCGCGTCGGTCGCCTTCGGTCTGCTCGCGCTGAAGTTCTGGCCCTCGCTGGAACAGTATGGCGAGGATGGCTCACACTTCTTCCTCGGTCTGTCCGTCGTGGGCTGGGCCGGCTTCATCCTCATGTGGATCCTGCAGGCGTTCGTGTTCTGGAACGGCATGGACACCATCCGCAAGTTCATCGACTTCTGCGGTCCCGCAGTCTATGTCGTGATGATCGCACTGGCCGGCTACCTCATCGTCAAGGCCGGCTGGAGCAATGTGCACTTCGACCTGTCCGAAGGCCCCGGCAAGACCGGCTGGGCGTCGATCACGGCCATGATCAGTGCCTTCGCGCTCGTCGTGTCGTACTTCTCCGGTCCGATGCTCAACTTCGGTGACTTCTCGCGCTACGGCAAGAGCTTCGGCGAGGTCAAGAAGGGCAACTTCTGGGGTCTGCCGGTCAACTTCCTGTTCTTCTCGATCCTCGTCGTCTGCACCGTGTCGGCTGCCGCCACCGTGATCGGCCGTGACCCGGAGACCGGCAAGTTCATCACCGACCCGGTGCACATCGTCGACAAGATCGACAACACCACCGCGGCCGTTCTGGGCGTGCTGACCTTCGCGATCGCCACCATCGGCATCAACATCGTCGCCAACTTCGTGTCGCCAGCATTCGACTTCTCCAACGTCGCACCGACCAAGATCTCGTGGCGCACAGGCGGAATGATCGCGGCAGTCGGTTCGGTCCTCATCACCCCGTGGAACCTGTTCAACAACCCCACCGCCATCCACTACACAATGGACACGCTGGGCGCGGTGATCGGCCCGCTGTTCGGCATCCTCATCGTCGACTTCTACCTCGTCAAGAAGCAGAAAATCGTGGTCGACGACCTGTTCAGCAGCAAGCCGGAGGGCACCTACTTCTACCGCAACGGCTGGAACCCGGTGGCCGTCATCACCGTGATCGCCGCGTCCCTGCTGCCGATCTCGTTCGTCATCTGGGGCACCGTGTACCAAGCGAGCTTCACCTGGTTCATGGGTGCGGGCGCCGGTGCCGTGATCTATTGGGCCGGAATGAAGTTCGCTCCGGCCTCGTTCATCTACGGGGCCCCGAAGGCCACCGCCACCTCCGACATCGAGGTCGCCGCCGACGGCACACCGATGCCGGCAACCTCGATGACCGACACGGTGACGACCGGCGAAGGCGCGGAGGCCGACACACGGACCGTCGAGGCCGAGGTACCCACCACCTCGTCATGAGTCGGCTGTCATGAGATTCTGTGTCATCAACCCGAATACGACGGCGGCGATGACCGCGGTGATCTCGGCGGCGGCGCGCTCTGTGGCGCGACCCGACGCCGAGATCGTCGCGATCACGTCCCCGATGGGACCGGCCTCCATCGAGAGTCATTACGACGAGGCACTGGCCGTGCCGGGGGTGCTCCGCGCGATCGCGGACAACCCCGGCATGGACGGGTACCTACTCGCCTGCTTCGGCGACCCAGGACTCGACGCCGCCCGCGAGATCGCCGACGCACCTGTCCTCGGGATCGCCGAGGCCGCATTCCATCTCGCGGCGCCGCTCGGTCGCGGATTCTCGGTCGTCACCACCCTCGGCCGGACGGTCGGACGCGCCGATGATCTGGTGCGGCACTATGGTTTTGCACGACAGTGCCTGGGCATCCACGCGTGCGAGGTCCGGGTGCTCGAACTCGAGTCCAACCCGGACATCGCCGACATCCTGGTCAAGTCATGCCGCGAGGCGTTGCTGACCGACGGCTCGGACGCGATTGTCCTCGGTTGCGCCGGCATGGCCGACCTCGCAAGCCACATCAGCAACGAGATCGGCGCCCCCGTGATCGATGGCGTAGCTGCGGGTGTAGGGATGCTGTCGGCCATGGCGGCCATGGGCCTGCACACCGGTACCGCGTCCGGCGAGTTCGCACCACCACCACCGAAGACCTACACCGGCCCACTCACCGACTTCGGCCCCCCACTGCGTTGACCGTGCGGCCCCAAACCGTTGACCGTGCATCGCAATTCGTTGACCGTGCGTCGAACCCGCCGTCAGGCGCTGACGTCGAGGTTCGCGATGACCTTGGTCGGTTCGATCCAGACAGCCAACTCGCCGGGCACACCGTTGCGGGCGCCGAACTCGTCGGCGCGGTCGTCACCCATGTATCGGGCACCGCACAACGTCGCGATCCGACGCACTTCACCGAGGTCTTCGCTGGCGACCGCACGTCCCTGCACTTGTACGAACGCGAACGGCGGCGCGGGTAGGTCGACCGACAACGTGACCCGCGGATCACGCAGCACTGCACGACCTTTGGCTGTCGTCGCCCCGGTGTTGAAGGCGATTCGATCGCCGTCGAGAACAAACCACACCGGCGCGACGAGCGGTCGGCCGTCGGACGCGGTGAACGCGAGATGCCCGGTGCGGGTCCCGTCGCTCAAGAACGTGCGCACATCGGGGTCATGGAGATCTGCGGCCGCCATCACTCCACGGTACCCGCCAGCAGCGCACCGATGCGACACGCCATCATCATGATGGTGGCGTGTGGTCCGCTGCGTCCGGAGTTCGGCAGGATCGATCCGTCGACGATGCGCAGCCCCTTGGTCCCGTACACGCCACCGAGCCAGTCGGTCCGGACCCCCATCGGCATGCTGCCCCACGCATGCTGGGAGGTGCCGAACCCGTCGGCGACCGTGATCGAACCGGGCTCGATGACCTCGGCGAACTCCGGAGAACCCAACATGTCCACCACGTCTGCCGCGGCGGACCGCAGGGCGTCGGCCATCGCCGGTTCGACGGCCCCGAAACCCACCGCGACATCGCGCCCTCGCAACCGGAGCGACGCGGGCGAACTCCGCATGGCCGCGACCCCGATCTCGGGTCCGGTCGGCTCCAGTCCTCGAATGTACGACGCGAAATCATCTCGATAACAACGGATCTCCAGCGAATCCTCAGTATGCACCACACTGGGTAGCAGCGGCCCGGGCGTCGCCGGCGAGCCACGGCGATACGTCACCGCCAGGGTGCGGTGCTCGTCGACGGCGAGTTCACGATCGAGGTCGAGTGGCCCCAGTGACGAGCGCAGCAGAATGCCTGCGGTACCGAGCGTCCCCGCGCTCAGGATCACCTCCCCCGCCGACACGGCCGTCGAACCGGCCCGCACCCCGGTGACCACCCGACCGTCCGCCACGATCAACTCGTCCACGTCGCATTTCGTCACGACCCGAAGATTCGGACGCGTCAACGCGGGACGCACGTATGCCTCGGCGGCGGTCATCCGCACGATCCCCGTCCGATTGCCCAGCACCCGGTTGACCCCGACCACGGGCCATCGATCCGCAACCGCGCGCACCGGCACGCGCGACGACCAGTACTCCTCGAAAGCGGATGCGGCATCACCCAATTCATCGTCAGAGACCGGTTCGACGCCCATCGTACCGCCCGGTGCATCGAGTTCGGCATAGGCGGCCGCGATGTGGTCGATCTCCCACCCCGTCGGCCAGTCGGCGAAGTCGTCGGGATGCCACCGCATGAAGTAACCGCCGTTGACTGCCGACGAGCCACCCAACCCGCTGCCGCGCACGACCCCCAGGCCCTCGCTGTCATGCTGGACGGCAAACGCTGCCCCCGGTTCGATGGGAAGCCGCCGCACGTCGCGGATCTCGACGCCGGGCCAGTCGGCGGGTCCACGTTCGAGGACCACCACCGAGCGTTCGGGATCGCGCGAGAGCCGCTCCGCGAGTACGCATCCGGCACTTCCGGCGCCGACGATCACCACGTCCGCCCCGCGAGGGAGATCAGGGGTCGCCACGGTTATGGGCGCAGCACAGGGCGGAGCGCCCCGACGTCACGACGCTCGACGACGCCCTGCCACAAGCCTGCCCCATAGGCGAGGTCGTCGAGGCGGTGCATCAGCATGTACTTGACCGGGCCGAGCGTCGGTGTCGCGGGATCGGCGATCACCTGCCGCACCCAGGAGACGGCCCCCTCGGCGATCGCCACCTCGATCGCGAGTTTGCGGAATCGGGCGGAGATGATCGCCAGGATCAGCGCGAGCGGCCAATAGTGCCGACAGATCGCGCCAGCCGCCTGCAGCAGACCGAATCCGGCGGCGCGGCCGGTCATCTGGGCGGCGACGAGCGGCGCCTGCGGCAAATCGCCGAGACGACGCCGCAACCGAAAGGCGACCTGCGCCAGAATGATCATGGCCAGCGCCGTGCCGATCTTGGTTCGCGTGAGCAGCGCGCCGACCGCGACGGCCATCGGGATCGACATCACGACCGGGGCCGCGCGGTTGCCGTGAAGTTCGGCCAGCCGCGCCGCTCCGGTGCCGTAGTAGCGGCGACGCGACAGCACCGAGCGAAGATCGGTGCGGTGGTCGTGCGACACCCGCGCCACCGGGTCGTAGCGAATCCGCCATCCCGCCTCGTGCATACGCCAACACACATCGACGTCCTCGGCTACCCGGAGCGACTCGTCGAATCCGCAGAACACGTTGCGGCGCACCACCATTGCCGCACTGGGCACATATGCGACGGGAGTCGACGGCACCACCGCGGCCTCGTCGGGGCCCATGTCGAGCGACGACCAGCCGTTCTCGTACCGCTCGGCGAGACCCGGCCCGGAGTCGTTCCCATGCGCCTGCGACCAGTTCAAACCCACGATGCGCGGCGCCACCACGGCGACCGACGGATCGGAGAAGTGCCCGAGCAGCACGGTCAGCCAGTCGGCACTGGGCACCACATCGGAATCGAGGAACGCAACGAATTCGGTGGTCGCCATCGCGGCGCCGACGTTGCGCGCGGCCGACGGTCCGCGGTTGCGCTCAGACCGGATGACCTTGACCGCCGGATCGTTCACGACGATCGGGGTGCGCGATCCATCGTCGACGACGATGACCGGTGTTCCGCTGACCGCGGCGAGCAGCCGGTCGACGCCGGCCTGGTTGTCGCGGACCGGGACGACGATGGTGACCTCATGCGCCTGCGGTCCGAACATCGGCCGCGGGTTGGCGATTCCGGAATCGAGCAGGGATCGGGCCAGGCGACGGGTTGCGTTGTCGCACACCGCTATCCGACCGTCGTCCGACGTCATCCCCAACGCCGCGTCGGACATGCGCAGCAATCGCGTCGGCGAACCGCCCACGAGATAGCGGAGGTCGCCGTGACGTGCGCAGCGCATGTCGATCTGCACCTGGAAGCCGTCCGGCAGGCAGGTCTGCACCGGCGCCGCCTCGATCGACTGCTCGACGGCGGTCATCTCAGGCGCCCGTCGTCGGCGACCTGCCAGGCATCGACGGCCGCACTGCACACCTCGACCATCGCGTCGAGCAACCGGCCACCTTCGGCAGCGGTGGCATCGCTCGGATCGCCGAGCACCCCATTGGGGCTGACCGCGGCCACTCCACCCTCCCGCATGGCCGGCAGGAGCGTGGCCACCGCAGCACAGTTGCCCGGTTCGCTGCGGTCAGACCGGACGAGTTCCGGCGAAAGATGCAGCAGCGCAGATGTTTCGGTGAATCCGGCGTGCGCGTCGGCACTCGGGAACGCGCACGGGAACCACGCTACGTCACGCCCCTCGTAGCGGAGCCTGGCGACCGCGGACCGCAGCGTCGGCCCGTTGCCACCATGTCCGTTGACGAAAAGAAGCCGGTCGGCCCACCGGCATGCGCTGCGCCCGTATTCCAACAACACCTGATACAAAGCCTCGTGGCCGATCGAGATCGTGCCGGCAAAACCCTCGTGCTCACCGCTGGCGCCGTAGGCGAGTTCGGGGGCACGAAACACCGTTCCGGATTCGGCGTGCACGCGCGCGGTGACCGCCGACGCGATACGGGTGTCGGTGTCGAGCGGAAGGTGCGGACCGTGCTGCTCGAGGGCCCCGAGCGGAACCAGCAGCGTGATGGACGGTCCGAGATCTGGCCAACTCTGTTGCCCCAACGCCGACGGTCCCGTCATTCGATCCATGCTAGCGAGACGCTGGTTGGGGCGGAACCGCGTCGCGACAAAAAGTGTGCCCGATTCCGGACTTGAGCCGATCCGCCAACCCACATCCGGACCACTTTGACGAGCGTTCGATCGGTTGTGGGATGCTATGTCACAGCGTGACGCCCGACACAGCGGGCACGAGATGGGGAGCGAGAGGACACTATGACGACGCCGACACCGCACCACAGCGGAAAGAACGGACCGCTCAGCGCAATCCGGGTGATCGAATTCGCCGGGATCGGACCGGGCCCGCACGCGGCCATGATGCTGGCCGACCTGGGCGCCGACGTGATCCGGGTCCAGCGCCCCGGCTCGCTGCCCCAGGAGGGACGCAACGCGGACGCGCTGCTGCGCGGGCGCCGCGTGGTGGAGGCAAACCTCAAGGACCCGGCAGATCGGGAGACCATCCTCGGCCTGGTCGCCAAGGCTGACGTCATCATCGAGGGTTTTCGCCCGGGGGTCATGGAACGCCTCGGCTTTGGTCCCGCCGACCTCGAAGCCGTCAATTCGGGTCTCGTCTACGGCCGCATGACCGGCTGGGGGCAGGACGGTCCGCGGGCCAATCTCGCCGGACATGACATCAACTACATCTCTCTCACCGGGATGCTGCACGCGATCGGCCGCAAGGGCGAACGGCCCGTTCCGCCGTTGAACCTCGCCGGCGACTTCGGCGGCGGATCGATGTTCCTCGTCATGGGTGTGCTCGCGGCCCTCCTCGAACGCCAGACGTCGGGCCGCGGACAGGTGGTCGACGCCGCCATGGTCGACGGCGCTTCCGTTCTGGGCCAGATGATGTGGGCCTTCCGCGGCACCGGCTTGTGGAGCGACGTGCGCGGCGTCAACCTGCTCGACACCGGCGCACCGTACTACGAGGTGTACGAGACCTCCGACGGCAAGTACATGGCCGTGGGCGCGATCGAACCGCAGTTCTATGCGGAGTTGCTCAAGGGTCTCGGCCTCGACGGCGCCGACCTGCCCGACCAGAACGACATCGCCAACTGGGGCAAGCTCAAGGACGTCTTCACCGAGACCTTCAAGTCGCGCACGCGCGACGAGTGGGCCAAGATCTTCGACGGCACCGATGCCTGCACGTCCCCTGTGCTCACCTTCGCCGAGGCGCCCGAGGACGCGCACATGGCGGCGCGGTCGAATCTCGTGGAGATCGACGGCGTGGTGCAGGCGCAGGTCGCCCCGCGCTTCTCCCGTACCCAGCCGGAGACCCCGCAGGGGCCCACCCGCACCGCGACCGACCCGTCGACCCTCTGGGCGGACTGAGCACTCCGTCGGCTCGGCCCACCCGAGGCATCCCCGCCGGCTGGGTGCGAGGAGAGTGGTCGCAGTCGCGAGGACTGGGGAGATTCAGTCGACGGTCAGTATGATCCTGGGCTGCCTTGAATGCCGCTGCCGCCGCGATCATTTGGTGTGAACTCGGGTCGTGCGCAAGCCCGGAAGCAACCGCCAAGAGTAGGGAGCGGGTGGGACTCTTCGGATCAGCGGCCCATCGTCGGCCTTGCCGACGATCGTGGAGGCGGGAAGAGCGAGCCCGTCCGGAACGGTCCGCGTGAGAGGTCTCCGAGGGCATCTTTCCCTCGGAGGCACGTCACGGCGACCGTTTCGGACATGATGTCGATCGGCCGTCTATCTGGCTCGGCATAGGCACCATCGGCCTGCAGGTCCATCCCCAAGAAAGTAGGGGAAGAAACTCTTCCCCTACCCTTGGAGTCCTCCCCGCGAATTTTCCGGGGGACGACTCCAAACTTCGCGGAAGAAACTTCCTCCCCTAGTTTTGGTGGGTCGGCCGCGGGGACGGCGGCGGTCCACTCAGACCTTGGAGTGCCCCATGTCGATCTGGAACTCGGCACCGGTGATCGCCTTGGCGCCGTCGGAGGCGAGGTAGAGCACGGCGTCGGAGATCTCGTCGGTGGAGGCCACCGGGTGATAGTCCAGCATCGACGGGAAATACCGCTCCGCCCAAGGGGTCTCGAACGCCTTGAGCGCTTCGGTGTCGGCCACTCCCATCGGGGTGTCGACGGCATACGGGTGGATCGAGTTGACGCGGATGCGGTAGCGGCCGAGTTCTTTGGCGGCGGTCTGGGCGAGTCCGCGGACGCCGTACTTGGATGCCGCGTACGACGCCTGCAGCGGCATCGCCTTGAGGCCGGCAACCGAACTGATGACGGTGATCGACCCCCCATTGCGCGCCTCGATCATGCCCGGGATGGTCGCCTTCAGGGTCTTCCACGTGCCGACGAGATTGACGTCGACGACGTCGGTGAACTGCTCCTCGGTCAGTTCCCACACCGCACCCCAGGTGAGGATACCGGCGTTGGCGACGACGTGATCGATCCGCCCGAACTGCTCCAAGGCGTCGGCCACCAGTTGCTGCTGGAAGGCCAGGTCGCGTGTATCGCCTTGTCGGGCAAGGATCTTGCCGCCGACGCCTTCGACCAGACTGACGGTCTCGGCCAACTCGTCGGCCGACGCGGCCGGGTAGGTGGCGTGGTCGATCACCGGCCCGGCGATGTCGAGACCGACGATCGCCGCGCCTTCACGTGCAAAACGAATCGCGTGATTACGGCCCTGACCGCGCGCCAGGCCGGTGATGTAGACGACCTTGCCGTCGAACTGTCCCATGCCAGAACTGTAACACGTTCTAGTTCTGGCGGAAGGCCGGTTTCCCTCAGGCGTGACCGAACGAACGGGTGAAGTCGTCGGGGATGATCAGGTCGTCGCGCGACAACTCGTGAACGCTCTTGTGGCCCAAGCCCATCACCACTCCGTCGAGGCCCATGCGGAGCAGGTCGAGGACGTTCTCGACGCCGGCCTGGCCGTTCGCGGCGAGCCCCCACAGGTAGGCGCGGCCGACCATCACCGCACGCGCACCGAGGGCGAGTGCCTTCGCGACGTCGCTGCCGCGTCGGATGCCGCCGTCGAGCAGCACCTCGATGTCGTTGCCCACCGCGTCGGCGATGTCGGGCAGCAGACGGATCGTCGCCGGGGTGCCGTCGAGGTTGTTGCCGCCGTGATTGGACACCGAGAGCGCCGTCGCGCCGATGTCGACCGCCCGCTTGGCATCGTCGAGACGCGTGATGCCCTTGACCATGAACGGGCCGTCGCCCCACTGTTCACGCAGCCATGCCAGGTCTTCCCACGTCGGCGGAGGAGTACCCATCCATTCGCCGTACGCGCCGAAGAACGTCGGACCGGGCACGCCCTGCGGCGTCAGGTTGGGTGCGGTGAGATCCGGGATGGTCACCTTGCCACCCTTGACCCAGTCGAGCGCATAGCGCGGCTTCACCGCGATCTCCGGCGCCAGACGCAGCAGTGCCTTGAAGTCGACCTTCTCGGGGATCTCCGGGCTGCCCCAGTCACGTCCGATGTTGAACACCCAGTCGGTGGTGACGATGATGCCCTTGGCGCCCGCGGCCCGTGCGCGCTCCACACGAGCTGCCATGTCCTCGCGCGAGCCGAGCCAGTAGAGCTGGAAGAGGATCTTGTCGTTGACCGCGGTCACCTCCTCGATGGGGTGCGACGCGAAGCTCGACAGCCCCATCGCGGTACCGCGCGCTGCGGCGGCCCGCGCAACCGCGACCTCCCCGTCCGGATCGACGGCCTGCACACCCGTCGGTGAGATCATCACCGGGAACGAGAGTTCCTGTCCCAGTACCGAAGTGGACAGATCACGATCCGGCTGCGCGCCGACCACATGCGGGGCCCATTGCAGTTCGCCAAAAGCGTTGACGTTGTCGCCCAACGTCACACCGGCCTGTGTGCCGGCGATCAGCGACGCGTACACCGACTTCGGCAGCCGCTTCTTGGCCCGACGCTGGGCCTCGGTGACGGTCTCGAACCAGGGATTTCTTGCCCAGGGGTTGGCAGCCATAACTCAGGTTCCTACTCAATCTTCATCTCGGCGGCCGCGTTAGGGCGGCCGGTGACGCTGGTGTGGGATTGCGCCAGCTCGCTCTTACATTCCGGCGGGCGAGAACCCGGCCAGCGGGTTCTCGTCGCAGCTCTTGGACGGCGGTGCGCCGATCGGCAGCAGCACCCCGTCGGACTTGCGGGTCATCAACGTCAGCGGAGTGCCGCGCGAATGATCCTTGTTGGCAGTGGGTTTGGTGCGGTCACCGGCCAGCAGCTGCTCGCCGTAGCCCTGCACGCACTCCGGGTCGGGCCCGGCGAGCGGGAGTCCGGTGAAGAACTTGGCCGCCATGCAACCGCCCCGGCAGGCGTCGAAGTGCGCGCACTTGGTGCAGGCACCGGCGTTCTGCGGTTCGCGCAGTTCGGTGAACAGGTCCGAGCGCTGCCAGATCTCCTGGAAGCCGCCGTCGCTGAGGATGTTTCCGGCGAGGAAGTTCTCGTGGATCGCGAACGGGCAGGCGTACACGTCGCCGACCGGATCGATCAGACACACGACGCGACCGGCTCCGCACAGGTTGAGTCCGGGCAGGCCGCTCCCACCTCCGGTCGAGAAGGCCGAGAGATGGAAGAACGAGTCGCCGGTGAGGACCCGATCACCATGCGCGACAAGCCAGTTGTACAGTTCGCGCTGCTGCTGCGGCAGTGGGTGCAGGTCGTCCCAGACGTCGGCGCCGCGACCCGACGGCCGCAGACGCGTGATGCGCAGCGTCGCGTTGTAGCGGTCGGCGAGCGCCTTGAACTCGTCGAGCTGCGCGACGTTCTGCCGCGTCATGACGACGCTGATCTTCGCATCCTTGAACCCTGCCTCGTGCAGGTTCTCCAGCGCGCGGACGGCCATGTCGAAGGAACCGGGGCCGCGCACCGCGTCGTTGACCTCGGCGGTCGCGCCGTCGAGCGAGATCTGCACGTCGACGTAGTCGGAGGCGGCCAGCCGTGCGGCCACCTTCTTGTCGATGCGCAGCCCGTTGGTGGAGAACTTGACACCGACCTGATGGCTGGTCGCGTAGTCGACGAGCTCCCAGAAGTCCGGTCGCACAGTCGGTTCGCCACCGCCGATGTTCACGTAGAACACCTGCATCCGCTGCAACTCGTCGATGATCGCCTTGCACTGCTCGGTGGACAGCTCGCGCGGATCGCGCTTGCCCGACGACGACAGGCAGTGCACGCACGCCAGGTTGCAGGCGTAGGTCAACTCCCACGTCAGACAGATCGGCGCGTCGAGTCCGCGTTCGAACTGGTCGACGAGGCGTCCCACCTTGGGCGGTGCGGACTGTTCGGGGGCCACGAGTGCGGTTGTGGCGGGCGGCATCTCGAGCGTGGTCATCGCGGCGAGTCCTCCTGGTACTGGGCTGTCGGGGTGGGCTGTGGGTGTTGCGAGTCGGTCAGACGGTGCGGCGGATGATCATCCCGGACTCCGCGAGCGCCCCGAGCGCCTGCAGGTACAGAGGACGCTGCGCCGGGGTGATCCCGGCGGCGAGCATCGCCGCCTCGGCACTGTCGACGTCACGCAGGGACTGCACGATGTCGACGACCGTGAGGTTCTTCAGGAACGAGAGCTTGCGCGTACCGAAGTGGTACAGCAGCGCCCCGAAGGGTTCCGGCCGCAGCGCGACTTTGGGATTGAGTTCCCACGCGTCGAGAGTGTCGAATACTGGAGTGTCTGGGGCATCCGCGCCCCCGGCGACCGCGCTGCGATCGCCGGGAGCGGGATTCGATGTCGGGGCTGACATCAGTAGACCCCGCACATCCCGTCGATCGACACTTCTTCGACGAGGGATTCGCCCACGAGTTCGGTCTCGGCATCTGCGGGCACCGAGAACTCCTGCGCGGACTTGGCTGACTGATCGGCCATGATCCAGACCTCCTGATAATCGAGTAGTGATGTGGATCACCGCATACTATAATGGCACTCGGTGCAAGAAACCAGCCCAGACCGGAAACTACCCAGACGGACAGGTGCTCGATGACCCGATCCGACAGCCCCGCCACCGTCGGACGCAGGACGCCCGCCGGTCGCCGACCGCTGACGTCGCGTGCGCAGATCAGTGCGATTGCCATCGACCTGTTCGCCGAACGGGGCTTCGACGAGACCAGCGTCGACGACATCGCCGAGGCGGCCGGCATCGCCCGCCGCACCCTGTTTCGCTACTACCCGTCGAAGAACGCCGTCCCCTGGGGCGACTTCGACGCCCACCTCGACGAGATGCGCGCCCTGCTCGCGCACATCCCCACCGAACTGCCCATTGCCGACGCGCTGCTGGAGGCGCTGGTGTCCTTCAACCGGGTCCCGCCGGCCGAGCAGGACAGCCATCGGCGACGCATGGGGCTATTGCTCGGCGTCCCGGCGCTGCAAGCGCATTCGATGCTGATGTACGCGGATTGGCGCCAGGTCATCGCCGAGTTCTGCGGTGCGCGGCTCGGTGTTTCCGAGCACGACCATCTCCCGCAGACCATCGGCTGGCTGTGTCTGGGCGCAGCACTCGCCGCCTACGAGCAGTGGCTCGCCGATCCCGCCTCCGACCTGGAGAGACTGATCGCCGAGGGCGGACGTACCCTGGCCCAGGGAGTCGCGGCCCTGTCGTGACCCGACGGGATGGACTAGACTAGAATTAGAACCTGTTCTAGTTTCTTCTCATGATCGCGGAGAAATGGTGAGATGACCGAACTGACAACCCACGGCTCACGCAGCGTGATCCTGACCGTCGCCGACGTCATCGACGAAACGGACGACGCCAAATCCATCGTGTTCGACCTCCCGGATTCGGCGTCGGAGCAATTCACCTCGTACAAGCCGGGACAGTTCCTCACGCTGCGCATCCCGAGCGACCAGACGGGTTCGGTCGCTCGGTGCTACTCGCTAGCGTCCGCACCGTCGACCGACAAGCTGCCGAAGGTCACCGTCAAACGCACCGTCGACGGATACGGCTCGAACTGGGTCTGCGACAACCTCACTGCCGGCTCGCAGATGGAGGTACTGCCCCCGTCGGGCGTGTTCACCCCGAAGACCTTCGACGAGCCGCTGCTGCTGATCGCCGCCGGAAGCGGTGTGACGCCGGTGATGTCGATCCTCAAGACGGCGCTCGCCACCAGCGACTCGCCAGTTGTGTTCTTCTACGCCAACCGCACCGCCGACGACGTCATCTTCGCCGCCGAATTGCGCTCGCTCGCCGAAGCGCACGCCGATCGTCTGACCCTGATCCACTGGCTGGAAACGCTGCAGGGCCTGCCCTCCGCACGCGCCCTGGCAACGCTGTTCGGTCCGTTCGCCGACAAGCATGTCGCCTACATCTGCGGCCCGGGACCGTTCATGGATGCCGTGCACAAGGGGCTGGCCGACGCGGCTTTCCCGCACCACAACGTGCACACCGAGGTCTACAACTCGCTGTCGGGAGATCCGTTTGCCGACGTCGTCCTCGACGAGGTGTCCGAGGACGAGCAAGCCGAGGCGGCCACCGTCGACGTCGATCTCGACGGCGAGACCCACACGCTGAGCTGGCCCCGCAAACGCACGCTCATCGACATCATGCTGGCCGCAGGCCTCGACGCCCCCTACTCGTGCCAAGAGGGCGAGTGTGGCTCGTGTGCGTGCACCCTCACGGAGGGTACGGTCGAGATGGACAATCCGGGAGCGCTGGATCCGGAGGACATCGAGGACGGTTACATCCTGGGCTGCCAGGCACGCCCCACCTCTGATTCACTCAAGATCGAATTCTGAACCAGCACAGCAACTCCGGGCCGAATACGACCAGGACGGCAAACACAATGTCAGTGCTCGCACGCATCGGAAAGTACACGCCCGAACAATTGGCCCGCGCCTTGGCCGGCATGCTGATGACCATCGGGGTCCTGCATTTCGTCGCGCCCAAACCCTTCGACGAGATCGTCCCCGAGGAGATCCCGGCCGACCCCCGGACACTCACCTACGCATCGGGCGTTGCCGAGGTCGCCATCGGTGTCGGCCTGCTGGCGCCGCAGACGCGCAAGGCCTCGGGCTGGTTGGCGGCCGCACTCTTTCTCGCGGTCTACCCGGCGAACATCAACATGGTGCGCCTCTGGTGGGACAAGCCGTTGCCGTACAAGGTGATTGCCATCGCCCGACTCCCCTTCCAGATCCCGATGATCGTCGCCGCGCTCAAGGTCGCACGCTCCTGACAGATCAGCGCAACGACCGGTAGTACGTGCGCCGCTCCGGCGGCAGGTGCTCGATCGCGTAACTCAGTGCGGTCCGGCCCATCTGCGCCGCATGATCCTCCAGGTAACCGCTGAGGGTGGCGGGGTCGACGCGTTTGCCGACCTCGCGCAGCATCCATCCGAAGGCCTTCTGCACCAGATCGCGGCGGTCGTCGATCACCAGTGGCGCGACCGCCAGCGTCGCGGTGGCGTCGCCGTGTTTGATGAACGCGAAGGTGCCGATGATCCCGACGCGCCGCCGCCACAGATCCTGCTGCGCTGCGAGTTCGACGAGGGGTTTCCGGTCGTCGCGGGCATGCAGATATTCACCCAGAATGGGGTCCGCCGACGAGTCGACGAGGTCCCAGTTGTTCACGCGACCGCGGTCGACGGCCGCGAGGTACAGTTCGATCCACCGTTCGCGTGCGGCGTCGTCGGCGGCACGGTCGAACTCGGCGCGCAGGCAGAACAGCGCGATCAGGCGGTGCTCATGCACCGGCGACGCCAGCAGCTCGACGATGGCGTCGGCACCGATCCCACTGAACTGCTTCGCGATTCGACGCTGCAGCGGGACCGTGAGGCCGATGAACTCGTCCCCCTCGCCGTATCCGCCCGGCTTTGCCTGGAAGAATCGCGCCGAGTTCACGGCACGCTCTGGATCGGCCTGCGCGGCGGCCGCGGCCATCACCGCTGCCGCAGTCGCCACCGGCCGGTCATTCATCCGGCCGCTCAGATCACCTCGGAGATGGGTGTGCGGGTCTGCAGTTTCGGACGCGTCTTCATGACCGCACCGACCTTGCCCGCACCGATCACGGCGGTGAGGTACCCATCGCGGCTGTAGTAGGCGAGGAACTTCTTGCCGTCGTCGGACGCGATGTGCAGATCGTCGTCGGCGCGCGGGCTGCCGAGAACCTGGATCTTCAGGTCGAACTGATCGCTCCAGAAGTACGGCACCGACGCGGTGACGGCATCACCGCCGACGATCTGGTGGGCGACGATCGATGCCTGCTCGACGGTGTGATTCCAATGTTCCACCCGCTTCGGCTTACCGCTGTCGTCGAGCCAGTTGGCCACGTCGCCGATCGCGAACACGTCGGCTGCGCTCGTGTGTCCGGTTGTATCACAGGCAATTCCGCCGCCATCCTCCCGTGCCGCCAGGGCAATGCCCGACCCATCGAGGTAGTCGGTGACCGGCGTCGACCCGATTCCCACGACGACGATGTCTGCTGCGAGTTCGGTGCCGTCGGAGAGCTTCACTGCGCGCACCTTCCCCGCGTCGGCGATGAGCTCGGAGACAGCCACCCCCGCGTGGACGTCGATGCCGTTGTCGTTGTGCAGTCGTGCGACCAGCGCGCCGATCTGCGTGCCGAGCGCTGCGGCGAGCGGCGTCTGCGCCGGTTCGACGAGGCTGACCGACAGGCCGCGGGTGAGCAGACTCGCCGCAACCTCACACCCGATGAAGCCGGCGCCGATCACCACAGCGGTTTGGGCCGCATCGATTTCACCGCGCAGGGCCACCGCGTCGTCGTAGGTGCGCAGCAGGTGCACTCCGGCCAGATCGGGGTCGGCACCGGGAAAAGCGCGGGGCGCCAGCCCGGTCGCGAGGACAAGCGTGTCGTACCGCAGAGTTTCGCTGTGCGCCGGATCGTCGGGCCGTTCGATGGTCACGGTCTTGTCGTCGGGCGCGATGGCGGTGACGCGCTCACCGAGTCGCAGCTCGATGCCGTGCTCGCCGTAGAAGTCCCCCGGCTTCAGGTCGACGCGGTCGTCCTTGCCCAGCAGGACGGATTTGGACAGCGGGGGGCGGTCGTAGGGTGGGTGCGCCTCGGCGCCGATGAGCGTGATCGATTCCACGTACCCGTTTGTGCGGAGGTTCTCCGCAAGACGGATCGCGCCGAGTCCGGCTCCCACCACGACCACGCCGGCCGATGATTCACTCAACAATCTCTCCTCAGCGGGTGATGTCCCATGTGTGATGTCATTCACATGGTGATGTCACCGACCGGTTGAAGGTCGGCGAGCAGCCAATTCCCGTCGACTCTACGCATAGTCGCCCACCTTGCGGAAGGGGTTGTCCCGCTCCGTTGATCGGCGCCTTGCGCAGGTGCGTCGGCGCGGTGCAGCTGCTGATCGACGAACACCAGGACCCGCGCGGTGTCCCCAGGGGAACCATGGAGTCCGACGCCGACCACGCGCGCCGACACGGCAACTCCGGCCTCGATAGCACCGGCCGCGATGACCCCGTATCCGCGCGCGCGAAAATCCAGCGCGATCGGATCGGTCAGCAGCGACGCAGTGTGCCGAGTCTGATCCGCAGTGGTGCCGGGGCCGAAATTCAGGAGCGCGGTGACGGCCGATTCGGTGGAGCGCAAGACGTCGGCACGTTCGGTGTCGGACACTCCCCGATCGGCGCGCAGAACACCGATCCACCCGGCCAGCGCCACACCGAGTGCGAGCACCACGACGATCGCTGCGCACGCCGCCCGCCTGCGCTGTTGACGAGTCAGTCGGCGCGAACCCACCAGAGAACCGTGCTTCATCTACAGGGCCCTCGCGTCGGCGACCCGCCACCCGTCGGCGGTCCGGATCATGGTGAGTGCCACGGTGATCCGCTGAGCGGTCACATCGCGGGACGGCGATGGCGCCCCGCCCCCGAGCAATGCCGGATTGGTCGCGTCGGCGACAGTGAGGACGTCTGCTCGCGCGCCGTCGGCCGGATCGTCGGGTGGGTCGCTGACGAGTCCGCTCGAAATCACCTGTCCCACACTCGGACCGGACTGCTTGCCGACCTCCGCTGCGATGGCGTCGCGCAGTCCTTCGAGCCTCTCGCGCCGCGCCCCGGCGCTCACGTCGAGCACCTTGTCGACATACGCCTGCGGATCGGCCGGATCTGCCGACAGCATGGCGACCACCGCCGCGTCGGCAGCACCGATGACCGCCGCCCGCTCGTCGTCCAGGGCGTCGGCGGACCGCACCTGCACTCCGAGGATCACCGACGCAACCATTAGCCCGACGACGACCACGACCGCGCCCGCCATCGTCATCCAGAACCAACGCGAACGACGACGCGCGCGGTCGAGGAGCGCCGGCGCAGCCTCAATGCGGGCGGTACGCGCCCCACGGGTCGCCTCCTGCACGCGCTGGATCCCGCGCTCGACGCGGACGGATGCAGCATCAGAACTCTTGTCGCTGTTGCTCATCCGACGATGTCCGCCCGGTCCAGGAGCCAGTGGTCTGCGTGTTTCACGAAGTGGGTGAGCACGGTCTGCCGGGTCGGCGCCGGGTCTGGTGCCGCCTGGGTGCGGGTCGTGACCGCAACTCGGATCAGCACCTCACCGTCCCCTTCTCCGACGCGCACCAGACCGACCGTCTCCGGGCGCCACACCACAGAGACCACGGGCTCTGTCGGCGCCCGATTCAGCTGTGCACCATAACTTTCGGTGAACTCGGGCCCCACCAGGCCACGCGCACGATCTCGGTCGGACTGCCACGTGCGCGTGTCCACCGAGAACACGTCGGCAACGATGCGTCCGGCCTGTGCTCGCAACTCGTCCCGGTTGGCCTCGACGGTGTCGTCGGCGTGGTGAGTGCGCGCGAGCACGCCGACGACGACGCCGAGCGCAACCAGCACGGCCACTGCGATCACGGTCAACAACGCGGCACGTCCGCGGGACACAACTTTCATGGCAGGTACTGCACCGCCGCGAGTTTCAGCTCACCGTCCGCAGGTGTCACCAGCACCCGGAGCCGAAACCGGCGGACCGCTTCCGCTCGCGGATCCGGTTTCGCGGATGCACGGTCGAAGGTGACCGTGGCCGCAACGAGGACCGATGCCGTGTCGTCGGCGCGGCCGGCCACTCCCGTGCCGTCGACCGACGAATGTGTCACCGTCCCGTGGGCCCGCACGAATGCGGTGTAGGCGTCGGCGGATTGGGCGAACTCGTCGTAGAACGCCCCGGTCGCCCCGGACAGAATCCGCCACACCTGCTGCGGGTCCCGATGGTTCGGCGACAGCAACACGGACACTCGTTCGGCGGCGGCGCTCTCGAAGTCCGCGTCGGTGTAGTGATCGGATGTCCGGACCCATGCCGTCACCATTACTGCGGCCAGGGCAACCGCGACCACAACGCCGCCGACGACCGCGACCCACCAGACCCGGGACACCGGCGACCGCGTGCCCGCCGCGATCTCCGCAGCGTGCAGCTCGTCGACGGCCTCGGCCAACTCGCGACGAGCTGAGCGGTCCGCCGACAGGAGTTCGGAGGACTGCGACGGCATCGGGCCCCTCCTGCCTCGTAGGTCCACCCCCACGTGTCGGTCGTCACACTCCACACTAGTGGTGCACGTTGTCGCACACCGACGCGACCCGACCCGGCCCTGTGTCATCTGCAGCGATGTCGGTGCTTGCCGTGGGTATTTCGGTAGCGCGGCAACGGTTTCGCCGTGGCGTCGCGGTTCACACTATGGAGTTCTCAAAGGTCGTGCGCGGAGCGAACTCCGCTGTTCGGGATGGTCACCGGCGGATCTCGACACGGCGCCTCGCCCCTGGGGCTCGGTACCGGCTCGATCAGCGGCAGGGGCGCGAGATATCACGTGGTCGGGTTCAGGCGGCGTTGTCCAGGCGCATGGTGCGTCGGTTGTAGGCCGGTAGTGGTCTCCTTTCCGGATCGACACTGGCCGGCGGGACCAGCCAGGGGTGGCGGTCATGTCCAAGCACCACATCCCACCCGTTGTGGTGCACATCGGTGTGGCAGGACGGGCAGAGTAGGCACCCGTTGTCCAGGACGGTTTTGCCGCCGTCGGCGTGGTGTTTGATGTGGTGTGCGTGGGCCCAGGACGCCGGCGCTCCGCATTTGATGCAGCACCCTCCGTCACGCACGATCAACGCTCGACGCAGGTGTGGTGGGAACAGGCGTAGGTTGTCGGTCATCGCGACCGGCACCCCGTCCTTGTCGACGGTGATCGCGGTGACCACCGCATCACAGGTCAACAACCGGGCGGTGTCCAGGGTGACGGGTCCGGTGAACGCCATCGACGCCAGATCCGGATTGTCCGCCGGCAACGTGAGCAGCACTTGATGTTTCGGCATGCCCACCAACCTGTCATCCCCGTGGGCGGCGGCATCAAGGATGCGTTCCAACGCTTCGGAGCGGCGGCGCCCGGCGCTGCGGGCGTCGGGGGAGCCGTCGGGTTCGGGACGAGGTGCGGCCAGGGCGTCGATCATGGTGTGCAGTTTCTCCCCGATCACCGCATCCACATCCCCGCGCACCACAACCCGGCCGTCACCATCGGTGGTCACATCGAAGGTGTTGATGTCGCGGTCATCGCGGGCGGGTACCGCGGCAGGAGCATCGTCGGCGACCCGGTTGCCCAGGGTGCGGGCACGGCGGTCGATGTCGGCGGGAGTGGCACCGGAGAAGGCTTGGGCCAGAAGATCGGTCACACAAGTTTGACGCAGCGCATCGGTGAGCGGTTCCCTCGCGCGGACACCAATATGCGACAAGCCCCGGGCGATCGCGTCGGCGTGTTCGCCGGACAGCGTGCCATCGGCGGTGTGACCGGCCAATCGTGGTGTACCGGCCAGAGCAACACCGACGCGCAGCAACCGGGTGGCGACCGCGGGCGCGCACCCCATGACGATCAGCAGTTCGCGGGTGGTGCGGCCCTGCTTCGTCGCGATCCCCAGGCGTTCGACCGTGGCAGCCAACACCGCGGCGTGGTGGTCGACCAGGTTTCGTAGCCGCAGCAGCGCGGTGAGGGCCTCATGCACCTCACGGCCGGTGTCGGGTGGTGCGAACGCGGCGAGCTGGTCGCAAAGGTGTTCGATGTGGGGCATGCGTCCAGAATACTCGAACACGTATGCGAGTCAAGGACTATTTTCGCAGGTCAGAGACCCGACACTAGTGTTACTGGTGGTGCGAAGAGAGCGTGTAATCGAGTACAGGAGTCACAGCAACACCATGCGTTTCAGGCCCTGCGACAGCACGGGCTCTCGGCCTTGCGCTCCTTCGCCCCCGAACCGATCGGCACCGTTATCTCGCATTCGCCCTGCACGTCGTCGCATCCGGGAGCAGAATCGATACACCCTGGCCAGGAGGCACTGATGACGCAAGCACAGTCAACGACGAGTCTGCTGTTCCGCCGCAAGCCGGTCGAGGGGAAGGACGCTCCCGGCGGCGGTGCCGGCGAACCTCACCTCAAACGCAGCATCGGGACTTTTCAGCTGACGCTGTTCGGCGTGGGCGCTACGGTCGGCACCGGTATCTTCATCGTCGTCCCGGAGGCCATCAGCAAAGCCGGCCCCGCAGTTCTCCTCGCATTCGTCATCGCCGGCGCGGCGGCCGGTCTCGCTGCGATCTGTTACGCCGAAATGGCGTCCGCCGTGCCTGTTTCCGGATCGAGCTATTCCTACGCGTATGCGACGCTGGGCGAGATCGTGGCTGTCGGCATCGGTGCATGCCTCATGCTCGAGTACGGAGTGTCGGCGGCCGCCACGTCGATCGGTTGGGGCCAGTATCTCAACGAGTTGATCGGCAACTTGTTCGGTTGGACGATCCCGCACCAGCTGAACGCGGCGCCATGGGGCGTCGACGATCCCGGCTGGATCAACCTGCCCGCCGTGATCCTCGTCTTCCTGTGCGGCGCTCTCCTCATCCGCGGTGCCAGCGAGTCGGCCCTGGTCAATACCGTCATGGTGCTCATCAAGCTGGGCGTGCTCCTGCTCTTCGCGGCAGTCTGCCTGACCGCTTTCACCTCCAGCCATTTCTCGCCGTTCATGCCCGAGGGCATGTCCGGGGTGACGTCGGCCGCCGCGGTCATCTTCTTCACCTTCATCGGACTCGATGCCGTGTCCACCGCGGGCGATGAGGTGAAGGACCCACAGCGAGCGATGCCGCGCGCGATCATCGGCGCCCTGATCGTCGTCATCAGTATCTATCTGCTGACCGCGATCGCCTCGATCGGTGCTCAGGCATGGACGGAGTTCAACCCCGACGACGAGGCCAGCCTCTCGGTACTGGCGAACAATGTCACCGGTTCGACGTGGGTCGGGAATCTGATCGCCGCCGGCGCGGTCATCTCGATCTTCTCGGTCACCCTGGTCGTGATCTACGGGCAGACGCGCATCCTGTTCGCGATGGGCCGCGACGGTCTGCTGCCGAAGTCGTTCTCGAAGGTCAGTCCTAAAACGATGGTGCCGGTGAACAATACGGTCGTCGTGTGCGTGATCATCGCAATCCTGGCCGGCTTTGTGCCGATCGACAAGCTGTGGGATCTCGTCTCGGTCGGCACCCTCGCGGCGTTCATCGTCGTCTCGGTCGGCGTGATCATCCTTCGTCGCACGATGCCGAATCTGCCGCGCCCCTTCCGTGTGCCCGGCTACCCGGTGACCCCAGTCCTGTCGGTCGCCGCGTGCATCTGGATTCTCAGCGGGCTCGCACCGATCACGTTCCTGTTCTTCGGCCTCTGGGTGGGTGCGGCGCTGATCTTCTACCTCCTGTGGGGACGTCGGCACAGCAAGCTGAACAACCCACCTGAGGAACCGGTCTCCACGGACAAGTCGCTGTCATGACGGTTCTCGTCGGTTACGTCCAAGGTGAAGGCGGAACGGGCGGTGTGCAATTGGGCGCGATGCTCGCCGAGTCCGCGGGCACCGACCTCGTCGTCGCGACGGTGGTACCGAAGCCGTGGACCACACCGTCGATGGCAAAGGTCGACGCCGAGTACGCGTCGTGGACCGACGAGATCGTCACCAAGGCCGAGCAGGAGATCGCCGACTACATGACGATCTACCCTCCCGATCTGGATTGGCGTTTCGTGCGCCTGGATCACCGGACCGCGGCGTCTGCGCTTTCGGCACATGCGGTGGAGATCGGCGCACGGGTACTCGTCATCAGCTCGGCCAACGGAGGGCAACTCGGGCAGATCGTGACGGGCTCCACCGCGGACTGGCTTCTGCATCGTTCGCCGACGCCCGTCGCACTGAGCCCGCGAGGCTACCGTTCGCCGAAAGATGGCAAGCTCACCCGGATCACGGTCGCGTACGCGGGAACCGACGACGACGGGATCATCTCGCGGGCACGTGACGTCGCGGGGCTGATGGCAAAACCGATGCGCGTGGTCACCTTCGCGGTGCGCGGTGGCGCCATGTATCCGCCTCTGGTGGGTATCCGTACCGAGAACCAGGTGCTCGATCAATGGATCGAGCAGTCGACGGCGGCGCAGCAGAAACTCGCGGCCGACGGCGTCATCGAAAGCGGAACGCCCACCGAGGTGGCCTCCGGTACCGGATGGCGTGAGGCGGTGGATTCGATCGAGTGGATCGAGGGCGAGGTGTTGTTCGTCGGCAGCAGTCACGAAGGTCTGCTGTCCCAGGTGTTCGTCGGATCGAGGGCACACAAGCTGATTCGGCACTCACCCGTGCCGGTGGTTGTCCTACCGCGCTGATCACCAACCGTCGCGGTGGATGACGTCGTCCGGCTCCACACGGCTGACGGGACCGAACCGACCCACCGGCCAGCCGACGGGGATGACCGCAAAGGTCTTGACCCGCCGGGGAATTCCCAAGATCTTCTTGAACTCGGACTCGAACATCAGATGCCAGGTGGTCAGAGTTGCACCGAGACCCAACTCCCGTGCTGCCAGCAACAGGTTTTCGACACCCGGGTAGACGCTCGCGGCCTCCGACATCTCCCCCGTGCGTCGAACGTGGCGCATGGTGTCGAGTATTCGTCTTCCACCGAGACACTTTGTGGCCGAGATGATTTCACGAAGATTGGCCCGGGCAGCGTCGTAGAGCGGTCCGCTGTCGTAGCAGAACACAATGAGCGCGGGTGTCTCGTGGAAGTGCTCCTGCTGATACCGCAGCGCCGCTCTCAGCTTCCGCATCTTCTCTGCGGTCGAGTTCGGTGGAACCGAGTCGCCGGTCATCTGCATGTAGAAGTCGGCGATGACGTTCCACAGCTTCGCGATCTCGGCCATCTTGGCGCGATCGGTGACCACGACGTACTGGTAGCCCTGGATGTTGCTGCCACTGGGCGCCCACGTCGCAGCCCGGATCAGTTGTGTCAGCAACTCTTCGGGCACCGGATCGGGTTTGAGCCTCCGCATGGCGCGCATCGTCGACATGGTGTCGAACATCGGCGAGTTCGTCATCGACCCTCCAGCCGGCAGCAGCGTACACGCGGTGTCACGAAGACCAGTTCAGCGTGCGGTTGCGCACGCCCATTGTCAACGACGCTTAGTGGCCCTGTCCATGAATTCGTCGGGGGTCTTCGGCGTTAGATCAACGGGCAACCAGGGGTCAGTTGGTCCGCTCGCCCCGGATTCGGCTGGTGTAGGCGGCGCGCACTTGTTGATCAGGGTTCATGAAGATCGAGTCGAGCTTGGTGAGCTTGCGCGACAACCGTTTCATTCCCTGTGGGAACAGCGCACCGGACTCGGCCCACATCATCGCCCGTGGCGCGTACACCCGCACTCGCGGCTTGGCGATGGTCGACACCACGATCTGCGCCACCTCCTCCGGGCCGACGGTCTGCACCAGCGCGTTGGTCTTGAGGCCGGAGATCAGGGCCGTGCGAGTGAAGGTCGGCAGGATCGAACTCACCTGGACGCCTTCGGGTTCCAACTCTGCATTGAGCGCCTCGGAGAATTCGATGACCGCGGCCTTGGCGCCGTTGTAGATGGTGAGACCCGGGGTCGGGATGCGGCCGGCGGTCGACGCGATGTTGACGATGTGCCCACCCCCGCGAGTCACCATGCGCCGGGCCATCAACTGGCTGCCGAGGATCACCCCGATGACGTCGATGTCGAAGGTGCGGCGAATGATGGTGTCGTCGTAGGACAGGAACGGTCCGACCGGCATGATGCCCGCATTGTTGACGAGCACGTCGATCGGACCGAGTCGCGCCTCGACCTCGTCCAGGAACGCGTCGAAGGAGGCGCGGTTCGTGACGTCCACCTCCACACCCTCGATACCGAGATCGGCCGCAGCCTTGCCGACCGCCTCGTCATCGATGTCACCGATGGCCACCTTCGCACCGGCCTGGAAAAGCTGCGTGGCCGTTTCGAATCCGATGCCCCGAGCACCACCGGTGACCACCACGACCTTGTTCTCGAGCGCGGCCCGCAGTGCGTCGTGGTCGGGTTTGCCGGACAGCTTGTCACGCAGACTCATTGGATGTATCCCCCTGGGGTGGAATCGAATTGATGTGCGGTTTGGTTCACCAGATCATCGGTGCAAGGAACTTCTCGGCGAACCCGCGAACGTAGGCGGGTTGTTGACGCTCCTCGTCGGACGCGGGTGTTTCGAGGAAAGAGATCACCAGCCGGACATGGAGTTCGACCGCCTGCAGCAGATCGTCCTGGGGCATGGTGGCGCCTTCGTCGCGCATCGTGGCGGCGACACGCTTGGTGACCATGTCGATGAACAGCGACGTCATCGACGCGGTGATGCCCTTCATCTCGAGATCCGTCAGCACGATGCGGTGCAGCAGTGGATCTTCGGAGATCATCGTCGCACCGATGGCGAAGGCCTCCACGATCGCACCCTTGGGCCCCAATCCATGCGTGGCTTCCTCGAGTCGCGTCATCCCACGCTCGTACGCGTCGTTGGCGACGGCGAGCAACAGCGCCTCTTTGTTGGGGAACCGCCGATACAGTGTGCTTCGGCTGACCCCGGCCCGCGCCGCGACCTCGTCGACGTTTGCCCGCCGCACGCCGACCGAGGTGAACTCCTCGGCAGCGGCGGCCAGGATCGCGGCCTCCTGGGCCTCGGGACTCTCGGTGTTGCGTACCTTTCGGGACCCGGCGGGTCGTACCCCGGGCCGTACCGCGTTGCTGCTCACCACGTCACCGGCGCCGTAGGTTCACCGGCAGCTTGTCCTTGGGCACCGGGAGCGAGCTGTAGTCCATCGGAATCTGGTAGTCGGCGGGCACCGACCATTCGTAGCCGCGCAACAGGTGATGCAGGATCGTCTTGATTTCCATCTGGCCAAAATACAGGCCGATGCATTTGTGAACGCCACCACCGAACGGAGTCCACGCCATTCGATGGCCCTTGTCCTCGGCGCGTTCCTTGCTGAAGCGCTCGGGGTCGAACATGTCCGGATTCGTGTAGAACTCCGGGTCGCGATGATTGGTCAGCTGAGAAACCGTGACGATCGTGCCCTTCGGCACGAAGAAGCCTTGCACGGAGGTGTCCTTGATCGCCATGCGCGGTTGCGCCGGAACCGGCGGGCACATCCGCAGAGATTCTTTGAGGATGAGATCGAGTGCTCCCATCCGGCTCAGGTCGTCGTAGCCGAGTTCGGGGTTGAGCTCCAGCGATTCGGCGCGGGCCCGCTCCTGCCATTCCGGCGACTTGGCCATCCGGTAGGCCATCTGGGTCATGGTGATGGTCGACGTGTCGTGCGCGGCCATGAGGACGAAGATCATGTGGTTGACCACGTCCTCGTCGGTGAATCGGTGTCCCTCTTCGCTTTCCGCGTGGCAGAGCACGGAGAACAGGTCCGGTGTCTCCTTGGCGCGTTTGGCGTCGATGTTGGCGTAGAAGAACTCCTCGAGAACCTTGCGGCCCCGCAAGCCCTTCCACCAGCGGCCCCCGGGTACCGGCTTGCGCACATACGCGACACCCGCGCGCACGGTGTCGATGAAGGCCTTGTTGAGCTTGTCGGCCTCGTCCTTCGGGAGTTCGAGGCCGAGGAACACCTCGAGCGCCACATCGAGTGTGAGTTCCTTGAACTCGTCGAACAGCTTGACGTCGCCGGTGGGCATCGCAGCGACTCGCTCGGCGATGATCGGCTGCATCTCCTGCATGTACCCCTTGAGCACGCTCGGGGTGAATGCCTGCTGAAGGATGTGCCGGTGATGCCGATGCTCGTCGAAGTCGAGCAGCATGATGCCGCGGTTGAAGAACGGTCCGATGAAGTAACTCCACGCGGGCCCGTTGGCGAACGCGCGATCCTTGTTCATCAGGATCTCGTTGGCCGCCCGCGGCCCGCCGGTCACCACGAGCTTGAGCCCGAGCGCGTTCATTCCCGAGATGTTGCCGAACTGGGCCTGACGCTTGTCGCCGTACTTGAAGGGGTCACGGCGCATCTCGATCATCTCGAGGATGCCGGGCCGATTCGAGTACGGTACCGGACGCAGGTCGCTACCTGTCGACACAGATGCAGACTCGGTTGTCGTCATGGCTGTCTCCCTCCAAAGCCGGCGAGCGCGACCGCTACGGGCGCTCGATGTGACCCACGTCGCACACCCTAGCGCATGTTGGAACAGATTGGCCAATATGTCTCTTCCTACTGGTTGGTGGCACCTACCACCCGCGGGCCGGGATCGATCGTCGGCGATCGTGGACGCGGGAAGAGCCCGGCCTCGTCGCAGAAACCGCACTTGTCGCCAGAAACCTCAGGTGCGGCCAGAAACCGCTGGTGCGGCTCGGGTTTCTGACCAGACACGCGGTTTCTGAAATCGCGACACGCCGACGACGCGCCTCGGAGGTCGGCGAAGCCGCCGTCGCGGCCAACCATCACCGAGGTCCCAGTCGAGCACAGAAAGCGCCCTTCGCCACCCAAGAAACTAGGGGAAGAAAACTCCTCCCCTACTCTTGGAGTCCTCCCCTTCAAATTTCTAGGGGACGACTGTGAACCCCGGGGAAGAAACTCTTCCCCTAGATTTTGCGGGCTGGGCGTATCCACATCTCCGCAGGTCATCGCGGTGGTCACGGGACTCTTCGGATCAGCGTCCCTCCGTCGGCGTTGCCGACGATCGTGGAGGCAGGAAGAGCGCGGCCGCGTCGCGGAAACCGCACTTGTCGCCAGAAACCGCAGGTGTGGCCACAAACCGCTGGTGCGCCTCGGGTTTCTGACCAGACACGCGGTTTCTGACATCGCGACACGCCGAACGAGTGCCCGTCCCTGCGCGGTCCTCGGAACCGGGAACATCGTCGTCGAGCGAGAATCGCGATCCGCCGCCACAAAAGTCGGGGAAGAAACTCTTCCCCGACCCTTGGTGTCGTCCCCCAGAAGTTTCTCGCGGACGACTACGAACCCCGAGGAAGAAGTTCTTCCCCTAGATTTTGCGGGCACGACGTCGGAGCATTTGCCCAGGTCAGCGAGGCGGTCACTCAACTCTTCGGATCAGTGCATGACAGCGTTCAAGACGCTCGTGCCACCACTGCCGCCGGTCCGGCGGCGCGAGCAGGTGGTCGAGCGGACCGATGTCCGACGGCCCGAACCAGCGCGGCTCGATTCTCCCGTCGACCGGCAGGAACGACGGCGCCACGTCCGCGTCGAACAACGATCCGGTCGCCAGTCCGCAATCCAGCACCAGACTGGGCAGGGCTGCCGCAGCCGCCACCCCCGCGGCCATTCCGACCGCGGAGTCGAGGGCACTGGACACGACCACCGGCAGTCCGATGGCGTCTGCGACGGCCAGAGTCGCCCGCATGCCGCCGAGCGGGGCGACCTTGACCACCGCGACGTCGGCCGCATCGGCGGCGACGACGCGCATCGGGTCGCTCGCCTTGCGGATCGACTCGTCGGCCGCAATCGGCACGTCGACGGCGCGGCGCACCTGCGCGAGTTCTTCGACCGTCGCGCACGGCTGTTCGACGTACTCGACGGGCCCGATCGCACCGATCGCCGTAATCGCCTGTTCGACAGCCCATTTGCCGTTGGCGTCGACACGCACCCGGTCGACGACCTCCCGCGCCGCCTCGACGCGTTCGACGTCGTCGGCCAGCGTCTGACCAGGTTCGGCGACCTTGACCTTCGCGGTCCGCGCGCCGGGGTATCGGGCCAAGATGCCCGCCACCTGATCGGCCGGAACCGCGGGCACCGTGGCGTTCACCGGAACGCTCGCACGGACGGCCGGCGGCGGCCCGAGATAGGCAGCCTCGATGCCCGATTTCAGCCACGACGACGCCTCGGCATCGTCGTACTCGACGAAGGCGCCGAACTCTCCCCAGCCGGCCGGGCCGGCGAAGATCATGACCTCCCGCTCGATCAGGCCACGAAAACGTGTGCGCATGGGTACGCGAACGACGACCGCCGAGTCGAGCAGTTCTGCCGCCGTCGGCACGGAAAACCTGTCTGACTGCACCCATCCTCCGCTCACCATTGAGACAAATCTTTGCGTTCGTCCCAAGATGCGATAACCTCGCGATATGTCAGTGAACCAGGGATTCGAGGTCGGTATCCGCGAGGCCGAGCCGGTCATCGTCGACGACACCCCGGACAGTGCCGCCGAGATCGTGATGCCTCGGCTCGGCGCCGACTCCCTGATCTGGAAGTTCTACGGCGATTCCCGTGGCGTGCTGGGCTTTCAGCGACTGGCCGGAACCGAGAACTGTATCGAGCAACTCGGCCAGGCGGTGCTCGACCACTCGGTGATCTTCGACGATTTCCTCGGGCGCGCCAAGCGCACCGGCCCCCCGGTCATGAAGACCGTCTACAGCACCGAACCGCAGAAGTGGGGTCGCACGGTCCGCGACTTCCACCGCGACATCAAGGGCACCATCAGCGACGGCTCGCGCTACCACGCACTCAATCCCGAGCTGTTCTACTGGGCGCACGCCACCTTTGTCGACCAGGTCCTCTACATCACCGACACCTTCATCCGACGCCTCAGTCGCGCCGAGAAGGAACAGATCTTCGAAGAGAGCAAGGTCTGGTACGAGCTGTACGGAGTGAGCCCGCGCAGCCAGCCGCAGACCTACGACGAGTTCGTCGCATACTGGGACGACATGCTCGACCGCTTCGTCCCCCACAAGACGATCGTGTACGCGACCGGCTACATCCGTCAGGGCCTCCCCCGACCCAAGCGCGTGCCGGCCCCGGTCTGGCGCGTCGCGTCGGCACCGCTGAACGCCTTCATCCGGACCGTCATCGTGGGCACCCTTCCGCAGCAGATGCGTGACGTCTGCGACCTGGAATGGAACGAGAAGCGGGAGAAGAACTTCCAGCGCTTCGCCGCATTCATGAGGGCGATGAACCCGCTGTTCAACCGGTTGCCGCTCAAAGCACTCTACGTTCCATGGGCCTACGAGGCGTGGAAGACGGTCGGCGTCGACCCGCGGCCGTTGCACAACAAGCCGGCGGCCTGACCACCGTCATCGATCGTCGAGGAAACCCACTGCGGCGTCGATGAATTCGCGACTCTTGTCGCGGTGCACGCTGTGGCCGGTGTCGATCCGCACAAACCGGCCATCGGGTAGCGCCTCGGCGAGCGTCGCCAGATGGCGTGGCGGCAGAAAGCTTTGCGGGCCACCGGAGATCACCAGCGTCGGCGCCGTCACGCGCTCCAGTTTCGCCCACCACTGCGGCGCGCTCACCTCGAATTCGGAAGCCACCGTCTCGGCCATCCGCCGATCGAATCGCAGTACCGGGTAGGGATTTTGGACAAGGGAGACGAGCCCGCGCACGTGTTCGCCGAATCTGGCACTGACGGTGATCTGTTCGTCGACGTCGGCCTGGTCACGGGGCATCGGCGGCACCTCCTCGAGCACCAGCCGGCTGACCCGTTCCGGCCGGGTCATCGCCAGCCTGAGCAGCGAGTGCGCACCCAGGGAGTGCCCGACGGCGTCGACCGTGTCGAGGCCCAACTCGTCGAGGACGAAGTCGAGGTCGTCACGCAGGTCGTCGAGCCGGTACGGGCGATCTCCCCGACCGCTTCGGCCGTGACCGCGCAGATCGACGCTGATCACCGGGCGGCTCACGGCGCGCAGTCGCCGTGCGGTTGACCGCCAGGTGGAATGGTCGCCCGCCATGCCGTGGACGAGGAGTACCGCACGTCGGGAGTCGAGATCGCCGGACACGCGGACCGCGAGGTCTGGGCCCGTGGTTCTCGTCAGTATCCGCACACCGAACACCCCTTCGTCGCTCGCGCTGCTCGCAGCGCCAGCCTACGGCGTCAGTTCAGGGTCACCGATCGCGGAACCACTTCTGGTTCTTGGCCCGCCAGACCATGTCTTGCCAGTAGTCCCACTGGTGGGTGCCGACGTTCGGGAAGTCGGTGGAGATGCGGATGCCCTGCAGGTTTGCCGCGACCTCGAAAGCACGGGTTTGGGCGAGGGAGATCATTTCGAGCGGGGTACCCTTCACCGACGCCACCGCATCGGTGTTGTGGGAACCCCAGGTCGCCGAGCCGGACGCCACGCGGATCTTCATGCCACGCATCCTCGGGAGTTGCACCAGCGCGTCGTTGTTGGTCCACCGCTTGTTCCACGGCGGACCCCACATCGCATCGGCACTGAACGGCCCCATCCCGCTCTCCATACCCGCGTCGATGAGCGCGAGCCGCACGGCCTCGCGCATCGTCGGCGCGGAGAGGTTGAGATAGCCGGACATGGAGAAGATGTGCGAGATGCGCTTGCGGTGATAGGCACCGTAGATCGCTGCGGCGTTGCCGCCCATGGAGATTCCCATGATGGCGTATTTCCCCAGCGGGCCGACGGCGAGTCCGCGGGCGTCGAGCTCACGGATGATCGTGTTGAGTCGGCACGTCCAGCGATACCGGTACTTGATCTTGTTGCCCGGGCTGGCGGTCTGCCAGTCGGTGTAGAAGCTGGCCAGCCCGCCGACCGGCTCGATGACGTTGACGCCGGAGTCGGCGAGCCGCTGGATCTTGGTCTCGTGCCGCCAGCCGCTCATGTCCTTGGTGGCGCGGAGTCCGTCGAGCGCGATGACGGTCTTGTAATTGCCCCACTTGGTCCACATGTCGACCGGTGAACTCGGCATCCCGCATCCGCTGACGTAGAACCGGCCGAACGAGGCGGCGTCGGCGTTGCCGACTTGAGGCGCACCGATTCCGATGACCGCGAGCACGACGATGAGCGAGACAATGATTCGACGCCGACGGCGCATGACGCGCGGGCGACCAGTGGTGAACTGCACTGCCGAACAGTAAAACGCCGTCGACCAGCGACGCTACGGCTGTGACCACAGGGCGCCGACATCGAAACCGACGTGTTACCAATGAGGTGATTGTTGCGTGTGTTACTAGAGTTACTTGTGGGCTCGCAGCTCAGAGAGAGCCGAGAATGCGATGACGCGTTTGTGAGTACTCGTCGTCACTGATCAGGCCACGCTGCCGGAGCCCCTCGAGTTCGGTCAGTCGCTCTTCGACGCTGCGATCGTCGTCGTCGCCGGCATCACGACCACCGCCGGCCCGATACCCCCGGACGACCTCCATGACTTCGGCGCGCGCCTGCGGATTGGACCGCAGGTCGATCGATCCCGACACCGGAATCCGGTAGCGATGCAGGACCTGCAGGATCGCGAGCAGCGGCTCGGCCTGCCCCGTGATGTCGTAGGTGCGACCGTCCTCGGCCGAGGTGAACCGCGCCGGGACCGATCCGGCCAGCAAAGATGTTCCCTGCCAGTCGATCTCGAACTCTCGCGTGGCCGCGTCGACCACCACGACGAGTCGGCGCTGATGCAGCAGGGCCTGCTGGAAGAGCGGTACCACCGTCCGCTTCTCGGCGTCGAACGCAGCGATGCCGTCGCCCTGAACACGCACACCGAGCACCATCATCGGCTGATGGTTGACCTGCATGCCCGTCTGCGTCATCGACATGATCTCGGCCATGGCGACGCAGCTCGTCGGGCGCATCGCCAGGTGCTGTGCGGCCGTACCGCCGGATTGCTGGACGGCCTGGGTCAACGACGACGCGATGTCGGACAGCCCGCCGGAGAACATCCCCGCCAGACCCGATCGCCGGGGATTGGGCCCCGAGTCACCGAACAATCCCATGGGCGCATCTTAGACCCGCTCACCTCTGTGAACTGGGCGTTTCACCTCACCGAACGACCACCCGTTCGTGGCAGACAGAGGTTGCAGTTTGACGCGGCACCGGCGTCGAACTGCAACCTCTGTGCTGTCGGATCAGATCGACCCGAGGATTCGACCGCGCGCCTCGGCGTACTCGGCGTCGGTGATCGCCCCGCGGACCTTGAGATCCTCGAGGTCGGCGAGCCGCTCCCCGATCGACCGTTCGCGGGGCAACTTCTTCTCGTCACCACCGCCCATGTACGACTGCACGACGCTCATCACCTCGTCGCGCGCCGCGGGATTGGACCGCAGGTCGATGGAACCTGCCGTCGAAATGCCATGCTGCTGAAGGATTGCCAGGATCTTGCTCAGCGGCTCGAATTGTCCGGTGATGTCGTAGGTCCGACCATCTTCCGCCGAGGTGAACTGCGCCGGAACCGACCCGGACAGCAATGCTGTTCCCTGCCAATCGATCTCGAACTCGTTGGTGGCCGGATCGACCAGCACCGCGAGCCGACGGCCGTGCAGCAGCGCCTGCTGATACACCGGCACGACGGTGCGCTTCTCGACGTCGAAGGACACGATGTCGTCGCCGTGAATGTGCAAGCCCAGCTTCATGAGTGGTTGGTCGTTGATCTCGACGTTGGTCTGCTGGATGGACGTGATGTCGGCGATCGCGGCACGGCCGGTGGCCCGCAATCTGCTGGATCGCTGGTTCCCGCTCGACGACATCAAGCCCAGACCGATGCCGAGCGCGACGTCGAGGATCGTGATCCCGAGACCGGTCCAGAGCATCCACTCGATGCCGGGTTCGTCGATGAGGAAGTAGGCCACCAGAAAGATCGGACCGACGATGCCACACAGCATCACGAAACCGAAGGTGCTCAAGAACGTCCACACCGACCGCGGGGTACGTGGGCCCGAACCCGATTCGCCGAACATGGTCATGGCAGAACCATAGAACGTGGCAGATGAACAGGTTGGGTCAATATCGTCGTTCCGGCAGCGTATGGCCTTTTTCGGTGGCAAACTCTCGCGTCAGGTGAGCCACCCCCGGGGCTCCTCGGCGAGAAGGGCCGATATGTTGCACCACTTCCACTTCTCGGATCGGAGCGTCCGTAAGACGTTCGTGGCCATCGCCATCGGAGCCGTGGTCGGCGCCACCGCCGTGGGCGTCGGTTCGGCTCCCATGGCCTCGGCAGCACCGCCACCCGCAGGTTGCGGACACTACTCCGACGCCGTCGCGGGCAACCCGCCCAATACGCGCATCAAACTCTGGGAGCGCGTGAAGGACGCGAAGAAGAGCGCCACGCCCGACACTCGCGGAAACATCCGAGTGGTTCAACCAGAGAAGCAGAATCCGAAGCTGTACTCGATTCGTTCCGGTGGCGACCACCCCGGCTTCGGTGACGATTTCCTTCTCGTCCCCACCAACCGGATTCAGGGCATCGAGTGCTCGTACCTGTGGGATGGCTCGCAGTTGAACTTCTGGCGCTACGCCTGGAAAGAGGGCACCACCACGGTCTACAAGAATCCGAACAAGCCGTTGGCCATCGGAGTCAACTCCGCCGACGCCCGTGGCCAGGACCAGCTCCACCTCCACATGGCACAGGCCAATCCCGCTACGGTGACCGCGTTGAAGGCGATCAAGAAGCCGGAGACCAACCTGAACCGGTGGGCTGCCCCCACGTCGAATGTCGTACTTCCCGTCAACGACTACAAGAACAAGAAGCGCACGGACGCGGTGTTCCGGGTCGTCAAGTACACGGGTCAGATGCCGAATCTGGTCAAGGTGCTCCATACCCAGGTTCAAAGCGATATTCCGCACCAGTGCATTGCGGTGATCGCCTCCGGCGCTCCCAACACCTATTACCTGCTCAACAGCACCCCCGCCCTGAAGAGCGGCAACGACAGGGGCACCGGCCTCTGCGACTACGTGTACGGCTGGAACTAGCCAATAGCAAAGGTGCCCGGCCACTTTCGTGACCGGGCACCCGCGCAGACCATGACTACTTGACGGTGACCGAGCCTCGCAGCAGCGCCTGCTGCCAGTTTCCGATCGCCTTGTAGCCGGCGCCCTTGTTGCACGTCTGGTAGCCGACCTGCACACCGATGGACACGCCGTAGTACGCGCCGATCAGCGCACCGTAGATCGCACCGAAGATGAAGAACAGGGACCCCACCAAGGCTCCGATCAACGCCCCGATGAGCGAGCCGGTCGCGGCGTAGTGCGACGCGCACGGCCAATCGGCCTTGAGTTGCTTCCACATCTCGTCCCATGCCCGGTTGGCATTGAGCTTTCTCGGCTTGTTCTGTGGCGACTTCTTGTCATGACCCGATGGCTGGTTCGTCTGCGGCTGCGTGCGCTCGGCGACGGGAACCATCCGCACCGACCGCGAATCAGCGGACAGCGTCGGCGCAATCCGCACGACCTGATCCCCGAGATCGGCGAGCAGCGGAAGACGCTTGCGCTCAGCGCCCCGCGAATCCACCAGCAGCAGAGCGTCACCGGAGGCCGACTTCCGGAACATCCCCTCACTCAGGTTGACCAACACCGATTGCCCGTCGTCGGACACCGACACCGACGCCGGCCCTGTCGTCATGCTCATCTTCGGTGCGGGTGCCGCACCGGCGGTCCCCGTCGGCACTACCACTACGATCGCCACCGCCGCGGCGATCGCTCCGAGAACCGGCATCCACAACTTCACTCGACACTATCCTCACAGGAACTAGTAAGCCTTACCTAAGTAAGAGCTCACAAACCTTACTACGGAGTGAGTGCGCAACTGCCGGAAGAGATGCGCAGATCACACCGGATCGATGCCGCGTGCAATCAGCGGGCGTATCATTTCGATACACTCTCTCCATGACCGGTTCGTCTCGACCAACGCGAGTCGATGAAGATCTGTGGAATGCTGCGGTCGCCGACGCGCAGGTGCAGCATCGCAGCGCCGTCCAGCAGATCAATCGCTGGATCCGCATCGGCCGCGAACTGGAATCCTCGCCTGGCGTCAGTCAGCGTGATGTCCAGTGGGTATTGGCCGGCGACGGCTCCTACGACGACCTCTCCGAACGCGAACAGGCGATCGTTCGCGCCGAGTGGGACCAACGGATCACCGAGCGCCGAGAGGCGCTCGACTTCGAAGCGGAATTCACGGAGTCGGGAGAATCGTGGTCCGAATCGGATGACACAGGCGACGTCGTCATCCGGCCCACCCACGACTGATGCCCGTCCTGCACGTCCTCGCGGGACCCAATGGCTCCGGTAAGACCACCTACGTCGAGCGTGTCCTGCGACCCGTCACAGGACTGCCGTTCGTCAATGCCGACGTGATCGCGCATCAGCGGTGGCCGGGCGCTGAGCCGGAACATGCTTATGAGGCCTCACGGGCTGCGGCGGCACAGCGTGGCGAACTCCTCATTGCGCAAAAGTCTTTCATCACCGAGACCGTGTTCAGTCATCCCAGCAAGAACGACCTCGTTGACGACGCACTCCGACGCGGCTACCTCGTTCACCTGCACATGATCCTCGTGCCGGTCGATCTGACCGTGCAGCGTGTGGCCGAACGCGTGCGCCGGGGCGGACACGAAGTCCCTGAGCACAAGATCCGCGAACGCTACGACCGGTTATGGCCACTTGTCGCCCGTGCCCGCGACCGCGTCGACCGCGCAGAGTTTTTCGCCAACCATCTCGCCCGGACGCCGTACCTTTTGGTGGCGACCTATGGCCACGGCGTTCCAGTTGGATACCCGGCCTGGCCCACCTGGACTCCGTCGGACCTGACCTGACAAGCAAAGGCGCCCGGTCACTTTCGTGACCGGGCGCCTTGTCGACTCAGTGAGTCAGTGAATCACTTGACGATCCGCGACGCAGGCCCGCGCCTGAAGGACCACGCTCTCACGTGACCTCCTCGGGCGCGGGAAATCGTCGCTACTTGACGATCTTGGTGACTCGACCCGCACCGACGGTGCGGCCACCCTCGCGGATGGCGAAACGCAGGCCCTCGTCCATGGCGACCGGCTGGATGAGCTTGACGCTCATCTCGGTGTTGTCGCCCGGCATGACCATTTCGGTGCCCTCGGGGAGGGTCACGACGCCGGTCACGTCGGTGGTACGGAAGTAGAACTGCGGACGGTAGTTGTTGAAGAACGGGGTGTGACGGCCGCCCTCGTCCTTGGACAGGATGTAGGCCTGGCCCTCGAACTCGGTGTGCGGGGTCGTGGTGCCCGGCTTCACGATGACCTGACCGCGCTCGACGTCCTCACGCTTGAGGCCGCGGAGCAGCAGACCGGCGTTGTCGCCCGCCTGCGCCGAATCGAGGAGCTTGTGGAACATCTCGATACCGGTGACGGTGGTCTTGGTGGACTTCTCGCGGATGCCGACGATCTCGACTTCCTCGTTCACGTTGACCTCGCCGCGCTCCACACGACCGGTGACCACGGTGCCGCGGCCGGTGATGGTGAAGACGTCCTCGACGGGCATCAGGAACGGCTTGTCGGTCTCGCGGACCGGGTCCGGGATCGACTCGTCGACGGCAGCCATGAGCTCCTCGACCGACTTGGTCCACTCGGGGTCACCCTCGAGGGCCTTGAGCGCCGACACCTTGACGACGGGGGCTTCCTCGTCGAACTCCTGGGCGGCCAGCAGTTCGCGGACCTCCATCTCGACGAGCTCGATGATCTCTTCGTCGTCGACCATGTCGGCCTTGTTCAGGGCGACCAGGATGTAAGGCACGCCGACCTGGCGGGCCAGCAGCACGTGCTCACGGGTCTGCGGCATCGGACCGTCGGTGGCGGCGACCACGAGAATCGCGCCGTCCATCTGAGCCGCACCGGTGATCATGTTCTTGATGTAGTCGGCGTGACCGGGGGCGTCGACGTGTGCGTAGTGACGCTTCTCGGTCTCGTACTCGACGTGCGAGATGTTGATCGTGATACCACGAGCCTTCTCTTCAGGAGCCTTGTCGATCTGGTCGAACGCGAAGCTCTTGTTGAGGTCCGGGTACTTGTCGTGCAGCACCTTGGTGATGGCCGCGGTCAGGGTGGTCTTGCCGTGGTCGACGTGACCGATGGTGCCGATGTTCACGTGCGGCTTGGTCCGCTCGAACTTCGCCTTCGCCACTTGATTGTCCTCCTGGACTGTGTTGCTCTGCTGGGCGGATCCCAGCAGGGGTTTGTGTACTTACGTTGTTTGCGCCCGCTTGTTGTGTGGCCGGCGCATCCCGCTCTGGCTGGGCGACTTACTCGCCGGTTGCCTTTGCGATGATTTCCTTCGACACGTTCGACGGAACTTCCGCGTACGAGTCGAACACCATGGAGTAGTTAGCCCGGCCCTGGGTCTTCGACCGAAGGTCGCCGATGTAGCCGAACATCTCCGACAGCGGAACCTGTGCCTTGACGACACGTGCACCGCTGCGCTCCTCCATGGCCTGGATCTGGCCACGGCGGGAGTTCAGGTCGCCGATCACGTCACCCATGTAGTCCTCCGGAGTCGTGACCTCGACGGCCATGATCGGCTCCAGGATGACCGGGGACGCCATCTTCGCAGCCTCTTTCAGAGCCTGCGAGCCGGCGATCTTGAAGGCCATTTCCGAGGAGTCGACGTCGTGGTACTGACCGTCGAGCAGGGTGACCTTCAAGTTGACCAGCGGGTAACCGGCGAGCACACCGTACTGCATCGCGTCCTGCGCACCGGCATCCACGGATGGGATGTACTCGCGCGGAACGCGGCCACCGGTGACCGCATTGTCGAACTCGTAGGTCGCGCCGTCTTCGGCGTCGACCAGCGGCTCGAGCTTGATGATGACCTTCGCGAACTGGCCCGATCCACCCGTCTGCTTCTTGTGGGTGTACTCGTGCTTGTCGACCGTCTTGCGAATGGTCTCGCGGTAGGCCACCTGCGGCTTGCCGACGTTGGCCTCGACCTTGAACTCGCGACGCATACGGTCGACGAGGATGTCGAGGTGGAGCTCGCCCATACCGCCGATGACGGTCTGGCCGGTCTCGTCGTCGAGCTGCACCGAGAAGGTGGGATCCTCTTCGGCGAGCTTCTGGATGGCGGTGCCGAGCTTCTCCTGGTCGGACTTGGTCTTCGGCTCGATCGAGACGTTGATGACCGGGTCCGGGAAGCTCATCGACTCCAGCACGATGGGTGCCGCGGCGTCGCACAGGGTGTCACCGGTGGTGGTGTCCTTGAGGCCGATCATCGCGTAGATGTGGCCCGCAGTGGCATCCTCGACCGGGTTTTCCTTGTTGGCGTGCATCTGGAAGAGCTTGCCGACGCGCTCTTTCTTGCCCTTGGTGGCGTTGAGCACCTGGGTGCCGGCGTTGATCCGGCCCGAGTAGACGCGGACGAAGGTCAGCTTGCCGAAGAACGGGTGAGCCGCGATCTTGAACGCGAGCGCCGAGAACGGCTCGTCGGCCGACGGCTTGCGCGAGAGGATCTCCTCTTCGTTGCCGACGGCGTGACCCTCGACCGAGGGGACGTCGAGCGGCGACGGGAGGTAAGCGATGACGGCGTCGAGCATGGGCTGAATGCCCTTGTTCTTGAACGCCGAACCGCAGATCACCGGGTAGTACTCGCGAGCAATCGTGAGCTTGCGAACCGCGCCCTGGATCTCTTCCTTGGTGAGTTCCTCACCGCCGAAGTACTTCTCGAGCAGCGCCTCGTCGGTCTCGGCGACCGTCTCGAGCAGCTTCTCGCGGTACTCGGCTGCCTGATCGACGAGATCGGCGGGGATCTCCTCGTAGGTCGGCTCGGCACCGATCTCGACGGTGCCACGCCAGGTGATCGCCTTCTGCTCGATCAGGTCGACGACGCCGTCGAAGTTGTCCTCGGCACCGATCGGCAGCTGCAGAACCAGCGGCTTGGCACCGAGACGCTCCTCGATGGTGCGCACGGTGAAGAAGAAGTCGGCACCGAGCTTGTCCATCTTGTTGACGAAGCAGATGCGCGGGACGTCGTACTTCTCGGCCTGCCGCCAGACCTGCTCGGACTGCGGCTCGACACCTTCCTTGCCGTCGAACACGGCAACGGCACCGTCGAGCACGCGCAGGCTGCGCTCCACCTCGACGGTGAAGTCGACGTGTCCCGGGGTGTCGATGATGTTGATCTGGTTCTTGTTCCAGAAACAGGTCACCGCGGCGGAGGTGATGGTGATCCCCCGCTCCTTCTCCTGCTCCATCCAGTCGGTGGTCGAAGCACCGTCGTGGGTTTCACCGATCTTGTAGTTCACACCGGTGTAGAAGAGGATCCGCTCGGTAGCGGTGGTCTTACCGGCATCGATGTGGGCCATGATGCCGATGTTGCGAACCTTGTTCAGGTCGCTGAGCACTTCCTGTGCCATCTCGTCCCTTCGGGAATATCTGTGGAAAAGGGCTGTCGGCTTCGCGTGAGGGCCGTGGTGGCGATCACGCGAAGCGAACGGTCACCAGCGGTAGTGCGCGAACGCCCGGTTGGCCTCGGCCATCTTGTGGGTGTCCTCGCGGCGCTTCACCGAAGCACCGAGACCGTTGGAGGCGTCGAGCAGCTCGTTGGCCAGGCGCTCGACCATGGTCTTCTCCCGACGCTGACGGCTGAAGGTCACCAGCCAACGCAGCGCGAGGGTGTTCGCGCGGCCCGGCTTGACCTCGACCGGCACCTGGTAGGTGGCACCACCGACACGGCGGCTCTTCACCTCGAGGGTCGGCTTGACGTTGTCGAGTGCGCGCTTGAGGGTGACGACCGGATCGGTGCCGGTCTTGTCGCGGGCCTGCTCAAGGGCGCCGTAGACGATGCGCTCGGCGGTCGACTTCTTGCCGTCCAGCAGGATCTTGTTGACCAGCTGGGTGACCAGCGGCGAACCGTAGACGGGGTCGTTGATGAGGGGGCGCTTGGGTGCGGGTCCTTTACGTGGCATCGCTTATCAGTTCCCCTTCTTGGCGCCGTAGCGGCTGCGGGCCTGCTTGCGGTCCTTGACACCCTGGGTGTCGAGCGAGCCGCGGATGATCTTGTAACGCACACCGGGGAGGTCCTTCACACGACCGCCGCGGACGAGCACCATCGAGTGCTCCTGCAGGTTGTGGCCTTCGCCCGGAATGTAGGCGGTGACCTCGACCGCGCTGGTCAGACGCACACGGGCGACCTTGCGCAGTGCCGAGTTCGGCTTCTTCGGGGTGGTGGTGTAGACGCGGGTGCACACGCCGCGACGCTGCGGGCTTCCCTTGAGGGCTGCGGTCTTGGTCTTGGCAGCCTTGTCCTGGCGGCCCTTGCGGACCAGCTGATTGATGGTTGGCACTTAGGTGTTCTTTCCTCTGTTGTGTTGTCTCGTCGTGGTTGGTGCTCCGGGCAAGCGGCCAAGTCCGAGATGTCCCGGTTCGGCCGCTTCCACAACTCGCCCCACCAGCACGTTTGCGCTGGTCAGTACATTTATCGCTACCCCGGGGTCGGGCGTGTCAAACGCTCGACAGCGGATTCGCCTGTCAGTCACACGCTCCCCGATCGGAGGGCATGCGGACTGGCCCAGCATGTGCCGGGCACCGACGATCCACTCTACCGACCGAGTTTGTACAGGTCAAAATCCGGTTCCCGCACGTGGACGGGCACCGTCGTCGTGATGAACGAAGGGTGACATTCGTGGTGATCAACGTCAGTCGTTGGCGTGATTGTTCCATGAGACGACAAAGGTTGCCGTTTGACGCGCCAGGCACTCCAGTGGTGGCAAAAGAGCAGCGACTGTTCACGCGCGCGTCGATCGCTTGTTACCGTCGAGGCCGGCCGAGGAAGCAGCTCACGGGAACTCTGCGACGCGGCGACCACCAGCCGACGTCGTTGTCGATCGTGGAGGCGGGGAACAACGCGGCGTCGTCCGGCAAGAAGCCGCACAGAAAATAGGGGAAGAAACTTCTTCCCCTACCCTTGGAGTCCTCCCCACGAAATTTCGCGGGGACGACTTGGAACTTAGGGGAAGAAGTTCTTCCCCTAAGTTTTTCGGGCACGACGCAAGCGTATTTGCCCAGGTCAGAGGCCCGGTCGTCGAACTCTTCGGATCGGGGTTCAGTCCCGCGGTGGCCGCCAAGAGAAGATGAGCCAGCCTCTCAGCGCCGCGCGCTGTCCATGACCTCGTCGTCGAGCAAGTCGCTGACAGCGTCGCTTGCGCGCCGGAGGTCGGCGACCGTGAAAGTGGTATCGGACGTGAAAGTGGTATCGGAGCGACCGGCTACCTGATCCTCGATCTGGCGTCGCAGAAACTCGTTGCGCGACAAGCCCAGCGCGTTAGCCTGCCGATCGATCTGGGCCACCGCGGCGTCCGACAGGCCCGTGATGAGAATGTCTGGCACAGCCCCTCCTGAGGATCGACTGATATCAGGATATCGCCCGTCACCCGCGCGGATCCCACGCCGGCAGCCTTCCGAGCAGCGGGCGTTTCTTGTCGAGATGCCGGGTCATCCGCGAGAGGATGCGATTCAACGACTCGATCGCTTCGACGATGTGCGGACCCTTGTTGAGCATCACGCACTCGGCGCGATTGCCCGCGGCCGCGTCAGTGATCTCGGCCCGCGTCGGCAGGCCGGAGTCGGCGAGGTTGTCGAGAACCTCGGTCGCCCAGATGACCGGCACGTGCGCGGCCTCGCACAACCACAGAATCTCCTCCTGGACCTCGGCGAGCCGCTCGAAACCCGCTTCGACGGCGAGGTCACCACGCGCGATCATCACACCGACACGTCGGGTCCGCAGCAGCTGCAGCAGTATCGCGGGCAGCCGCTTGAAGCAGGCCATCGTCTCGATCTTGACCACCAGGCCGAGATCGGTCGCGCCGAGTTCGCCGAGCCGACGCTGCATGTCCGCGACATCCCCGGCGCTGCGCACGAACGACAGATTCACCAGGTCGGCGATCTCCACGACGGTGCGCAGCGCGGCGATGTCGTCGTCGGTCAGTGCGGCCGTGGGCAATTCGGTGTCGGGCAGGTTGATGCCCTTGGCCTCACGCAACTTGCTGCCGCCCGGTGCGGCTCGCACGACCTCGACGTCCACCTCGGGAACCTCTCCCGACGACACCGCAGCCACCACACCCTCGATCTTGCCGTCGTCGAAGTAGACCCGATCGCCCGGACGAACCGCCGAGAACACCTCGGGCAGGGTGCATCCGATGCGGTGGCGGCCATCGTCTGACGGGATCACCGGGGTGAGGTCGGCGGTCAGGGCGATGCTGTCGCCGGTGTGCACCCGCAGGGCCTGCGCGACCGCGGGCAGCGAGCCGATCTTCGCCGTCGACCTGTCGCTCGCCCGCAACCTCAGACCGGGCGTCAGGTACATGGTGCGGTCGGTGCCCAGCAGCACCCCGTTCGACGCGATCTCGAGGACCCGCAGATCCCGTCGACGACCGCGCGCATCGATGAGCCGCACCTCCTCTCCGATCGACCGACCTGCGAGCCATCGAGCGTCGCCGACGGGTGCCGCGTCGAGCACCTCCGACCGGATCGGCGCCTCGCCGGCCCAGAACCGTGCCGGGACGAGCACCTCACCGAGCAGATTGCGGGTTGGACGGACCTTGAGGACCTGCGGCCCGGGCGCGATCGGACCGGTGCGCAGCTTGGGCCCGGCGAGGTCCATCGCCACCCGAGCGTCGGCGCGCGCTGCGTGCACATGGGCGGCCATCGACCGCCAGGCCACCGGATCGTCGTGAGCGCAGTTGATGCGGGCGAGATCCATTCCTGCTGCGGCACACTCGACGGTGAGCGCGGTGTCGAGAGCGGCGTCCGACGGCATGGTGACCATGATTCTCGTCGGCCGACCGACCGGCGACGGACCGAGCAGGGCGACCGCGTTCTCGGCGAGTGGTCCAGGGCCGGGCTCAGGGGCATCGGCGGTTGCGTCGTCGGCGGGTTCGGACCTGCCGAGTACGTCGTCGAGGATGCGGATGACCGCATCCAGATTGCGCATCACCCCCGACTCCATGCGCCCCAGGGACGACAGCCCTTCTGCGCTCAGTTCGAGTTGCAGGTCACGAAGGTCATGGGCGCGCAACGCGCAGTAGTGGATGATGTTGGCGGCACTCGCGCGATGCGACGGATGTACGCCCGCGATGGCGTCGGACGCGGCGCCTTCGGCAGTCAGCGCGTCGTGCCGTAGGGCGGCCAGGCGGTCCCGCAATCGTGCGAGGTCGCGGTGCCTCGACCCGTTCACCGATGTCGCGGTCGATGTCATGTCGCGAGGGTACTGACCACCGATGACGTCGACCATTCGACGCGGGTGAACACTTGGTGACACAGACCGGGTCCCGGCGCAGGACACGCCGGGACCCGGGTACCGCACTGTGAGAGGTTACAACTACGGCGTGTTCCACCAGGTGACCACTGACCGGAAGCCGGCCCCGTGGTTGCAGGTGGTGTAGCCGATGTAGGCGCCGATAGCGCCACCGATGACCCAGCCCACGATGAAGAACAACCCGATGAGGGCGCCACCGATGATGTACGGCGCCGCACACGGCCAATCCTTGTTGAGCTGGTAGGTCATCTTCTGGAAAGCCTGGTCCCTGGTCATCCGCTTGCCCGGCTTCTTCTTGGCAACCGGTGTGGCGACAGGCCCGTGGAACGTAGCGGTCTTGCCGTCCTGCGACACAATGGCGCGCACGTGGACGGTCTTGCCGTTGGACACCGGCATCAGCGGGACGGTCTCAGTCACGTTGCCGCGCCCGTCGACGACCTTGATCTCGGTATTTGCCTGATTCGGAACGAATTTCCCATCGCGCAGCTTGACAGTGATGGTGTCACCGCTCGGCGAGATGGTCGCGTTCGCGTTGTGTGTCGGCACCTTTCCGGCCGGCGTCGCACCCGCGGTTCCGGTCGGAACCACCAGGATTGCCGCCAGCGCCAAGGCAAGGAACCCCAAGACCCAAGTCAGCTTCTTCATAAGCCAATCTCTCCCTTTGACATCCCGCAGACCATCCGCGGAGATGCATTCGTATCACGAACTGATGACAGGCTGAGCGTCGGCTGAGCGCGCCCTGTGGAAAACCGTTCGATCGTACTAATCCGATCAGAGGACCAACCGGTTCCTTTGTACGCCTTAACATTTAGCCTTCTGAACGGACATACCGCAGGTCAGTCCGTGGATTGCGGCAGCTTCACCTTGGACGATCCGCGCTTGGCCGGATTCGACGGCGGCGGCACCATCGGGCCGATATCGCCATCAGGGGCATCGTCGAGGTCGACGATCACCGGTGCGTGATCGCTCGGCTTGGTTCCTTTGCGCGCCTTACGATCCACCCATGCGGCCACGGTCCGGTCCGCCGCCTGCGAACCGGCAAGAATCAGGTCGATCCGCATACCGAGATCCTTGTGGAACATTCCGGCACGATAGTCCCAGTAGCTGAAGACTCGTGAATCCGGCCATCTTTCACGCACCACATCGTGCAGGCCGAGCACCTCGAACCGTGCGAGCGCCGCTCGCTCGGGTTCGGTCACGTGCGTATGGCCCACATACGCGTCGGGGTCGAAGACATCGGCGTCGGTCGGGGCGATGTTCATGTCCCCGCACAGCATCGTCGACGACGGGTCGTCGATCGACCGCGACAGCGCCGCGAGCCAGTCCAGTTTGTAGGTGTAGTGGTCGGAGTCGGGCACCCGGCCATTGGGGACGTAGAGCGAGTAGACGCGGAGGCCGCCGCACACTGCGGAGACCGCCCTGGCCTCGAGCGTGTCCGGGTCCGGGTAACCGGGCATCGCGTCGAAACCGTTCTGCACGTCGTCGAGCCCCACCCGCGACAGCAGTGCCACCCCATTCCACTGACCCTGGCCGTGGTGGGCGATGGCGTAACCACGGTCGGCGAGGTCGGTGCCGAGCACCTCGTGAAACGCATCGTCGGACAGCTTGGTCTCCTGCAGGCATACGACGTCGGGTTGTCGTTCGTCGAGCCAGGGCAGCAACCGCGGGATCCGCTGCTTCACCGAATTCACATTCCAGGTCGCCACACGCATGCCACCGAGCGTAATCGGGTCGCCTGAGCGAACTTGCTGCGGTCGACGACCGATCGCAATGTACTGACACCATGCGCAAGTACGCCGTCATCCTCTTCGCCCTCGCTTTGGCCACGACCGGGTTCGCGGTCACTTCCGGACCTGCGGCGGCCGCGCCCACCTGGAACGGCCAGTGGACACTGACTCGCTATGCCGCGTCGAAGACCGGCACCAGCCTCGCGGCTCGACAACGTGAACCGGATTTCTCCAACGTCTACACCTTCGCCACCCAGTGCAGTGGCGGCCGATGCGTCGCGACGGTGGTCGGTGGCCCGCAAGCGCAGAATCCGACCATCCCCCGCCCACCCCGGTACACCTGGGACGGGGTCAGCTGGGTCGAACGCTTCGACTGGCAGTGGGATTGCTACATGGGTGCCGGCAAACCCAAGGTGTGGGCGCCCGCGCACTCCGTCGCCTGGTACACCCCGCGACGTGACGGGACCAAGACCGGCTCATGGCGGACCGTCATCGACAGCGGGCCGTGCAAGGGGACAGTTGTCATGGCGGTGAAGGCGACGGCCAAGTAGACCGCGACATGGCCGCACCCACGCCTGCAGCGCCCCTGTCCGTCGATCGCTCGCAGACCTGGTGGGCCCGTGTCCTTCGGCTGGGCTTCGCGGCACTGGGACTGACGGCGCTCATCTTGTTGCCGATCGAGAGCTGGGACAGCCCGGGATTCACCCTCGCCGACTACTTCAGCTACTTCACCATCCTGAGCAACGTCGCCGCGGTCATCGTTCTGCTGGTCGGCGCCATCGCCGCGCCCGCCGGTGCCGGATGGCAATGGTTGCGTGGTGCGGTCACGACGGCGATGGTGATCACCGGCATCGTCTACGCACTTCTGCTCGCCAACGTCGACGTGAACCTGAACATCGAATGGATCAACGGTGTACTGCACCGGACGATGCCGATCGTCCTGCTCGTGGACTGGATCGTCTTCCGCCCACGTTTCCTGCCCGACCGCAGTTGGCTCACCTGGCTGGCCCTTCCCCTCGTCTACGGCGTGTACACCCTGATCCGCGGACCGTTCGTCGACTGGTACCCGTACCCGTTCATCGATCCTCGCGGCCAGGGCTATCTGTCGATGACGCTGTCGCTCATCGTGGTGTTCGCCGGGATGGCGCTGATGGCGTTCGGCGTCTACTGGCTGGGCGCGCGATCACCGACTCCCGCGCCACCGCACGGAAATCGCGGGTGAAATCGACGGTACGCATCTGATGGATGTACTGGCTCGCGAACCCCGGGTACATGGTGGCGTTGAACCCGCTGTCGGTCAGATACCAACTGCGACAACCAGAGTTCCAGGTTGTTCGGGCCAGCCTGCGCTGTATCGACTCGTTGTAGCGATCCTGGGCGGGCCGGTGCACGTCGAGAAGTGCGAGATCGTTGTCTCGAATTGTCGTGATCGCCGTGACGATCGCATCGATCTGGGCCTCCATGTACACCAGTGCAGAGTTGTGGCCAGGACCGGAGTTCGGCCCGAAGGTGAAGTACATGTTCGGGTAGCCGGCCACTGCGAAACTGCGGTACGCATACGCACCTTGGGACCATTCCTCACCCAGATCGCGGCCGTCTCGGCCACGGATCGGGATCGGCGTACCCTGCTTGGACACCTCGAATCCCGTTGCGAAGACCAGGCAGTCGAATCTGCGCTCGATACCTTCGACCGTGCGCACGCCCTTGTCGCAGATGCGAGCGATCGGCCAGGTGACCAACGTGCAGTTGTCGGCTTGGAGCGCCGGATAATAGTCACTACTCATGAGCAGACGCTTACATCCCGCTCGAAAATCCGGAGTCAGTTGCCTCCTCATCCACGGATCACGCACCTGTGCAAGCAGATTGGCCTTGGACACCCCTTCGATCACACGGGTGAACGGCGAGTTCCAGACGGCGCCCACGGCAACCGACTCGTGCCCCCAGAACCAGAGAGAGCGCGCAGCGCTCTGTGTGCCGGGCACGTTCCGGTACACGCCCCGCGCGAGCGAGGAGATCCGACGGTTGAGTCGTGGCAGGACCCAGCCCGGCGTCCGCTGGAACACCGTGACCTGTGCGCCCCCGCGGACCAGTTCGGGGATGATCTGGACCGCCGATGCCCCGGTACCGATCACGCCGACCTTCTTTCCGGCGAAGTCGTAGTCGTGATCCCATGCCGCCGAATGCATCTTGTGGCCGCCGAACCGATCGATACCCTCGATCTGCGGGTAGCCCGGTGTGGACAGCGGACCCGAGGCGACCACCACAGCGCGGGTCTCGAGGGAGGGTCGGTCGGCCAGGTCGACGCGCCAGGTTCCCGACGACTCGTCGAGTTCCATGCCGACGACCAGGTGCGAGTACCGAATGTGGCGCGCGAGATCGTAATCGGCGACCATCCGATCGATGTAGGCCAGGATCTCGCGGCTACCCGAATAGGAGTGCGACCAATCAGGATTGGGCGCAAATGAGTACGAGTACAGCCGCGACGGGATGTCGCAGGCGGCACCCGGATAAGTGTTGTCGCGCCACGTCCCGCCGGGCCGCACATCCCGTTCGAGGATGACGAAGTCACGATCACCCTGCTGGATCAGGCGGATGGCGGTACCGATGCCGGCGAAACCTGCGCCGACGATCACCGTGGCCGCGTCGACGGTGAGATCGACCGAATCGTCGACTTCTGATTCAACCGCCGCGTCGTCCACCGCGCTCATGCGACCGGCTCGTAGGTCAGTTCCTTCGACCACGTCGGCTGCGGGCGGAGCAGGAATCGAGGATAGTGGTCGGTGATGCGCACCATGGCGTCGGCGAAGTAGTGATATGGGTTGTCGCGGTTGATAACCCATCCTGCGTGATACTTCAGCACCTGATAGGTGATCAGTCGGGTTCCGTTGCCACGTTCGCCGTTCTTCTTGAATCGCTTCATCGCATCGTAGAGACGTTCTTCACGCAGACCCATGGCGACGATGTTGTCGCGCATCTTGTTCAGCAGTGGCACATACATGAGTGCGCCGATGATGACCGCCGGCGACGCGACGGTCCCGACGGCCTCGATGATCAGCTTTCGCAACCTCGCATTGCCGATCATGTCGAGAGCGTGGAAATCGACTGCGAGATGTCGGGATTCGTCGGAGTTGATCTTGCGGAACACCTCATGGCACACCGGATCCTTCACTTCCTCGAGAAGAAACTTCAGGAGTGCACCGTCGAGGGCCACTTCGAGCATCGGGATCACCGTGCCCAACACCGACAGCGACATGCGGTCGGCAAAGGCATCGAGCCACTCGATGGCAAGACGGATGTTGATATTGGGTTCGGGCACCTCATCGTCGGTGAGCATGCCCCATCGACGCATGAGGGCGAGTTCCGCGTTCGCGTGCTTCTGTTCCTCCGCATGGAAGTACCGGTAGATCTCGGCGAGTGTGTCGTCGGGGGCCTTCTTCGCCAGCGCAGCGAATCCGCGCGCACCGACGTTCTCGATCCAGACGAGATCGGCCATGAACGCCTTGAGTTTGGGCTTCTGTTCCTCCGAGATCAGCTCGGCCCCGGGTGCGTCCCAGTCGATGTCAGCCAACGCCCACTGTCGGTCCTTGATGGTGTGCAGCATGTCCTCGAGCACGATGGGCATGTCAGATTCCTCTCATGTCGTATTCCGGTACAAAGCTTTCGTCGACGACCGGTTGCGCCGGTGGCTCCACCGTCGGCAATGCGCGGCCCAAGAGGCCCGCGCCCACTACGTAGGTCCGCGGCAGCAAACGCTTTGCCAGCCAGATGATCCTGGCGTCGAGTTGTGGCAGCACATAAAGGCGGCCACGGTCGTTGGCGTCGAGGGTTTGCCGGGCCACCTGATCGGCCGATCGGCCGGTGATCCGCATCAGGGTCTGGGCCAGTTTCATCGCGTCGGCGGTGATCCTGCCGTCAGCTGCCACGTTGGTGCGCACGAACGTCGGACACAGCACCGTCACTGCGACATCGCTACCGGCCAGCTCCGCGGCCATGGTCTCCGAAAGCGCCAGTACGCCTGCCTTTGCCACGTTGTAGGCACCCATCCCGGGTGCGGCGGAGAAGGCAGCAGCGGACGCAACGTTGATGAGACCACCGGTGCCGGACTCCTGGAGTTGCGGCAGAAAGAGCTCTGAGCCGTAGATCATGCCGCGAAGGTTGATGCCCAACGCCCATTCCCAGTCATCGATTCCGATGGAGCCCACCGCTCGTCCGCCGATGCCGACGCCGGCGTTGTTGATCATCAAGCTTGTCGGACCCGAGAAGTACTCGCGGGCCCGATCAGCGAGCGCACGCATGTCGTCGACTTGAGAGACGTCGCAGAAGTACGCCGACGCTCGCCCACGATCGGCGCGTTCGATGATCTCCACGGTCGCATGTGCGCGATCCTGGTCGATGTCGGCACAGAGGACTTGTCCACCACGACGGGCGATTTCGACGGCGAATGCCCGTCCGATCCCACTCCCGGCACCGGTGACCACTGCCCGTGCCCTGCGAGTTCGTCGGCTGCTCATCCTGCTGCTTCCGCGGTGAGCGCCTCGAGCGGTCCTCTCGTCGCACTCGGCCTCTTACCGGACGGCACCATTTCTGCCGTCCGAATGAACTCGGCTGCCGCGGCCAGCGCGTCGCCGGCCTCGGGTATCAGCGTGGGCAGAGCTTGGAAGACGTGTATCTGACCTGGCCACACCTGCAGGTCACACGTCGCTCCGGCATCCTGAAGCAGGGCCTGGGCCGATTCGGCGTCGGCACAGAGCATCTCGGAACCACCTACCTGAATGAGCGTTGGCGGCAACCGATCCAGGTCATGTGATCCGTCCCCCTTCGTCGCAGCCTGATCGAAGGCAATCTTGATGCGCGGCAGGTCATCCGGCTGCCCCTTGGTGTAGTGCCCGACGAGACGTCGCGCGGCACGCGCTGAGATCAGCGGGTCGGGTCGTCCGGTGCGCTCACGCCGCCGCGCCAGTTTCAGGGACAGATCGAGCAGTGGCGACATGAGGAACACCGCCCGCGGCTGCGGACGCCCGCGGCGGGCGTTCTCGGCCAGCAGGTCGAGGATCAGGTGACCACCCGCGGAATCACCTGTCACGGTGATGTTCTCGGGGCGGTAGCCGATGTCCTGAAGCCAGCCGTACGCCGCCTCGACGTCGTCGGCAGCGGCCGGGAACGGATGCTCGGGTGCGAGCCGATAGTCCACGGTGAAGGCCGGCATCCCGGTGAGATGGGTCAACCTGGCGACCAACCCGCGATGCGTTCGTGCGGAGCAGATGGCGTATCCACTGCCATGGACGTAGAGAATGATGCGGCGAGAGTCCTCTGATCCGGGAGGGAAGACCCACTCGCCCCGAAAACTCCCCGTGTTGAGCCGGTCCACGCGGACGCGGTGCGGCGGTGGGCAACCAACGAGCATGGCCGCGGCGACCAGAGCGCGCGAGATGCTCACCTGTACAGCGCCGGCCGGCAGAATCTCGGCGAACGGGCGCAATGTGTGGCGGGCGACCTCGGCCACCGCCTTGGACCTGAGTGTGTTCTGAGCCACCGCCTGAGTGTCATCCAAAAACGTGCCAGTTGTCAATGGCGCATTTCGCCGTGGGTGATTTCGGAAGTACGCTTATCGGCACACCAGGCACAGGTCGGGAGCACCCAAGGAATGGCACGAACGACGCCGCAACGACTGAAACAGCTGGCCGCGATCATCGATCAGCTGTCAGGGGCGCCTGCGTATGTCGGCAAACAGTCCCGAGAACTCGAATCCTCCGTGACCAAGCTGGTCACCAATGCGACCCGGCAGACATTGGGACACTCGCGGTCGGAGAGGTACCGCATCGACGACCTCGCGCGCATCACCGGCGTCACCACCCGCAACATCCGTGCCTACCGCGAGCGCGGACTCCTCCCCGCCCCACACCGCGTGGGACGGGTGACGCTCTATTCGGATGCCCACGTCACCCGGCTTTCACTGATCAGCTCGATGCTCTCGCGGGGCTACCAGATCGCCCACATCGACGAGTTGCTCAGCGCCCACCAGAGTGGCCGCCAGATCTCCGACATCCTCGGACTCGAGGCCGAGTTCTCCGAGCCGGTGGCCCAGAATCCCCACACCACCCTGTCCGATCTCGCAACTGACGGCGTAGATGGCGACGCGGCCCGTCGGCTGGCCCGGCTCGGACTCATCACCATCGGGCGCGGGGACGTCACGGTGAACGAGCCCGCCGTCGTCGAGGCCATCCTCGCCCTGGCCACCGAGGCACGTCCCGTGTCCGCCGTGCTCGACACCGTCGAGAAGGTCGCACCGGCCTTCGACGCGTTGAGCACCGCACTGACCGACGCCGCCGACGCACTCGCCCAATCTGGCCCTGATCCCGACAGCACACATCCCGACAGCACACATCCCGACAGGGCACATCCCGACAGCGCACATCCCGACAGCGACGAACGTGTCGCCGACGTGACCCTCTCACTCGTCCGACTGCGTGCACTGGCAGATGCCGCCACTCGGTCTGCGCTCAATCGAGTCACCAACGAGCTTCTGACACAACTGCTCTCGCAGCCACCCGACGAGCATGAGCACACCGACAGCTCTCCTGCGCCGACCTGACCCCTTTCAGCGACGCCATTGATCCTGACCCCGCCCTTCCCCCCGCACCGAATCTGTGCCAGGGTGTGTGACCATCGACACATCCATCCGCCCCGACCGCCCTCCACAGCGCGCGATGATCGCGCACTCGTGGCGTCGATCGGAGCTGTCCGGTGTCCGGCCCGACGCCGCACCGCCCACGACCACCGTCGACATTGCCTCCGCCGATCCCCTGCTCGACGCGGCACGGCCAGTCCTCGACGCCGCCGCGCCTCAGCTCGCCGAGACCAACATGTCGCTGCTGCTCGTCGACCACGAGTGCCGCATGGTCACGCGCGTCGCGTTCGGGAGCACCGTCGAGCGCGCCCTCGACGACCTCGGCGCATCACCGGGCATCCCATTCGGCGAGGAATCGGTCGGGACCACCGCGCTCGGCACGCCGGCGGAGGTGCGCGGGCAGGTCACCGTGAACGGCGCCGAACACTACCTCGATCAGTTCAAACACCTCAGCTGCTTCGGGCAGCCCATCGTCCACCCGGCGACGCGCCGCCTCGCGGGCATCCTGTGCATGACGGAGATCGCCGACCGCATCAACCCGCTGTCGGTCCCGTTCGTCACCGGCATCGTGTCCGACATCGCCGACCGCCTCCTCGACCGCTCCCGCGCCCACCAACGCTGCGTCCTCGACGCCTTCCAGCGGGCCGCACCCCGACGCGACATCGCGGTCGCCGCCCTTGGTGACGACCTCCAACTGACCAACGCCCTCGCCGCAGAACTGTTGTCGCCCACCGATATCGGCACGCTGCAAACCCTCGCCGCCGATCCCACTCTGGGCATCACCAACCTGCGGATGACCCTGGCGTCGGGCGTCGAGACCGACGTCGTGGTCGAGCCGATCGCAGGCGCCGAGGGCGCCGCGCTGTTCCGGTTCCGGACGATCTCGCCGGCGGATCGACCGGCGCTCACGTTCGCCGGCACGCAACCTCAATCCAGCGGAGCAAGCATCGCCGTGGTCGGTGAGCCGGGAACCGGCCGGAGCACGCGTGCCCTCTCAGTTGCCGACGAATATGGTTCCACCCCAATCATTCTCGACGTCGCCGACGCGCTGATCGGTGGCGAGAAGCCAGACGTGATCGGCATGCTCGCCGCGAGCCGTCGCGACAACCGACCGCTCATCGTCGACGGTGTCGACCTTCTCGACGACAAGACCGTGTCACTCCTGACCAGAGCAGCCGCGACCGCCGATGCCCATCATCCGCTGATCCTGGTGAGCGGCCCCGGCGCCGGGGCAGCGGTGTCGGCTCTGTTGAGCCGCTGCACTTCTCGCGTCGACCTTGCGCCGCTACGCCAACGCACCGCCGAACTCGCCGCGATCGCCACGTCGATCCTGTCCTCCATCGACGCCGACCTCCGGCTCTCGACGCCGGCCACCGACGCCCTGCTCTCGCAGGAATGGCCGGGAAATCTCAGCGAACTGTGGTCGGTTCTCGAGCACGCCGCGCAGGATTGCCGGAACCGCAACACACGCGTCGTCGACGTCGCGGCGCTGCCCGAGCGCTACCGGACGACCAGTCGGGCGGCACATCTCTCGGGCCGCGAACAGGCCGAACGCCAGGCCATCATCGACGCGCTCGACCGCGCCGGACGCAACAAAGTGCACGCCGCCCGGGAACTCGGTATCAGCCGGACGACGCTGTACGCACGCATGCGTGCGCTGGGAATCTGACGCAACACTCAGCCCGAATCCGAGGCCAAATCCCGCTGCCTGAGGTGCGGCGAGCGCTAGCGAGGAGCCTCGAAGGCCTGGTTACCGTTGCTTCATGGTTACCCAATTAGCTTGTCTCACCAGCCCTTCGAGGCTCTCGGCTAGCGCCTCGAGCACCTCAGGGAGCGGAGGTCGGCTGGCGCGCGCTGTTGGACGCACGCCCTCACTGAGCTTCCACGGGTCCAGGCTCAGCCAGCGGAAACGGACACATACAGCGGAAGCGGGACGCGGCGACACTAGCTCAGACAACCGAATAGCCAAGTCGCCAGGCAGCTCCGGCGATGCGGCCGGCGAGATCGGGGTGCGACAGAGGCAAGGAAAGCTGCGGCCGGTCGGGCATTGCGGTGGCGGCGGACGCAAACAGGGCCAGGCACGGCGCGCCCGCAAACCGGCTGTTGTATCGCAGTCCGTCGATGTGCGGGAATGCCTCTGCGATGTTCTGGGCCCAGCGCTGGGTGATGCCATGGGCACCAGTCGATATGGCGTATGTACCGCCCACACGTGTCACCCATGCGCCGGTGCTGTCGGCAGCCACATCCAGGACTCTCAGTGGCCTGATGAAGCTGAGCCCGGTCAGGTACGGTCGCCCCAATTGGCGGTCGATGGTTCGATTGAATTGGAAGGATTCAGCCAACGCGGCGTCGGGTGAGCTTGCGCCGTACCACACGCTTCTCCCGCTCGGGTCCTCACCGACCGGGAGCGAATGCGGATCGAACCGCAACAGCGGACCGTAGGTGCGCATCGCGTTCCATGCCAGAACGTGATCACCGATGGTCTTGTGCACTCGCCACCACACCTGTTCGATCGGGATCACTCGTGACTCGTCGTCACGGCATCCCAAGGTACGCAGAGCTTCCGGCGACGGCGGCTCGGGCAGCATCGAGTCTGCCGTCATGAAGCTGCCCAGTCACCCGCTTCGACGAGACGCAGCACCGGATCGACAAGACCGCCGCGCAGCAACCAGTTCCGGACAGAGTGCAGCTGCCCGTCGATAGCGAGGTCAGCCTGCGGCGTCGCCAAGAATCCCGCAACCGACAACGGGTGAACGTCCTGCGCCAACAGGAATGGCAGCACGCGTTCGAGACCACCGACCTGCGTGAGCCCGATCCCTTCGCGGGTGTCGTCGAACTGCGCAGCCGGATAGACCCACCGGCGACCGTCCAAGATCGCCCACAGACTGTGATCGAGGCGGCGCTGTCGAACCCGAGAGTCGGAGACACCCAACCCCTGCGCCACGTCGCGCGACGAGTAGGCCGTGCTGAGCAGACGCCCCATCTGCGCGATGGCGTCGGCTGCGGCCTCCGCGTACGCCTCGGCGTTCTCGGTGAAACCGTGGTCGTCGAGCAGCGCAGCTTCGTTCTCGGTCAATCGCGCCGCCCCCGGCCGTTGCGGCGGGAGCGTCTTGAGCGCAGCAACGAGATCGGCGCGACCCAGATCAAACCGATCTCGCAGAAGCCGTTCGAGCTCGTCGACGGACATGCGATCACCTCACGACATCATTTCTAACGACTCTTAACAGTACCACTAGTCGTTAATCGAGGCCGCCACACAATCCGGTGTACACCCCGGTGTTCAGTTTCTGGACAGTGCATGACGCCCGATCGGTGGCAGAAATAAGTCAGATCGCATGTGTAAGCCAGGTCACATCCGACCGGCCGATCTCGACCAGGAGGTTCCTTTGACTGCCGTCGCCACCGAGTTGCTCCCGAAGGTCCGTGACTTCATCGCCACCGACCGCCCCCTGCTGATCGGGGGTGACTGGGTGACGGCCGCGTCGGGCGCGACCTTCGAGACCATCGATCCCGCGACCGCTCGGCCGATCACCTCGGTGGCCCACGGTGGCGCCGAAGACATCGACCGCGCCGTCCGCGCAGCCCGACGTGCCTTCGATGAGGGACCGTGGGCGACGATGAAACCCAATGAGCGCGAACGACTCCTGTGGCGCGTCGGCGATCTGCTGACTGAGCGCGCCGCGGAGTTCGGCCAGCTCGAGGCCCTCGACAACGGTAAGGCCGCCACCATCGCCACCGCCGTCGACGTGTCGTGGTCGGCCGACATCTTCCGCTACAACGCGGGCCTGGCCACCAAGATCACCGGTTCGACGGTGGACGTCTCGATGCCGTTCGTGCCAGGCGGCGAATTCCATGCGTACACGCTGCGCGAGCCGGTTGGCGTCTGCGGGCTCATCGTGCCGTGGAACTTCCCGCTGCTCATGGCCTCCTTCAAGCTGGCGCCGGCACTCGCCGCCGGCAACACCGTCATCCTCAAGCCCGCCGAGCAGACGCCGCTGACCGCGATGCTGCTGGGTGAGATCTTCGAGGAAGCCGGCTTCCCGCCCGGCGTGGTCAACATCGTGACCGGCTTCGGCGACGCGGGCGCTGCGCTCGCCGCGCACGACGACGTCGACAAGATCGCCTTCACCGGCTCGACCGAAGTCGGCAAGAAGATCGTCGAGGCGGCGAAGGGCAATCTGAAGAAGGTCTCACTCGAACTCGGCGGCAAGAGCCCCAACATCGTCTTCGCCGACGCGGATTTCGAGAAGGCGGTCGCCGGATCGGTTGCGGCGTGGATGTTCAATCACGGCCAGTGCTGCGTCGCGGGCACCCGGCTCTTCGTCGAACGTCCCATCTTCGACGACTTCACCGCCGCTGTGGCAGAAGCCGCGTCGCAGGCCAAGATCGGACCGGGTCTGCACCCCGAAACCGAGCTCGGACCGCTGGTCAGTCAGGAACAGTTCGACCGCGTCAGCGGATACCTTTCGGCCGGACTCGCCGACGGCGCACGCGCCCTCACCGGCGGCAAGCGTTGGGGCGATGAGGGATTCTTCATCGAGCCGACGGTGTTCGTCGACGTCGAACCGCACTTCTCGGTGGTGCGCGAAGAGATCTTCGGGCCGGTCGTCGCCGCGCTGCCCTTCGACGCCGACACCGGTGTCGCCGCGGCCGCCAACGACTCCATCTACGGACTCGCCGCGGGCATCTGGACGCAGGATCTGTCCAAGGCGCACAAGACCGCTCGCCAGATCAAGGCCGGATCGGTGTGGGTCAACCAGTACAACGGCTTCGACACCGCCATGCCGTTCGGCGGCTACAAGCAGTCCGGCTGGGGACGCGAACTCGGGTCGTCGGCGATCGACCTCTACACCCAGCAAAAAGCCGTCAACATCTCCCTCTGACCCGTTCTGCAAAGGAGCACAACACATGTCACTCACCACCAAGGCTGCCGTACTCACCGGACCGGGCAAGCCGTTCGAACTCGTCGAGCTCGACCTCGACGAGCCCCGCGAGGGCGAGGTACTGATCAAGTACACCGCGGCCGGACTCTGCCACTCCGATCTGCACCTCACCGACGGCGACCTCCCACCCCGCTACCCCATCGTCGGCGGCCATGAGGGCTCCGGGATCATCGAGGCCGTCGGCCCGGGCGTCACCAAGGTGAAGCCCGGCGACCACGTGGTTTGCAGCTTCATCCCCAACTGCGGCACGTGCCGCTACTGTTCGACGGGCCGCCAGAACCTCTGCGACATGGGCGCCACCATCCTCGAAGGCTCCATGCCCGACGGGACCTTCCGGTTCCATTCCGGCAGCGACGATTTCGGCGCGATGTGCATGCTCGGCACCTTCGCCGAGCGCGCCACCATCAGTCAGCACTCGGTGGTCAAGGTCGACGATTGGCTGCCGCTGGACAAGGCCGTGCTCGTCGGTTGCGGCGTCCCGTCGGGCTGGGGCACCTCCGTGTACGCCGGCGGTGTGCAGGCCGGCGACACCGTGGTCATCTACGGCATCGGCGGTCTCGGCATCAACGCGGTGCAGGGTGCCGTGTCGGCCGGCGCGAAGTACGTCGTCGTGGTCGATCCGGTTGCGCTCAAGCGTGATACGGCACTGAAGTTCGGCGCGACCCACGCCTACGCCAACGCCGCGGAAGCCGCCGAGAAGGTCAACGAACTCACCTGGGGACAGGGCGCCGACCAAGCACTCATCCTGGTGGGCACCGTCGACGAGGAGGTCGTGCAGAACGCGACCGCCGTCGTCGGCAAGGGCGGCGTGGTGGTCATCACCGGCCTCGCCGATCCGACCAAGCTGACCGTGCACGTCTCCGGCACCGACCTCACCCTCAATCAGAAGACCATCAAGGGGTCGCTGTTCGGTTCGGCCAACCCGCAATACGACATCGTCCGGCTCCTGCGACTCTACGACGCAGGCCAACTCAAGCTCGACGAGCTGATCACCCAGACCTACACCCTCGACCAGGTCAACGAGGGCTACCAGGATCTGCGCGACGGCAAGAACATTCGCGGTGTGATCATCCACGACAGCTGAGCTGTCGCCATGACCCCGGCCCCGGACGCGGAACCCCCGCCGCGTCCGGGGCCGGTTCCATGGTGGCGCACCTCATCTGCTGGTCGAGTAGCGACGAGCCCGACCCACCCGCTGGTTGAGTAGCGACGAGCGAGCCTGCGAGCCCGCCCCACCCGCTGGTTGAGTAGCGACGAGCGAGCCTGCGAGCCCGACGCGTATCGAAACCTCGCAAGAAGCTCATGTCCGCAACCAAAGTGGTTGCGGACATGGATATCTCACCGGGTTTCGATACGGCCTCGGCTAGCGCCTCGACCTACTCAACCACCAGAAACAGCCAGCACACACTCGGCCCTCGCGTTCAATCTTCCAGGAACCAGTCACACTGACCGCAGGCCCAACGCCATCATCGCCGACCACGTGTCGACAACCTGTGCTCGTCGCGCGGAATCATCCGACAAGGTGTCCGCGAGGCCCAGCCCGCGCGCCAAGTCCAGGGTGGCCTGAACCAGTCGACGCGCATTCGCATCGTCGGGTGCCGCGCCCAGAGCGCTCATCACCATGCGGTGCGCGGCCCGTGCGAACCTCGCCTCCATCGGGAGGATCAGTTCGCGCAATGTCGCGTCCGACGCCGCGGCGGCCCACACCTGTAGCGACGCCTTGAATTCGGTGCCGGTGTAGATGGCGACCGCACGGTCGACGGCCATCCGTGCACGCTCGTCGAGGTCGTCGGGCACGATGTCGACGAGGGTTGTCGCGGCCTGGGCCATGTCGTCGAAGATCTGTTCCAGGACGGCGGTGATCAACGATTCCCGGGTCGGGAAGTGGTGCTGCGCAGCGCCTCTGGAGACCCCGGCGCGTTCGGCCACCGCGGCGACCGTCGCCGCGGCCCACCCCTCGGACGCGAGCACGTCGATGGTCGAGGCCAGCAGACGCTCACGCGTCAGACGCGAGCGTTCCTGCTGCGGGGTTCGTTGCGACGCGGCGGTCACGATGAGCTGAGATCCCAACTCGGCCGCGTCTTGGAGAGGAACGCCGTCATCCCTTCCCGCGCCTCAGGTGAGGCGAACAACTCCGCCGACTCGCCCGCGCGCTGACGCGCATATCGGGTGAAGTCGGCGAGGTGACCGGCTGTCGTCAACGCCTTCGACGCTGCAAGCCCCTGCGGCGACGCCTTTCGCACACCGGTCAGGACCGCTGCCACCAGGTCGTCCAAACCCGCTGCGCTGTCGGTAGTCTCGGTCAGCAGTCCGACGGCGACGGCGGTGGCCGGATCGAAGGTCTCGCCGGTCAGGAAGTACCGTCCGCTCGCCCGCGCGGTGAGCTTGGGCAGCAACGTCAACGAGATCACCGATGGCGCCAAACCAAGTCGAGATTCGGTCAGCGCAAACGTGCAATCTGGCCCTCCGAACGCCATGTCACTTGCCCCCAGCAGGCCCAGCCCACCCGCCCGCACATGACCATTGACCTTGGCGATGACCGGTTTCGGCAGCTCCATGATGGTCCGCATGAGGTCGAGCATCGCGCTCGTACCGATCGACGACGCTTCCTCGACCGACACCCCCTTGGTCAACGCCTCACTCAGATCTGCGCCGGCGCAGAAGGTTCCACCGGTGTGGGTCAGCACCACCGAACGCACCGACGTATCCGATTCCGCTCCGTGCAGCCCGGCGAGTAGTTGAGCCACCAAGGTTTCGCCCAGCGCATTACGGTTCTTCGGCGAATCCAACGTGAGGGTCAGGACACCGTTGTCGACGGCGCTGTGCACCAGTTCAGTCACGGCACCCTCTCAGTACGACTTGGGCAAACCAAGGCTGGTCTGCGCCACGAAGTTCAGCACCATCTCACGACTGACCGGCGCGATCCGGGCGATCCGCGCCAGACTCAGCATCGGCGCCAAGCCGTACTCGCTCGTCAAGCCATTGCCACCCATGGAGTGCACAGCCTGGTCGACGATCTTCACACACGCTTCTGCCGCAGCGTATTTCGCCATGTTGGCGGGTTCCGCCGCACCCCAGTCGTCTCCGGCGTCGTACATGGTCGCGGCCTTCTGCATCATCAGCTTGGCCATCTCGATCTGCACCTTGCCTTCGGCGAGGGGATGAGCAATCGCCTGATGCGCGCCGATCGGGGTCTTCCACACCGTGCGGTTGTTCACATAGTCGACGGCCTTGTCGAGGGCGAATCGCCCCATCCCCACGGCCGAGGCCGCTGCCATGATCCGCTCGGGATTCAGGCCCGCGAACAGCTGGCTCAGCGCGGCGTCCTCGGACCCGACGAGGGCGTCGCCAGGAAGCCGGACGTCGTCGAGGAACAGTTGGAACTGCTTCTCCGGATTCTGCAGCTCCATGTCGATCATCGTGTAGTGGAAGCCCGGCGTGTCGGTGGGAAGGATGAACAACGCGGGCTTGAGTTTTCCGGTCTTGGCGTCCTCGGTGCGGGCGACGATCAGAACCGCCTGTGCTTGGTCGACACCGGAGATGAACACCTTCTGCCCGTTGAGAATCCAGTCGTCGCCGTCGCGGCGGGCAGTGGTGGTGATCTGGTGGGAGTTCGACCCCGCGTCGGGCTCGGTGATACCGAATGCCATGGTGATGGTGCCGTCGGCGAGTCCCGGAATCCACTGCTGCTTCTGCTCATCGGTGCCGAAGCGAGCGATGATGTTGCCACAGATGGCCGGTGAGACGACCAGCATCAGCAGCCCGGTGCCTGCGGCCGCGATCTCCTCCATGACGATGGCAAGCTCGTACATGCCCGCACCACCCCCGCCGTATTCCTCGGGGAGGTTGACTCCGATGAAGCCGAGTTTGCCTGCCTCGATCCACATCTCGTCGGTCTTGCGTCCCTCGCGGGCACACTCCCGGAAGTACTCCTGCCCGTACTTGGCGGCGAACGCGGCCACCGACGCCCGCAGATCGGCGCGTTCCGGACTCTCGACGAACGGATTGTCCACAGATGTCATGAGACGGTTTCCTCCTCAGGATCGGAAATGACGGCAAGGACATCGCCCAGTGCCAGTTGCTGTCCGGCGCTGACCTGCACCGTGGTCACCACACCGTCGGCCGGCGCCGACACCGTGTGTTCCATCTTCATTGCCTCCAGCCAGATCAGCGGCTGACCGGCGCTCACTCGGTCACCCTCGGCCACCGCCACACGGATCACCGAACCCGGCATCGGAGCGAGGAGCGAACCCGGCCGCTGCAGTGCCGCGGGATCGACGAAGCGCGGTCGACGCCGCAGTGTCACCGACGACGACGGTCCGTCGACGTACACGGTCTCGTCGTAACGGGCAACGGCAAGAGTCCGCTGCACACCGGACCTCGTCAGAGTCACCTCGGCGACACCGACTGCGACGACCTCCAGATCCGGATCGTCGGGAAGCTCGACACCGTTGCGCGAGAATCGATATCGAACGTCGACCTCGTCTACGCCGACGGTGAACCCCTTCATCGAGAACCCCGACGGCAGATTGCGCCAACCACTCGGCAGTCCAGGTTGCACCGTGGCCTCCGAACGGTTGCGCACAGCGTCGGACAGCGCCGCGGCGACCACCGCTTCCCGAACGTCGGTCGTGTCGGCCAGGGACCCCGAGAGCACCTCTAGACCGATCGACTCGATGAAACCGGTGTCGGTATCGCCCGCACGAAAACGCTCGTGGCGCAACGTGTTCACCAACATGTCACGATTCGTCACCGGCCCGTGGATACGCGCGCGGGACAACGCCGACGCGAGCAGCGCCGCGCTCTGCTCGCGAGTCGGCGCCCACGAGATCACCTTCGCCAGCATCGGGTCGTAGTACGTCGAGATCTCCGATCCGTCGGCGATCGACGAGTCGACGCGAATGCCCGGTCCATCGAGATTGCCGAATTCCGCTGCGGCAGGAAGCTCGAATGCGTGCACGGTACCCGATTGGGGCTGCCAGTCGGCGGCCGGATCCTCGGCGTAGAGCCGCACCTCGATCGCGTGTCCCGACGCCTCGGGCGGGGTCGGGTCGAGGTGTTCTCCCATCGCGACGCGCAACTGCCACGCAACCAGGTCGGTTCCGATGGTCAGCTCGGTGACCGGATGTTCCACCTGCAGACGAGTGTTGGTCTCCAGGAAGTAGAACCGCCCGGCGTCATCCGCCAGGAACTCGACCGTGCCCGCACCGGTGTACCCGATCGCCGACGCTGCGGCGCGGGCTGCGCCGAACAGCCGGTCACGAAGATCCCCGCCGACCCGCTCGACCAGCGGCGCGGGCGCCTCTTCGACGACCTTCTGATGACGACGCTGGATCGAGCATTCCCGTTCCCCGACCGCCCACACCGCACCGTGCTGATCGGCCATGATCTGCACCTCGATGTGGTGGCCATTGCGCACATATGGCTCGCAGAAGACGGTCGGGTCACCGAATGCGGACTCGGCCTCGCGTGCCGCACCGGCAACCTGCTCGGCCAACTCGTCGAGCGTTTCGACGATGCGCATACCGCGGCCGCCGCCACCCGCCGACGCCTTGATCAGTAGTGGCAGATCGTCGGCCGTGACGGCAGCGGGATCGATGTTGCCGAGTACCGGCACTCCCGCGTCGGCCATCAGCTTCTTGGCGTTGACCTTGGAACCCATCGCCTCGATCGCCTGCGGTGGCGGGCCGATCCAGGTCAGGCCGGCGTCGAGCACAGCCTGCGCGAATTCCGCGTTCTCGGAGAGGAATCCGTAGCCGGGGTGGATGGCGTCAGCTCCCGCCGCCTGAGCTGCCGCGATGACCTTCTCACCGCGCAGATAGGTTTCGGCCGAGGTGGCGCCCGGCAGCCGGACTGCGGTGTCGGCGGCACGCACGTGCGGTGAATCGGCATCGGGGTCGGAGAAGACGGCGACGGTCGACATGCCCATGGTGCGGCAGGTCGCGAAGACCCGGCGCGCGATCTCGCCGCGGTTGGCGACCAGAACTCTGGTGATCATCGCTCGCCCCTCACATCCGGAAGACGCCGAAGTTCGACGTCCCCTCGGTCACTTGACTGTCGATGGCCGAAAGGCACAGTCCCAGGATGGTTCTGGTGTCACGCGGGTCGATCACACCGTCGTCGTAGAGCATTCCGGACAGGAACGCGGGTACCGACTCGGCCTCGATCTGCGCTTCGATCATCTGCCGCATCGCCGCATCCGCCGACTCGTCGACCGTGCCGCCTCGTGCCTCGGTTGCCGCACGGGACACGATCGAGATGACGCCCGCCAGCTGCGCCGCGCCCATGACCGCCGATTTCGCACTCGGCCAGGCGAACAGGAAGCGAGGATCGTACGCCCGGCCACACATTCCGTAGTGGCCGGCTCCGTAGCTGGCCCCCATCAGCACCGAGATGTGCGGGACCGTCGAATTCGACACCGCGTTGATCATCATCGAACCGTGTTTGATGATGCCACCCTGCTCGTACTCCTTGCCCACCATGTAGCCGGTGGTGTTGTGCAGGAACAGAAGTGGCGTGTCACTGCGATTGGCCAGCTGGATGAACTGGGCGGCCTTCTGCGATTCCTGACTGAACAGCACGCCCTGTGCGTTGGCGAGGATCCCGACCGGGTAGCCGTGAATCCGCGCCCACCCCGTGCAGAGCGAACTCCCGTACTCGGCTTTGAACTCGTCGAAGTCGCTGTCGTCGACGATCCGCGCGATGACGTCGCGCGGGTTGAACGGCACCTTGAGGTCGGCAGGCACGATGCCCAGCAGTTCCTCGGCGTCGTAGCGGGGTTCGATCACCTCGGCGACCGGACCCGTGCCACGCTTACGCCAATTGAGCCGGGCGACAACCCTTCTGCCGATCCGAATCGCGTCCTGCTCGTCCGCCGCAAAGTAATCGGCGAGACCCGATTGCCGAGCGTGCATCTGAGCACCACCGAGCGATTCGTCGTCGCTGTCCTCGCCGGTGGCCATCTTCACCAGCGGTGGACCGCCGAGGAACACCTTGGACTGGTTCTCGATCATCACCACGTGATCGCTCATGCCGGGCACGTACGCTCCACCCGCCGTGGAGTTGCCGAAGACCAGTGCGACGGTGGGGATGCCGGCCGCGGAGAGTCTGGTGAGGTCGCGGAACATCCGGCCGCCCGGAATGAAGACCTCCTTCTGCGTCGGCAGATCGGCACCGCCGGATTCCACCAGCGACACCACCGGCAGCCGGTTCTGGAGTGCGATGTCGTTGCAGCGAAGGATCTTCCGCAGCGTCCATGGATTCGACGTACCGCCCTTGACGGTGGGGTCGTTGGCGACGATGACACATTCGACGCCTTCGACGACGCCGATCCCGGTCACCACCGACGCCCCGACCTGGAAGTCGGAGCCGTAGGCGGCGAGCGGACACAGTTCCAGGAACGCCGAATCCTCGTCGACGAGCAACTCGATCCGTTCGCGTGCGGTCATCTTGCCGCGCTTGCGGTGTCGGGCGACGTACTTTTCACCACCGCCGGCGAGCGCCTTGTCGAACTCGGTCTGCAGGTCGGCGAGCTTGTCGCGCATGGTCTGTGCGGCCGCGCCATACTCGGGGGACGCCGGGTCGAGCGTGGACTTGAGCGCCGTCATCGTTGGTAACCCAATCGCTTGGCGGCCAGGCCGGACAGGATCTCGGTGGTGCCGCCACCGATCCCGATGATCCGCATGTCCCGGTATTGGCGTTCGACCTCGGTGCCGGTCATGTAGCCCAGCCCGCCGAACAGCTGAACGGCCTTGTCGGCCACCCACTCACCGGTCTCGACGGCGGTGTTCTTCGCGAAGCACACCTCGGCGATCAGGTCGTCGCCGGAGGTCACCTTGCGTTCGACAACCGCTCGTGTGTACGTGCGTGCGATGTCGATGCGGCGGGCCATCTCGGTGAGCGTGTCCTGCACGGACTGTCGTGCGATGAGCGGTTTACCGAAGGTCTCCCGGTCGCGTGCCCAGGCGAGCGTGAGGTCGAGACAGCGCTGCGCACTGGCGTAGGCCTGCACGGCCAGGCCCGATCGTTCCGTCACGAAAGCCGTGGCTATTTGGGCGAACCCTGAATTCTCCGGTCCGACGAGATTACTCACCGGCACGCGGGCATCGACAAAGGCCAGTTCGGCGGTGTCCGAACTACGCCATCCCATCTTGTCCAGTTTTCGGGTCACAGTGAAACCCGGTGTGTCCTTCTCGATCACGAGCAGTGACACGCCGCCGGCTCCCGGCCCTCCGGTACGCACCGCGGTCACGACGAAGTCGGCACGCACCGCCGAGGTGATGTAAGTCTTGGCGCCGTTGACGACGTAGTGGTCACCGTCGCGCACCGCCGAGGTCCGCAGATGTCCGACGTCGCTGCCGCCGCCCGGTTCGGTGATCGCGAGGCTGCCGATTTTCTCGCCGGCCAGCGTGGGCCGGACCCAGCGGTCGATCTGATCGGGATCGCCCGCACCGATCAGGTGCGGCAGCGCGATCCCGTGGGTGAACAGCGACGCGAACACACCGCCTGCGGCCCCCGCATAGTGGAACTCCTCACCCAGGATGCTGGCGTCGACGAGATCGCCGCCGGAGCCGCCGACCTCCTCGGGCACACCCAGCCCGAACAGACCCAGCTTGGCGGCCTCACGATGCAGGTCACGCGGCAGCAGCCCGTCCCGCTCCCAGTCGTCCTGGTGTGGCAGTACATGTCGTTCGACGAATCCCCTTACGGTGGACCGCAACTCGCGTCGTTCGGGGGTGTCCCAGATCGGACTGGTGATCGGCACCGTCACTCCTGCTCGGTTGTCTCGGGATCGGTTGTTTCTGTGAAGCTCAGCGGAATCGGCACCGGCCGCGATCGCAGCCACTCCCCCATGCCCTTGGCCTGCGGGTCGAACCGCACGTTCTCGGCGACGCCCCGGCCGAGCACTTCCTCGATCACGAAGTTGACGGCCAGCAGGTTCGGCAGCCGGTAGCGATGCACCGTCAGGTCGGCGACCTCCGGCAGCAACCGCTTGAGCAACGTCACGTCGAGGGTCTCGTCGAGCCAGTCGAAGTGATCGGGATCGCGCACCCACACACCGATGTTGGCACTGCCACCCTTGTCGCCGCTGCGGGCGCCGGCGATGCTGCCGAGGGGAAGCATCGCGGCCGGTCCCCAATCGGTCGCCGACAGACCGGGTTCGTCGGGTGTGTCGGCAGGAACCTTGGTGCGCAGCGGACTTGGATCAACGAGCTGCACCACGCCGTCGTGCCGGGCCACCCGATGTTCGACGGACGCGGCGTCGACGTAGCCGGGCTCGAAAACACCGTAGGGCGTGCCGTTTCCGGGCGGGCCGGTCATCGTGAAGCCCGGATAGCTGGCCAAGGCCAATTCCACGGCCGTGCCGCTGAACGCCCGCCCGACCTGCTTTGCATCCGGATCGCGCGCCACACAACGCAACAGCGCGGATGCCTGCTCTTCGGTTTCGGCGTCGGCGTGATCGAGGCGGGACAGTTCCCAGCTGATCTCGGCGGGCGAGGTCGGCAGTGCCGCGAGGAACTGCTCCTTGAACAGCTCGGCCTTGGCCTCGATGTCGAGACCGGTGAGGATCATCGTCATCTCGTTGCGCACGCCGGCAAGATGATTCAGCGACACCTTGACGGTGTCGGGTGGTGGATCACCACGGACTCCGGTGATGGAAACGCGGTCCTCGCCTTGCTGTTCGAGGTGAACAGTGTCGAGGCGCGTCGTCACGTCCGGCCCAAGGTAGCGCGGACCTCCGACCTCGTACAGGAGCTGGGCGGTGACCGTGCCGACGGTCACCGCACCACCGGTTCCCTCGTGTTTGGTGATCACCGACGATCCGTCCGCGGCGATCTCGGCGATCGGAAAGCCGAGGCGCCCCATCTTCCCGGAATCCATGAGTTCGGTGAAGAACGCATAGTTTCCGCCGGTGGCCTGCGCCCCGCATTCGATGACGTGGCCGGCGACGACGGCGCCTGCGAGTGCGTCGAGATCGTCTGGCTCCCAACCGAAGGCGCTGACCGCCGGTCCGACGGTGAGCGATGCGTCGGTCACTCGTCCGGTCACGACGACGTCGGCGCCGGCGTCGAGCGCGTCGGCGATCCCGAACCCGCCCAGATAGGCGTTGGCCGTCAACGGGTTCCCGAGCCCGAGTTCGGGGGCTCGCTTCACCAGGTCGTCGCCCGCGACGAAGGCAACCTCTGCATCGACGCCGACCTTGTCGGCAAGCTCGCGCAACGCGACCGCCAGTCCGTGCGGATTGAGGCCGCCCGCGTTGGCGACGATGCGCACCCCGTTGTCCATCGCGAGCCCGAGGCAGTCTTCCATTTGCCGCAGAAAGGTTTTCGCGTAGCCGAGGGACGGGTCCTTGAGCTTGTCCCGCCCCAGGATCAGCATGGTCAGTTCGGCGAGGTAATCGCCGGTGAGGTAGTCGAGTTCGCCGCCCTCGAGCATTTCCCGCATCGCCGAGAAGCGGTCGCCGTAGAAGCCGGATGCGTTGCCGATGCGGATCACCGATGGCCTCTGCCCGTTCGTCATGCATGTCCCTTCGAGTTGGCGGCGCGCCGTCCGGTCCCGGGCGGACCGGCGAAACACTGTGCGATCGAAGCCCATTCGATTGCGTCGTCACCGGTGATCGTGAGGTCGAGGTCGGCGAGCGCCCGACGCTGGGTCACGAGCCGACAGAAGTCTTCGGCCGGCCCGCGCACGACGTCGGTCGCGTCGTCGGGCCCCCACGTCCACACGTCGCCGGAGGGCGCGACGATCTCGTAGCGGAAAGGCGCCGTCGGTGGCGTCCGACCGTTCACCATGTAGGCGTAGTCGCGGGTACGAACACCGATGTGCACGACCCCCTTGATCCGATCGGTCGCCGGCATCGTCACACCGAGGGCGTCGGCGACGTCGAGGCCGTGCGCCCAGGTCTCCATGAGTCGTGCCGTCGCCATCGACGCCGCCGACATCGGGGGCCCGAACCACGGGATCTTCACACCGTCGGGCACCGCGACCAGAAGATCTGCGAGCTTGGTGCGCACCGCGCGCCAACCGTCGAGGATCTCGGCTGGGGATGCAGCGGCACCCGCATCGGCGGCGTCGTCGACAAACCCCGCAGGATTCTGCGCCGCCGCCGCGAGGGCCTCGTTGAAGGCGTCAGGATCGGACGCCGCCAGCGCAGCCGCCTCGTCGGTCCAGGCGAGGTGCGCGATCTGGTGTGCGATGGTCCACCGCGCCGCCGGCGTCGGCGTCGCCCACGCCTCAGGCGCGAGGTCGGCGACCAGCGCATCGAGTTGCTGCGATTCCGCCTCGAGATCGGCCACGAGCTCTTGCACGATCGACATGAGACCAGCGTCACACGGGGCGCCAGAAAAATCAAGCACGCATGATTGTTTTACAACCTGCGCCTTGCCCTTCCGCCGACTGACACCATCCGCTGGCTGAGGTGCGAGCCTGCGAGCCTCGAAGCCCCTGGTGCGCTGAAAATGTCCTCTCACCAGGCCCTTCGAGGCTCGTCGCTAGCGCTCCTCGCGCCTCAGGGAGCGGTGAAAGGGTCCGCGTTCACCTCAACACGCAGTGCGCAAGGTTAACGCTCAGCAGTAGTGGACGTCGGCCGTCCCGCGGCTGAGGAGCGCGCCGTCGTGCGAGGTCAGGGTGACTTCGAAGGAGCCGATGCGGCGGCCGAGTTTGATCGGCACCACCTCGGCGACCACATCCCCGCCGTGCACCGCTGGTGACCGGTAGAAGCCGACCGCGAGGTCGGCCAGCGTGTAGTCCTGGCCGGGGGCGGTGTGTGCTTGCCCGGCGAGCGAGGCCGCCTGGCCGACGATCGTCGCGATGACACCGCCGTGCATGGTGCCGAACATGTTGCCCATCCACGGTTCGGTCCGGACCCGAAGCCTGACAACCGTGTCGCGACCCTCGCCCTCGATCTCGACCGCCCCGTTCAGCAGTTCGACCAGCGGCCCGGGTGACCGCACACCCGACGCCAACTGCGTGACGATGTCGTGTCCCGGCAACGACGGCTCGATGGCGAGCGGCAGCAGTGCGCCGTGGGCATCGGCACAGTCCGGAATGTCGCCGCCTGCTTCGTCTTCGAGCGATGTCGGCAGCTCGGCGGATCGTCCGACGACGGTGTTGCGGGCGCTGCCGACGCAACACACCCGGCCGGTCGACGTGCGGATCTCGACGCGGGTGACGCCCCACTGGTCGTCGTGCGTGGCGAGGTCGGCACTGCACGACAGGCGGTCGCCGACGTCGATGTGGCCGAGTGCCGAGAGGGACAGACGGGCCTGGATCGTGAAGCCGCCCGACTTGAACTGCTCGAGCTGATAGGGGATGCCGCCGAGGTGGTCGAACAGGACGCCGAGAGCGGGCAATTCGATTCGCCCGCGATGGTCGGCGAAACGGGCGGTCAACTGCTGTTCGGCGATCGCGCCGGTGTCGCCGGCACGCTCGAGGTGGCCGACGTGGAAGGTGGCCAACGGCTCGCGGAGCGGACTCATGAGAGTTATCTATCAGGACGCGCGTCCACACCGAGAACCGAGGAGGTCTTGAGGAGATGCAGGCCACTCCAGTACCGTGAGCCTCAAGTGTGGCCAAAGTGACAGGAGATACAGATGAGACTCAGGGGATTTATCCTCGCCGGCGCGACCATGGCGGCCGGAGCGCTGACGATGTGCACGCTTCCGGTCGCGTCCGCAGCGCCGGATCGAACGTCGCCCAAGCCACCACCCATCGCCGCCCAACAGGTCCCGAACGCCGGCATCACGGTCTCCGACCGGGGGATCACCGACGTGTTCGCCGTCTCCCTGGGTGTCGCTCTGGCACCCCAGGGTGCGACTCGGATCGCGGCGGTTCCGCGCGCCGACAATGCGTGTCGTACCAATCTCAAGGACGCCCGGATGGCGGTCACCTGGCGAAACACCCGCACCGGCAAGATGGGCGACGAGGTGTTCCCAGTGTGTGCCGGCCCGCGTTCGATGCCCGGAGCCACGATCAAGACCGGGCTCGGACGGATCTCGTTCACCACCACGATCCTGGGCAAGCGCACGCAGACCTTCACGATCATTCCCGGTTCGGGGTCGTTCACTCGCCGGTGACCACCGCCGAGTAGACAATTTTCGAAATCTGTACACACGAATCGAGAACACGTTCTAGATTTGGCCGCATGGCCGACACAGTCACCCAGCTTCTCCATGCCCGCGCCGACGACGACAACCTCGCCATCACCTACGACGGCGGCACGTGGTCGTGGCGCGAGTACATCGCCGACGCCCAGCGCATGGCTGCAACCGTCCTTGCCGCTGCCGACACGGGTCGGCCGATGCATGTCGGCGTACTGCTGGGGAACACTCCGGACATGCTCATCGCCCTTGCCGCGGGAGCGCTCGGCGGCTATGTGACGGTCGGGGTCAACAACACCCGACGTGGCGACGGTCTCGCGGCCGACATCAAGCGCGCGGATTGTCAGATCCTGATCACCGACGCCGAGCATCGACCGCTGCTCGACGGCCTCGACCTGCCCGATGTCACGATCTTCGACACCTCGTCGTCGCAGTGGGCCGATCTGCTCGCCGATGCCACAGACCTGACGCCGCATTCGATACCGACGGCGACCGACACCTTCATGCTCATCTTCACGTCCGGCACCAGTGGCAACCCCAAGCCGGTTCAGTTCGCGCACATGATGATTCCGTTCGCCGGCCCGGTTCTGGTGGACAAGTACAGCGTCGGTCCCGGCGACGTCTGTTACCTGTCGATGCCACTGTTCCACTCGGCCGCACTCATGGGCGGCTACTGCGTCGCACTGTGCGGTGGCGCCGCGATGGCTCCCGCCAAGTTCTCCGCGTCGACCTTCCTGTCCGACATCCGGCGGTACAACGCCACCTACATGAACTACGTCGGCAAACCACTCGCCTACATCCTCGCCACGCCCGAGCAGGCCGACGACGCCGACAACTCGCTGCGGGTCGCATTCGGTAACGAGGCCACCGACCGCGACATCGACGAGTTCTCCCGGCGTTTCGGCTGCACCGTCTGGGACGGCTTCGGCTCAACCGAACTCGCCATCATCATCACCCGCGAACCGGGCACGCCGCACGGGTCGATCGGCAAGGGCTTCCCGAATGTCGCGGTGTACAACTCCGCGACCGGAATAGAGTGTCCGCGAGCAGAATTCGATGCCAACGGCGCTCTGGCGAATGCCGACGAGGCGATCGGCGAACTCGTCAACATCGACGGCGGCGGCATGTTCATGGGCTACTACAACGACGCCGGTGCGACGCAGGAACGCCTGCGCGACGGCAAGTACTGGTCCGGCGACCTCGCGTACAAGGATGCCGACGACTGGATCTATCTCGCCGGACGTACCGGCGACTGGATGCGCGTCGACGGCGAGAACCTGGCCGCCGGCCCGATCGAGCGAATCCTGTTGCGTATCCCCGAGATCAACCGTGTGGCCGTGTACGCTGTCCCCGACGAGCACGTCGGCGACGCGATCATGGCTGCGGTGGTCCTGCAGGACGACGCCGACTTCGATCCGGACCACTTCGCCGCGCAACTCGCCGACCAGGCCGACCTGTCCCCCAAGGCGTGGCCGCGCTTTGTCCGCATCGCCGACGACCTCCCCACCACCGCGACCAACAAGATCCTCAAACGTGCGTTGAAGACCGAGGGCGTCACCGCGGGCGACGGCACCCTGTGGGTCCGCGAACCCCGTTCGCGCACTTACCGTTCGGCGGTCACTGCCGGCAATCCGGCCTGACATGACCGGACCTCTGGCCGAACTGGGCTACTACGCACTCTCCCGCCACCCGGTGACCCCGGCCGAGCTCGTCGCCGAAGCGCGCATCGCCGACGAGATCGGACTGGGGACCGCGTTCGTCTCCGAACGGTTCAACATCAAGGATGCGCCGACGCTGTGTGGCGCGTTGGCAGCAGCGACAGATCAACTCGGAATCGCCACCGCGGCAACCAATCACAACACGCGACATCCCATCATCACCGCAACGATGGGCGCGACGATGGGTGAACTCTCGCAGGGGAGATTCGCGCTCGGCCTGGGCCGAGGCATCGCCGCGCAGTGGCAGATCCTCGGCATCCCCGACGTGACCGGTGCACAACTCTCCGACATGTCCGCGGTACTGCGTCGTTTGTGGTCTGGGGAGATGGTGATCGGGCACGACGGTCCGATCGGCTCCTACCCGCTACTGCACCTCGGGGTGAAGCTCGACGCCCCACCGCCGATCATGCTGGTGACGATGAGTCGTCGAACCCTGGAGCTCGCCGGTCAGATGGCCGATGGCGTTGTGCTGCACACCTTTCTGAGCGCCGATGCGACTCGGCGCGCCGTGGGCCACGTCCGCGCCGCCGCGCAGCGAGCCGGGCGTGACCCCGCGTCGATCCGCATCTGGTCGGTCCTCGCCACCGCCACCGACGACCTCGACGAAAACGACCGGATGCGCCGGCTATACGGGCGGTTGGCGACCTATCTGCAGGGCTACCCGGGCCCGCTGATGGCCGCGAACGGTTGGTCGGATGCCGATCTCGAACGTGTCCGTGCCACCGCGGCTTTCACCAACGCCCGCGGACCGATCGACGCGACCGCGACCGTCGACGAGCTCGCGGAGCTGGCCGACGCCATCCCCGATGCCTGGGTGTCCGATTCGGCGATCGGCGACGCCCATGGTGCGGCACGATCCGTGGCTGCCCAATTCGATCTCGACGTCGACTCGGTGATCCTGCACGGCGCGACCCCGACCGAACTGACGCCGGTCGTCGACGCTTACCGGCAGATCCGACCGGAGACGACGCGAAAACTGCCCACGAATCCCGGAAGGATGACTCCGTGAGCGCGATACCCACCGCCGCAGACGATCTCACCGCCGAGCGGCTCACCGACATCCTGCGCAGCGCCGACCATGACGCCGAAGTCACGTCGGTCTCGGCCGAACCGGTGGGCACTGGGCAGATGGCCGGGTCGTATCGGATCCGCCTGACCTACGCCGAGGCCTCCCCCACGCTGCCCGACACCATGATCGCCAAGATGGCCACCGGGCCACAAGATCAGCGTGACTTCGCCTGTGGAGCATTCCGCAACGAGGTCGGATTCTACCAGGACCTCGCGAGCACCTTTCGGGTGCCGGTGCCACGGCACTTCGGTTCGGTCATCTCACCTACCGGCGCCGAGTTCGTGCTGTTGCTTGAAGACATGGCCGACGCGCGTCAGGGCGATCAGATCGCCGGATGCACACCGGCGCAGGCGGAATCGGTGGCGATCGCGGTCGCCGGCCTCCACGGCCCACGATGGAACGACGCCGACCTCATCGACCGTTTCCCACTGCCCACCGACGACGACCGGGCACTCATGGAGTCCGTGCTCGAACCGATGGCCCAGGTCTACCGCGACCGATTCGCACCGGTCGGCATCGACGACGGCGCAGTGGAGTGGCTGGTGGCGCAGGCGGGCGACTGGCTGGTCACACCGCAACGCAGCGTCGCCCTCGTCCACGGCGACCTGCGCATCGACAACGTCCTGTTCGGCGCCGACGACACCGTCACCATCATCGACTGGCAGACCATCGTTTCCGGTAACCCACTGCGCGACATAGCCTTTCTCTTGAGCACGAGCCTCACGGTCGACGATCGACGTGCGCACGAACGCCGGATCGTCGCCGCATACCATGACGCGCTCCTGTCACACGGGGTGTCGGGATACTCGCCCGAGGAATGCTGGGACGACTACGTCGCCAACCTCATCCAGGGACCGCTGATCGTGGTATTCGGCTCTGCGGCAGCCCAACCGACCCCGCGCGGCGACACGATGTTCGAGACAATGCTGCATCGCAGCGCAACGGCGATCGACGACCTGGTGGCGAGCCGATGAAGCTCGTCATCGGTGGCAACGGATTTCTCGGGTCGCATCTGGTCCGACAGTTGTTGGCTGACGGTTCCGACGTCCGCGTGTTCACGAGGCCGACAAGCGATCTGCGCGGACTCGCGGATCTCGACTTCGAGCACGTGACCGGCGATCTGTTCGACACCTCCTCGATCAGGAGCGCAATGCAGGGCTGCCGCACTGTCTTCTACTGCGCGGTCGATACCCGAGCATGGCTCTCGGACCCGGCTCCGCTGTTCCGCACCAACGTCGAGGCCATTCGCAACGTTCTCGACGTGGCCACCACATCCGGACTCGATTCCTTCACCTATACGAGCACCATGGCGACGATCGGTCGTCATCCCGGCCGGATCGTCGATGAGACAGACGACTTCAACTGGGACGACTCCGCGACCGACTACGTCAGATCGCGCGTTGCCGGCGAACGGCTGGCCCTCGGCTATGCCCACGACGGCCGAGTTCCGGTCGTGGCAGCATGTGTCTCCAACACCTATGGCTCAGGCGACTGGCAGCCCACTCCACACGGGTCATTCGTGGCGGCGGCCGCATTGGGCAAGATGCCCTTCGGAGTTCGTGGCATGAAGGCCGAGGCCGTCGCCGTGGACGACGCCGCCACGGCGTTGACTTCCGCCGCCGATCGGGGACGACCGGGCGAACGCTACATCGTGTCCGAGCGTTTCATCGATCTCGGCGAGGTGATCACCACCGCAGCTCGAGCGGCCGACGTACCCCCACCGCGCCTCGTGCTGGGCAAGGCCGCGTTGTACGGAGCCGGCGCGGTCGGCACCGCCCGCGCTCGGATCACCGGCCGCTCGCAGCGCCTGAAGATCGACACCGTCCGGTTGATGCACCACATGTCGCAGATGAGCCACGCGAAGGCTGAGACCGAACTGAGCTGGCACCCACGCCCGGTCACCGACGCCATCGCCGATGGTGCCCGATTCTGGCTGGAGCGCAAGCGCAACCGTACTGAGGCCAAGGAGTCGCCTTCCGCCGGCTGAGGCATTGCCCTGAGGAGCGAGCTTGCGAGCGGCTTTTCTACCGATGGCTGAGGTGCGAGCGAAGCGAGCCTCGAAGCCCCCCTGGTGAGATGACATTCGTTGTCTCACCAGCCCTTCGAGGCTCTCGGCTGGCGCCTCGAGCACCTCAGGGAGCGGAAGGAGTCGGTTGTGCGATGCCTGATCGACGCACGTCACCCGAGCAACTCGGCCAGTTCCTCGAGGCTGTACGGCGCGCTGTCCTGGTGGTCGCGGTAGGCGACGAAGCTGGCCTGTTGCGGTTCGAATCTGCCGATGAATCCGCCTGATGCGCTGAAGATCTGGCCGGAGATGTGGTCGGCCGCGTCGCCGGCAAGGAAGGTGTACAGCGGTGCGACGTACTCGGGCGGTGCCGGGTCGAGCGCGGCGTCACGAGTGAGTTCGTCGAGGATGCCTCGCTCGTGCAGACTCTCGATGTGGCGCACGTAATCGTCGCCACTGGACAATCGCGATTTCGCCCCCGGCATCACGACATTGATCCGCACCCCGTGTGGTGCGAGGTCGGAGTTGGCCGCGAGCGCCAATGCGTTCACGCCACCCTTGGCCGCCGGATAGCCACTGCCGCCGAATAATCCGAGGGAAGCGGCCGATCCGGTGAGCACGATGGACCCCGACCGTTGTTCGGCGAACACCCGGCCCGCTGCCTGCGTGATGTGGAAGGCGCTCATCAGGTGGGCGTCGATCTGCTCGCGGAAGTCTGCGGTGTCGATGGTGAGGATCGTCGATCCGGCCGGTTCGGCAATGCCGGCACAGTTGATGGCGATGTCGAGCGCCCCGAACTCCGAGAGCGCGGTGTCGACCATCTGTTGTGCGACACCGTCATCGCCCGCGGATCCGCAGACCCCGACCGCATACCCGCCACCACCGCGGATCTCGGCCACCGTGTCGTCGACCGCACTCTTGTCCCGGCCGTTGACGACCAGCGAAACACCCTGCCCCGACAGCGCATACGCGACGGCCAGACCGATCCCGCGGGTGGCGCCGGACACGATGGCCACCCGCCCGGACAGTCGGGCGGTCACCGGTGGTCTCCCCTCACCGCCCGGCATCAGGCCGAACTGCCCACGGGCGTGATGGGTATCGACCGTCCACGATCGGTGAACTCGAACGTCGAGCCGGAACTGAAACGTGCGATGGCCACCTCACCAGACTCCTTGTGCGCACGCTCCCCTACACGGAAGCGCACCTCGAGTCCGGCGTCGGTCTGCGTGGAGTCGGCGATCTCCCAGTGCTCGTCGACGGCGGTCGCGATCGCCTGCAGCGGTTCCAGATGGTCACTGTCGATCAGGCTGAGCCAGCCACCGTCGTCCACCGCGGCCGACGAAGACGGAATGGTGACCACCACGTCGTCGCCATCGGCCCGGACTGTGACACCCGTGTACTGAACGGGCCCGAGGCACGGATGCAGGGCTATGACCGACGCGAGACCGGCGGCGTCGCGCGGCAGATCCAGTGCCTGCCGTAGCCGGTCGGCGGCCAGGCCGGCGATCCCGGTGAGCTGCTTACCGTAGATCTCCCGCGCCTGTTCCTCGGTCTCGGCCTGGCGCCGAACACTCCACAGGAATCCGAGAGCCAGCAATTGATGTTGCAAGGCAACCTCTTCGGCGATCCGGACCAAGGCCGTATGCGACCACTCACGGAACTGGATGTCCTCGAACAACGGACCCCGGTAGTCGACGAAACCGTCCGTGGCCGACTCGTCGATCGGCGACAGGGCCACCGAACCCGCTTGGGTCGTGAACATGTCGACGGCGTCGGCCGGCAACGGCAGTTCGTCGCGATCCGGTTCTATGGTCACCGTCCACGCGCAGTGCGGATGTCGATCCGCCGGCCGCCGCGGCGGACGATGGATCGGGCGAATACGCGCACGACGGTTGGTCGCGATCGCGGTGGCGTCGAAGGTCGGGTCCTCGATGTCGTGACACATGGTGGTCACGTAGTCGTCGCCCATCGGCTCGACGTCCATCAGCGCGCCACAGTGATTCAGCACGAACGAGCCGTGGTAGCGGTCCTCGATCTCGTAGCGGAAATCCATGAACTGCGGCGGCGCACCGATGTCGAGCTGGAGGCATTTGAACATGTCCTCCACGCCGTCACCGTCGATACCCAGCGCCGCGCGCATGCGGTAGGTGTACACCGGGCTCGCGGCCATCCACTCCTCGATGGCCACCTGACCCATCACATCCCGTCCGAAGGCGCTGATGAGATGGGCCATGCCGCTGCGGTCGATCATCTGACCCGAGAGCAGGAGCTCGGGCACCAGGGTGGCGAGCTGAGGTTGACTCAGACCTGGGTAGGTCGGGGCTGTTTGAGTCACGTCAGGTCACCAGAACGCGACGGGCGCCTTGCCGAACGGATACCAGCCGGGCTGATCGCCGGTGGCCTTCTCGATCCGCTTGAGCATGCCGTCGCTCATCGCGTTGTTCTTCAGCATCTCGATGAACAGTGCCGATACGTTTCCATAGTCGAAAAAGTCTCGCTGCCACGAGAACTGGAAGTTGCCGCCGTACTTGAACCAGCTTCCCTGGATACCTTCGAGCGCGTATTGGGTTCCGTCCTCACGCTTGCCCTCGTACACCTGCTTCCACAGGCCGATCATGGATCCGGTCTGGTCGTCGATGACCCATTCCTGGTAGGGATACTCCCAACCTTCGAGGCCTTCCATTTCCTGGCCGAGTGCGATATCGCGGATCTCGTCCCGACCGACGGCCATGAAGTCCTTGTCCGGACCGTAGTTCCACCCGTAGGTGGCGTCCTCGGTGTAGAACTCCGCCAACGGTTTCCAGTCGCCGGCCTTCTCGGCCTCGATGTTGGCCGCGAGCCAGCGCTCTTTCATCTCTTCCAGTTCGGCACGATCAAAAGGCATTGTCACTCCACTTCATTCGTTCTCGATGATTCGCAAGGCCTGGGTCGGGCAGTAGTGCACGCCTGCCTCGACCTCCTCGCGCTGACTTTCGTCGGGATGGTCGTTGAGGATCTCCACGTGGTCGGAATGTGCCTCGAAGACGTCGGGGGCCTCCATCTCGCACATACCGTGTCCTTGGCAGATGTCGAGATCGACCTCGATGCGCATGGCCGTCATGCTCCTGCACCTGCGGGAGCGTCGGTACGACGACGATACTTCACGCGGCACGGCTGCTGGAGCTGAACGACCATCTTGGAGTGGTCGTTTCGGTAGGACTCCGACGGCTGGAGCATCTCGAACTCGTAGTTCTGGAAGAGCACCGAGAAGATCGCCTTGAGCTGCATGATCGCGAATTGTGCACCCACACAACGGTGCCGGCCGGCACCGAACGGAATCCACGTCCACCGGTTCACCAGATCCTCTTGGCGCGGCTTCACGTAACGGTCGGGATCGAAGGAGTCCGGATTCGGGAAGTCCTCGGGCAGCCGGTTGGACACCGCCGGCGAGACAGCGATGGTCTGGCCTGCCTTCACCTCGAAGTCCTCGATGTGAAAGTCGTGCTGTACCAAGCGCATCAGGATGATCAACGGAGGGTGCAGTCGCAGAGCCTCCTTGAGCGCGTTCTCGAGCAGCGGCATCTGCCTGGTGTGGGCAAACGTGTACTCCGGTCGTTCGCCGGCCGGTGTGTCACCGTAGATCTCGTCGAGTTCGTCGTAGACCCGCTTCATGTAGTCGGGGTTGCGCAGCAATTCGATCAGTGTCCACGCCGCCGTTCCCTGCGTGGTGTGATGGCCCGCGAACATCATCGAGATGAACATGCCGGTGATGGTGTTGGCATCGAACCCGACCTGGATCAGGATGTCCATCAGATCGCGATCTTCTTTGTCTTCAACAGGATTCGCGACCCGCTCGTCCATCACGCCCTGGATGAACTCGACGAGCTCGGCGCGCGCGGAATCGCGCTTGCGGAAGCTCTCGATGTCGGCGTGCATGTCGACATAGGCGATAGGGTCGGTGCCCTTCTCCAAGTCGTGGAACAGCTCGGACACATGCTTGTTGAGCTGTTCGCGGAACTTCCGGCCGATCAGGCAGGCCGACGACGTGTACAGAGTCAGCTCACCGAAGAACTCCAGCAGGTCGATCTCACCTTCGTCGCCCCAGCCGGCGATGATGCGTTCCACCTCGTTGGGGATGGTGACCGCGTGCTGCTTCATGTGCGGGCCCTTGAGGGCCGAGTTGTGAATCGCCTTGGACCGCTCCTCCGGGCTGGCGTCGAACACCACGCCCTCGCCGAACACCGGAGTCATGAACGGATAGGCGGCGGCCTGGTCGAGGTCTTCCTCGGGCGCACGGAAGAACTCCTCGTTGGCCAGCGCGCCGGAGACGAGGATTACTTCGCGGTCGGCGAGCTGGAACTGGCCGACGTCGCCGCATTCCTCCCGGACCCGCCAAAACAGCGAGATCGGGTCGGTCGCCAGCTCGTCGAGGTGGCCGTGTTCTCCGTCACCGCCGGAGACACGTTTGGGCTTGGTGAGTGCGGTCATGAGCCGGCTCCGTTCGGTGTTGTCGAATCCTGGGTTTTCTGTTCGCGTTTCGCTCGCGGAATGGCGCCTTCGGCCTCGACCTCGACGGAACGCATGTGCGCACCCCGGGGCATCGTGACCATCGCGACAACGGCTTGCGCAATATGTTCTGGTGCAAGGAAATTGCCGTGTCGGGCCAGCCCGTGTTTGATCCAGTCGTTGAGCATGTCCTCGGTGTCCTTGGGGTCGAGGTTCATACCCATCCCGGTCAGGGTCTGACCCGGACGAACCACCCCCGCGCGCACTCCGGTGCCCTCGAGTTCGAGTTGGATGGTCGCGACCAGTCCGTCGATCCCCGACTTCGCGGCGACATACGCCGACGACCACGGACGCGGACGAATGGCGACGTCGGAACCGATGAACACGAAATCGCCACGCGTGCGGTCGATCATGCCACCGATCACGGCCCGGTAGATGCGGTAGGCGCCGGTGAGGTGGATGTTGATCTGCGCGGCGAATTCCTCGGGCAACGTGTCGTAGGAGAGGCCCACGGCCAGGTCGCCGGCGCCCGCCACCACGATCTCCAAGGAGCCGAGTGCGGCTTCCGCCTTGGCGACACAATCGAGCACGGACTGCTCGTCGGTCACATCGAGCGGAACCGCCACTGCCTCACCACCGTTGGCGGTGATCTTGTCTGCCAACTCCTGCAGCTTCTCCACCCGACGGGCCGCCAGCGCAACCGGATATCCGGCTGCGGCAAGCCATTCGGCCGTCGCGGCGCCGATACCCGACGACGCGCCGGCGACCAGGACCGGACGACGGTCGGGATGAGGAATGTAGGCCATCAGCGCACCTGCACTTTCACCGGAAGCTCCGCAAACCCACGTACGTTCACCGAATGCACGCGCACCGCGTTCTCGATGTCGATGTCGACCGATTTGATTGTCTTGACCACCTCGGCGAGGCCGACGTTGGACTCAAGCCGGGCGAGATGCGCACCGAGGCAGAAGTGTGCGCCCATACCGAAACTCATCAGGGCCTGGCTGCAGTCCCGCCCGATCTGATAGCGGTCGGCGTCGGCACCGAAGACATCTTCATCGCGGTTGGCCGAGCCGACGAGCAGGAGCACACGATGCCCCTCGGGAATCACGAGATCGCCGTAGGGCGCATCCTGAACGACGCGTCGCAGCACCATCTGAGTCGAGTTGTCATAGCGCAGCGTCTCCTCGGTCCAGTCCGGCACGAGAGCCTGATCGGCGAGCACCTTGGCGAGTTCATCGGGATTCTGCCAGCCCCAATACAGCGCGTTGGCAAGCAGTTTGGTGGTCGTCTCGTTCCCGGCCACCACCATCAGCACCATGAAGCCGACGATCTCGTCCTCGGTCAGCTTGGTGTTCTCGCCGGTCTCGTCGTCCTTGATCTCGGCCTCGATCAGCGCCGACACCAGATCCTCGCCCGGGTTCTTGCGCCGGTCGGCAATCAGCGCCGAATAGTACTTGTGCAGTTCGAGATACGCATAGATCGCGGCTTCCGGGATGTCGAGGACACCCTCTTCGCGGTGTAGCAACAGATCCGACTGGTGCCGTAGATGCGCGCGGTCGGCAACCGGCACTCCGAGCAACTCCGAGACCACATCCATCGGCAGCAGACCGGCAAAGTCTGCGACGTAGTCGAACTCGCCCTTCTCGAGGCAGATATTCCAATGCTGCTGCGTCAGTTGCTCGATGCGTTCGGAGAGCTCGTTGACGCGGCGCGGCGTGAACCCCTTGGACACCAGCTTGCGAATACGCATGTGCTTGGGATCGTCCATCGCGAGAAACGACATCGACTTGTGTGCGTCGGGACCGTAGGACGACGGATCCATCGACACGCCCCAGCTGTTCGACAGGCGCACCGTGTCGCGGAAACCGGCCCGCACATCTTCGTGGCGCGCCAACGCCCAGAAGTCCATGTCGGCGTTGTAGTACACCGGCGCTTCGTTGCGTAGCCGAAGGTAGGTCGGATACGGATCCTCGTGGAAGTCATAGGCATAGGGATCGAACGGGAGGCGTTTCTCCATCCCGTCGGTCCCGAGGGTGATCTCGGTCATCACTTCTCCATCAGTAGATGTGCGGCTGCGACAAGACGTTCGGAAGTCTGCTCGTAGGTCATGTGCCCCATGCCGGCGTGCACGAGGCCGCCGGCGTAGATCATTTCCAGCGCGTCGAGCAGCGGGCCAGGATTCTCCGGGTCCACTTCGAGTGCTTCGGCCAGCCGTACGCGGATGAACCCACCGATGCGGAGGCGCAGGTGCTCGACGTCGGGGTCGGTGCCCAGCAGCGCCATGGTCACCGCACCGCCGAGTTGCCCTTCGCCGGCCACCACCATCGACACCTCGCGCAGCACCTGCGCGACGCGCTCGGTATGGGTCGCGGTGGGGTCCGGCTCGGAGACCCCGGCAGACAGTCGGCGCCAGAACACCTCCGCCACCAGGTGGCTCTTCGACGAGAAGTAGGTGTAGGCGGTCGCGGGCGCCACCCCGGCCAACTTGGCCACCGACCGGACGGTGAGTCCGTCGAATCCGTCCTGGTTGAGGATGTCGACGGCTGCATCGGTGAGCTTGGTGACCGTCTCCGCCTGCTGCTGTGTCAGGCGCCGACGAGTGGATTCCTGAGATACGGGACTGGACATGTGAGCGAGGCTACACTAGGTTTGATCACGAGTCCAGACACCTGTCCAGATGGTAGTTCAGTCACTATGGGAGCCCAGACCATGGCACTACGCCCCGCATCCGCGTCGGATCTGTTGATCGACGGCAAACTAACCCCAGGCCAGGGTGGTGTCTTCGACATCGTCAACCCGGCAACCGAAGAGGTCATCGGCCAGGCCGCAGACGGCACCGCCGACGACATGTCCGCGGCGATCGCCGCAGCACGCAACGCCTTCGACAACACCGACTGGTCGCGCGATCACGCGCTGCGTGCGCGGTGCCTCCGCCAGTTGCGCGACGCCCTGCTCGGGCACGCCGACGAGTTCCGGGCGCTGGCCACCGAGGAGATCGGGTGCCCGGCCTTCCTCACCGGTGGGCCGCAGTTCGAGGGTCCCGTCAACGATCTGGGCTACTTCGCCGATCTCGCCGACAACTTCGCCTGGACCGAGGACCTCGGCAACGCCAAGCCGATGGGCCTGAAGAATCATCGCGAGATCCGACGCGAGGCCGTGGGGGTCGTCGGTGCGATCACCCCGTGGAACTTTCCTCATCAGATCAACTTCGCCAAGATCGGTCCGGCACTGGCCGCCGGCTGCACCGTGGTGCTCAAACCCGCACCCGACACCCCGTGGGCCGCCGCTCTCGTCGGCAAGGTGATCGCCGAGGAGACCGACTTCCCGCCCGGCGTCATCAACATCGTGACCTCCAGCGACCACGCCGTCGGCGCACAGTTGTCGACCGATCCCCGAGTGGACATCGTGTCCTTCACCGGGTCGACGGCGACGGGCAAGAAGGTGATGGCCGCCGCGTCGGAGTCACTGAAGAAGGTCTTCCTGGAACTCGGCGGCAAGTCGGCGTTCATCGTCCTCGACGACGCCGATCTCGGCGGGGCCTGCGCGATGGCCGCCTTCGCGGTGGTCACCCATGCCGGCCAGGGCTGCGCGATCACCACGCGTCTGGTGGTTCCGCGCGAGAAGCTCGACGACGCCATCACGGCAACCCGAGATGCCCTGGCGGGCTTGCCTGCCGGTGATCCCACCGACGGCGGCACCATTTGCGGTCCGCTCATCTCGGCGGTCCAGCGCGAGCGCGTCGAGTCCTACATCGCGCTCGCGAAGGAAGAGGGCGGCACCATCGAAATCGGCGGCGGCCGTCCCGCCGACAAGGAGAAGGGATTCTTCGTCGAGCCCACTCTGATCTCGGGTCTCGACAACTCCGCGCGCGTCGCCCAGGAGGAGATCTTCGGGCCGGTGCTGGTGATCATCCCCCACGACGGCGACGACGACGCGATCCGCATCGCCAACGACTCCCCCTACGGACTATCAGGCATGGTCTACGGCACCGACGAAGACCGAATCAACAAGGTGGTCAACGGTGTTCGCACCGGGACCATGGGCATCAACGGCGGCATCTGGTACTCGGCCGACGTCCCGTTCGGCGGCTACAAGCAATCCGGCATCGGCCGCGAGATGGGTGTCGCCGGTTTCGAGGAATACCTCGAGACCAAGGCCGTCGCCCGCCCCGCTTAGCAATCACCCCACCCACCACGCTGGTCGAGCCGACACCGAGCCCCTGGGCGAGGCGTCGCGTCGAGACCACCACGCAACCCCACAACAAGAAAGCACTCCATGACCACAGGACGTTTCGAGAACAAGACCATCATCGTGACCGGTGCCGCCGGTGGGATCGGTGAGGCCTACGCGCGTGGGCTGGCCGACGAGGGCGCCAACGTCGTCGTCGCCGATCTGGCCGACGAGAAGGGCAAGCAGGTGGCTGCCGACATCGGTGGGCTCTATGTCAGTACCGATGTCTCCGACGAGGCTTCCGCGCAGGCGCTTGCGACGGCAACGGTCGACACGTACGGCACCATCCACGGTCTGGTGAACAACGCCGCCATCTACGGCGGCATGAAGCTCGACTTCCTCATCACGGTGCCGTGGGACTACTACAAGAAGTTCATGAGCGTGAACCTCGACGGTGCACTCAACGTGACCCGCGCGATCTACCCGCACATGAAGGATGGCGGCGCCATCGTCAACCAGTCTTCCACTGCTGCTTGGCTGTACAGCGGTTTCTACGGTCTGGCGAAGGTGGGTATCAACGGACTCACCCAGCAGCTCGCCACCGAACTGGGCGGACAGAACATCCGGGTCAACGCCATCGCACCGGGGCCGATCGACACCGAGGCCACCCGGACCACCACCCCCAAGGAGATGGTCCAGGACATCGTGAACGGTTTGCCGCTCAAGCGTTTCGGACAGCCCGAAGATCTGGTGGGCATGTGCAAGTTCCTGCTCTCGGATGAGGCCAACTGGATCACTGGCCAGATCTTCAACGTCGACGGCGGCCAGGTCATCCGGTCATGAGCGACCTTCGTCTCGGCTACGTCGGGCTCGGCAACATCGGTGGACCGATGGCGGGCCGGCTGGCCAAGTGGTCCGGCGGTCTCGCGGTGTTCGACCTCGCACCCGACGCCGTCGCCAAGGTGGTGGATCAAGGTGCCCGCGCGGTGGATTCGCTGGCCGAGTTGGCCGCCGACTCGGACATCGTCGGGATCTGCGTCGTCAACGACGAACAGGTCCGTACGGTCGTCGCGGGAGAAGGTGGGCTCCTCGACTCGGCGAAGCCCGGCACCATCATCACCGTGCATTCGACGATCTCCCCCGACACCGCAACTGACTTGGCCGCAACCTGTGCGGGCAAGGGCGTCGTGCTGCTCGACGCACCGATCTCGGGTGGCGCACCGGGCGCCGAGCAGGGACGGCTTGCGATCATGGTCGGGGGCGACCGCGAGTCCTATCTCAAGCTCAAGGAACCGTTCTCGCTGGCGGCCGAGATGATCGTGCACGCCGGTGAGGAGGTCGGCGCCGGGACCAAGATGAAGCTCGCCCGCAACCTCCTGCATTTCATCTCGTTCACCGCGACCACCGAGGCGGCGCGGTTGGCCGAGGCGGCCGGCATCGACATCGCCAAGCTGGGCAAGGTGGTTCGCCACACCGACGCCATCACCGGCGGCGCCGGGGCAATCATGTTGCGCGACAGCACCGCACCGATCGCCGACGACGACTTCTGGTACGGCGTGTTCACCCATGTCCGCGCGCTGGGTGAGAAGGATCTGTCCCTGGCGCTGGAACTCGGCGATAAGCTCGACGTGGAACTCCCCCTCGGCGCGATCGCCCTGCGCGATCTCGCCGCGGGACTCGGAGTGCCACACAAGGAAGGAGATCCGTCATGACGTCAGGAACGGCAGTCGGGGGCGAAGGTACCGAACAGCGCAAGCGGGGCGTCGACATGATGTCGAAGGTCTATGGCTGGGAGATGTCCGACGGTCCCGGATTGCATTTCGCGCACACCGCCGACCAGTTGTTCGCCGAGGTGTGGACCCGCGAGGGTCTGTCGATGCGCGATCGGCGTCTACTCCTTCTCGGAGCGCTTGCCGCAGGCGGTCAGGTCGATGTCGCCGAGATCCAGGCGGGCGCAGCCCTGGGCAATGAGGAGCTCACCCCCGAGCAACTCGAGGAGATCGCCCTGTTCCTCTGCTACTACGTGGGATGGCCCACCGGAACCAAGATGAACATGATGTTCGGCGAGGTCATCAAGAAGCACCGTAAGGCGCAGGCCCGCGAAGCACAGGGGTGACGGTGCTGTTTCGAGAATTGGCCGGCGGCAACGGGTGTTCGCTGCTGAGCGCCACCCCCGGACCGGACCTCGATGCCCACGGTTACGTCGAGACCGAGTATGCGGTCAACGGCATCGTCCGTGGGGTCACGGCGAACGGCGACGCCGATCCCGCCGAGTTCGTGACCCGAATCCTCGTTCGACGCCCCGTATCGGCCGAAAGCTTCACCGGCACGCTCGTCGTCGAATGGCTCAACGTGAGCAGCGGAAACGATGCGGCACCCGAATACACCTATCTCGCAGAGGAACTCGTTCGCGGCGGCTTCGCGTGGGTCGGGGTGTCGGCGCAGTACACCGGCATCGAGGGTGGCGCGGGTTCGGTCGGTGATCTCGGGCAACCGGGCCCACAGAGTCTCGCTGCCAAGGACTCCGCGCGCTACGGCATGCTGCGGCACCCTGGCGACGCCTATTGCTTCGACATCTTCGGCGCCATCGGCGAGGTGCTGGGTCTGCCCTCCGACGACGCGCACCCACTGGCCGGGTTGTCGGTGACACGCACGCTGGCCGTGGGTGAATCGCAGTCCGCGATGGCGTTGACCACCTACGTCAACCGATTCGCCGGCGACCATCAGGTATACGACGGCTACCTCATCCACAGCCGCTCGGTGTCGGGGTTACCACTCGGCGAGGTGGGTGCGCCGAGCGACATCGAATTGGCCTTCACCGGCGAACCCGCTCCGGTCCGCGACGACCTCGCGGTACCGGTGTTCACGGTGCAGACCGAGACGGATCTGCTCACCAACTTCCGCTATCACTGTGCCCGGCAACCGGATACCGATCGGGTACGCACCTGGGAGGTCGCGGGTGCGGCGCACGCGGATCTGCATCAGATCGGCCCGTACGAGGAGATGCTCGGCTGCCCGACTCCGGTCAACCGTGGTCAGCAGCGTTTCGTGTTGCGTGCGGCGCTACGTCATCTGCACGGCTGGGTCGCCGACGGCACCACACCGCCGGCAGGCGAGCCACTCACCCTCGAGCACTCCCCCGACGCCGAACCCGTCTTTGTGACCGACGAGATCGGTAATGTTGTCGGCGGGGTTCGCACGCCGTGTGTCGATGCGCCCACCCAGGTCTTGAGCGGCGTGGTGGCAGATCCGGTGTCCCGGATCTGTCTGCTCTTCGGTTCCACCACAACGGTTCCCAGCGACCTGCTGGCCGCCCGGTACGGCACCCGCGACAAATATGACCGTCACTACCGCGACGCCACCGAAGCCGCCATCGCCGGCGGGTTCGTCCTCGCCGACGACCGCGACGAGATCCTCGCCGACGCGAATCCGGATCTCGTGCCCTGAGCCATCACTCACCCCGTCGCGCGCCGCAACCCCACCGCTCCCTGAGGTGCTCGAGGCGCTAGCCGATAGCCTCGAAGGGCTGGTGAGACAAACGAATTCGGCGACCAACGAGCGAACGTCACCAAGCCTTCGAGGCTCGTCGCTAGCGCTCCTCGCACCTCAGGCAGCGGAAGGGTGGCACCTCACCAGGCCCTTCGAGGCTCGCAAGCTCGCACCTCAGGGACCGGAGGGACATCGGCTTGATCAGCGAGAAACGCATCGGTCGCTCGCCGGATGTCACCGGAGATGGCGTGTCCGACATGACTTCCCGGGTACCAGTGCACGTGTCCACCCCAGTGGTCGTACAGGCGTTGCGCGGCGGTCACCGACGTCACGCGATCGTTGAGCGCGGCGACCACCATCCGACGGCCCGGCGCCGCAAAGGGTTCCACCGACAGTGGGTCGATGACCGACGAGACGGCGCGCACCGCGTCGGAGTTCATGAGTCGCGCGAGCGCCTTGCCCTTGGATCCGCCGCGGGCCATGTGGTGGGCCAGAGTGGCGTGCATGTCGAGCATCGGCACGACCGCGAGCACCGAGCTGACCCGCGGATCGAGCGAAGCGACCAGCGACGCGATGGGGCCGCCCAGTGAGGTTCCGGCAATGGTGATGTCGGCCGGATCGTGCGTGTCGATCCACGTGATCAGCGAACGGATCTCGGCGACTGCGCGCATCGTCATCACCACGTTGCGCAGCGGATCGAATCCGGGGTAGGCAACCTGCTCGACGCGCCGCGAACCGTGCGCGGGCAGCACCGGGAACACGACGTCATAGCCGAGGTTCTTGTGCAGGTGCGCAGCACGGAAGGCGTACAGGTCGTCGGCGCGGCCCTGCGCGGCGCCGTGCACCCAGATCAGCCAGCGTCGTCCGCTGCGGCCCCGGGTCAGCACGCGCACCGAGGCCACCCCATCACGGTAGGGGTCCACTCCGGCGACAGACGACGGAACGGCCGCGTCGACCCGGTAGTCGATGTGATGAAAACCCGTGGTGCCGAACACTCGTCGACGCCGCGACAAGATCCGCGGCGCAGTCGGCTCGGTGTTCATCCCGACCGTGCCCGCGGCGGCGAAGTCGTCGGCGACCGCCTCGCAGCGCTGTACCGCATCCTCGACATCGGACAGCGCCGGGATGTCGCGGATCACCGAGTTGACCGCGATGAAGAATTCGTCGATGGCGGTCTCGCCGACCGCGCGCGGCCCGCATCCTGCCGGCGGGATACCAGCCGGCGCATCGCCCTGACCGGCGTTGCGGGCGCTGCCCACTGCACGGGGCAGCACGCCGGCGAAGAGGCCGACGCGGGCGAACGCGGACTCCCAGTCGGTCACCCGACGTCCTGCGTTGCGACCGGTTCACGATCGCCGATGCCGAGCGCGGTTTCCACCTCGGCCAGTGACTCTCGGACGCGGTCGATGAACTCGGCGGGTTCGGGCATGGATTCCGGAGTGGCGATCAGCCCCATCGAGATTCGGCCCGCATAGCTGTAGGCGGTCAGATTCACGTCGGCCGGGGCGATCGCCAACGCGAAGGAGATCCAGTCGACGACCTCGATGTCGCCGACCCACCGTGTCTCACGGGGTCCCGGCATGTTGGCGGTGGTGATGTTGTTCATCACCAGCGGAGCCCGGTGCGCGGCGACCGCGCGGAACACCGGCCCGAGTCGTCCGGTGTAGGTGGCGACCTTGGCGGTCAGGTCGAATCCCAGGTCTCGCCGACGACGCACGGTTGCCTCGCAGCTCGCGGCGGTCTCGACCACCCGCTCGACGGGATCGGCCAGATCGGTACGGAGATAGGCTGCGGCCGTGGCGATCTCATTGCCTTCGGTTCGGGTGGACGCGAGATCCTTGCACACGCCGAAGACGGTGACCGAGATTCCCGGTTCCTCACCGCGGGCCAGCAGTTCGGCACGCTTGGCGCCTGCGATGATTCCGTGCAGCGCACCGTTCACCGTGGTGTCGGTGGCCAGCGCAACGCGTTGCACCGATGCCAGGGGGATGTCGCCACTGGCACACACCCGCTGCGCCCCGCTGCGCGCGTTGAAGCTGTTGCGTCGCACGGTCAGTGGTTTCGGGATGCGGCCACGGCCCGTGGCGTTCCGTTTGACGTGCGCGGCACGAGCGAAGTCGCCGACGACCGTCGGCACCCCGCGCAGCAGCTTCCACGACTCGGATCGGGCCGCTCGAAACAGTCCACGCGCGTCGTGCCCGCTGTTCAGCGAGCCGATCGGGGCCGGCGTCACCTGTTGACCCGGCAGGCTGGTTGCCGCCATGAACGTGTTGAGGGCGGCCAACCCGTCGGCCACCGCATGATGCACCCGGATCACCACGGCCTGCCGACCGTCGGCGAGGCCGTGCACGAGCGTGAGTGCCCAGAGTGGTTGTGTGCGATCGAGTTTGCGGACGGCGAGGTCGGCGAGCACCGCGTCGAGTTCGTTCCGCCCGCCGGGGGCCTCGAGAACCATCTCGTCGAGGTGTGCGTCGATGTCGAAGTCCTTGTCGCGCACCCAGAACGGACGCGCGCCATAACCCGAGAGATACTCGAGACGCTGCGTCGCACGCGGGAATCTGCCCAGATAACCAGGCAACACCTCGCGCAGTTCGGCAAGAGTCACGACACGACCGCGACGCGAGGTGTCGAGCACCGCGACCTTGAGCGTGTGCATCGGCGTGCTCGGCGTCTCCATGTTCAGCATGAGGGCGTCGGGGCCCGTCATCCGCTCCATGTCAGCTCACCTTCCGTTCAACACCGGCGTCGTCGAGCTCGCGCGTCACGACCTTCCCCGTGGCGTTCCGCGGCAACTCGTCGATGAAGTGGACTTCGCGCGGCACCTTGAATCCCGCCAGTTCGGCACGGACGTGGTCGCGCAGTTGTTCGGCTCCGACCAGGGTCCGGGGCGCACGCACGACGTAGGCGACGAGCCGCTGCCCGAACGTGGCGTCGTCGACCCCGATCACGGCGACCTCACGCACACCCTGATGCGCACCGAGAATCTGCTCCACCTCAAGGGGATAGACGTTTTCGCCACCGGAGACGATCATGTCGTCGTCGCGGCCGACGACGAACAGCAGTCCACTCTCGTCGAGTCGGCCGAGGTCGCCGGACACCATGTGCCCGTCGGCAAATGCCTTGTTCACGTCGGCCGACGTGTAGCCGTCGAAGCCCGAGCTGCTGGCGACGACGATCTTGCCGATTTCGCCGACGGGGAGCTCGCGGTCGTCGTCGTCGAGGATGCGGACGCTGGTGCCCACGAGTGCTCGTCCGGCGGTGTCGGGTGCGACGCGCAGATCCTGCGGGGTGGCCGTACTGATCAGCCCTGCCTCGGTGGCGTTGTAGCTGTTGTAGACGACGTCGCCGAAGCGATCCATGAAGGCCAGCAACGCATCTGGACGCATCCGTGACCCGCTGGCCGTGGCGAACCGCAGCGTCGGCATCGGATGTGCGTCGAGGACGTCGTCGGGAAGGTCCATGATGCGTTCGAGCATCACCGGCACCACCGCGAGACCGGTCGCACCGTGCTCGCGGACCAGATCCAGGGTCGCCTCCGGATCGAAGCGGCGTCGCATGATCATCGTGCAGGTCATCGTCGCCGAGATCGCCACCTGCCCAAAGCCCCACGCGTGGAAGATCGGGGCGGCAATCACGGTGGCCTCACCCGAGCGCCACGGGATGCGATCGAGCATCGCGGCCAGCGAACCTATGTCGGTCGAACCGCCGCGGCGCGCACCCTTGGGGGTGCCGGTGGTCCCGGAGGTGAGCAGCACGATACGTCCCGCCCGGGCGGGACGTGCCGCGCGCCGGCCGAGGTGTGCGGCGATGAGCGAGTCGAGGGTATCGAGCGCCGAACCCGCCTCCTCGACCCACGCGTGCACGTGTCGCAGCTGCGGATTGCGTTGCAGCGCATGGTCGATGAGGTCGTCGAACTCGTCGTCGGCGATCACCAGGTCGACGTTCTCGCGGATCAGCACGTCGGCGAGCTGCGGCGCGGCGAAACCGGTGTTGAGCAGTACCGCGTCGAGGCCGAGTCGCGAGGTGGCGGCCAACGATTCGATGAGACCGCGATGGTTGCGGCACATGATTGCCACAGTCGACACCGGACGGCCGGGCAGATCTGCGATGGCGGCGGCCAGTGCGTCGGACCGGTCGTCGAGCTCACGCCAGGTGAGGCTGCCGGCCTCGTCGATCAGGGCGACGGCGTGCGGTGCGCGTGCCGCGGCCAGGCCGATTCCGCTGACCGGTGAGGCGCCACCGTGTCGGCGCATGGCCAGGCCCATCCGGACGTAGCGGTCGAGGCGGGCGGTACCGAGGAATCCGCTGGTGATCAGTGTCCGGACGAGCCAGACGAGGTGAGCCACACGTTCGCGAAGGTTCTTCATCAGTCTTCCCCTTCCCTCAACCGATGACCGGGAACCGGCGCCGGCGGGCCAGGTCGTCGAGGGCGTGCTGCATGCGCTTGCGCACCATCTCGTCGACGTCGGCAATCTCCGGGTTGGTACCGAATTCGGCGGTGATGTCGATCGGGTCGAGGACTTCGGTGACGAGTTTGGACGGCAGTGGAACGTTGGGCGGGAATCCGGGGGTGATGCCGAACGGGAATCCGAGCCCGAGGGGTGCGCTCTTGATGCGGAGCAGCCGATCGATGCGCAGGAACCTAGCGAGTCCGTCACCGCGATTGATGAAGAGCTGCGTCTCCTGTCCACCGAGCGTGACGATGGGAACGATCGGCACGCCGGCCTCGATCGCGGTCCGCACGTACCCGGTACGGCCCTTGAAATCGATGGTCGCGCTCTGGGTGGTCGGTCGCATCGCCTCCCAGTCACCGCCGGGGAACACGATGGTGGCGGCCCCGGCCCGCAGCGCCTGCACGGCGTTGCGCGGGTGCGCCGGAAGGAATCCGACCTTGCCGAAGATCTGCTTGCCGAATCCGGTGAACACCAGGTCGTGGGCGAGGGTGTACAGGGGCCGCTGCTCGCCGAACTCATCGGCGAAGGCGACGGCGATCACCGGCACGTCGAAGGCCATCAGCCCGCCCGAGTGGTTGGACACGAGCAGAACGCCGCCGTCGGGCACCTTGTCCATGCCCCGGACTTCCGAGCGGAAGTAGGTCTTGGCGACCATGCGCAGGACGGGCAGTACCCGCCCCACCCAGGTCTCGTCGCGTGCGGTGAGGTCGATCGTGTCGGCCATGATGCTCCTGACAACTCTGTCTGCCGGTAGACGCGAATCCCCGCACATGTATGGTCGGGGTTCACGGTTCGGGCAAAATGAGAACCTGTTCTAGTGTCTAATTAGAACACGTTCTAGTTTCTGTGGCCACCGAAGGTAACGAAGGCCACACATCGCAGCTGGGAGCCCCGAATCGTGGAATTCACCCTGGAAGACATCTCCGAAGACGAAGTTCAGCGTCGACGCGAGGTGTATGCGCCGCTTGCCGACACGGTGCGCGAGTTGGTGGACGCCGTCATCCGCACTCAGGTCTCCGACGACGTCATCGCCGACGCCCGGCAACGGATCGCCGAGGTGGTCGCCGAGCTGCAGACCGATCAGATCGACGGTCCGTACGGGGTGCGCTACACACGCGAGTTCACCGGCATGCCGTGGGGCAATGCGGTGATCGGTCTGCGCAACGCGATCGCCCCGCCGATCGTCACCGAGCTGGAACCCGAGGGCGTGCGCAGTACTTTCACGCTCGGCGCGGCCTACGAGGGTCCGCCCGGGCACGTGCACGGCGGCGTGTGCGCGATGATCCTCGACCACGTACTCGGCGAGGGAGCCAGTGCCGACAAGGTGCCCTGCTACACCGGCACCATCACCATGCGTTACCTGCGACCGACGCCGCTGGGCGAACTCGTCGCGCAGTCGTGGATCACCGAGCGCGACGGCCGCAAGAAGATCGTGCACGGCACGCTGTCGGACGCCAACGGGGTGACCGTGGAGGCCGACGGGGTCTTCATCGTGCCGAAGACCTGGAACGGCACCATGCCCCGCGCGAAGAAGGGCTGAGACGATGCGTGCGGCCGTCACCACAGCGGACGGTTTCGAGATGATCGACGTTCCCGACCCGGTGCCGGGACCGCTGGATGTGGTGGTGCGGGTCGCCGCCAACGGCATCTGCGGATCGGACCTGTCCACTGCTCCCCTGCTTCCGCCCGGGGTGATCATGGGCCACGAGTTCGCCGGCGAGGTCATCGCGACCGGTTCCGATGTGGACGCCGCGGCCTGGCCCGCCGGCACACCGGTCGCCGCGATGCCGGTGACCGGATGCGGACGGTGCCGCGCGTGCGTGACCGGCGACATCGCGCGATGCGCCGACGCCCAGACCATGGGCCTCGGCCTGCGTCCCGGCGCCATGGCCGAACTCGTTGCGGTACCGGCCGATTCGTGTGTGCGGCTCGAGGGCTTCTCCGCGGACGTCGATCTGGTGAATGCCGCCATCACCGAGCCGCTGGCCGTCGGGTTGCACGCCGTGCAGGCGACCCCCATCGCGCCCGACGCCCGGGTGCTCGTCATGGGCGCGGGTCCGGTGGGTCTCGCCGTATTGCATTGGCTTTCGCGTTCGCCCGCGGGTGTGATCGCCTGTTCCGACAAGGCCCCGGCGCGGTTGTCGGCGGCGCACGACAACGGAGCCACCGACACCTACGACCCGGCCGATGTGCCGTCGAGTTCCTTCGACGTGGTGATCGAATGCGTCGGCAAACCCGGCGTCATCGGGTCGGCGATGGACGCGGCAGCGCCGCGCGGCACCGTGGTGGTGGCCGGGGTGTGCCTGTCCGAAGACCCGCTGATGCCCGTGCTCGGGGTGGTCAAGGAGCTCACGCTGCGGTTCGTCTCGTATTACACGAGAGACGAATTCGCGGCGTCGGCCCGCGCGGTGGTCACCGGTGCCGTCCGCGTGGCGGACTTCGTCAGCGACCGTGTCGGGCTCGACGAGGTGGGTCGCGTGATGGCCGACCTCCGATCGCCGAGTGATCAGCGCAAAGTGCTGGTTGTGCCGGGACGGACCGCAAGCCGACCGGCTCCGACAGTGGTTGGAGGATGACGTCCTCAAGGTTTTCGAAGGACGAATCCTGTCAGTTGACTCGCCGGTTGCACGGCGCGCCGCACATCTGCACGTTCTCGATCCGCGACCAGAGCGAAACGCTTTGATAGCTGCGACGGCAGTCGCGCACGGTTTGACGATGGTGACGAGGAACACGGCAGATTTCGCACCGATGGTGTCGCGACAATCGATCCGTGGACCCCTTGACTCACCCGGCCGAGACAGATTCACCCAAATAGGCGCGTTCGATCCGTCCGACGTTCGACGCGAGCGCTACTGCACTATCTTCGAGGCGAATCTCGCCGTGCACAAGCACAATTCCTCGGTCGGCGACCTCGAGGGCCAGGCGCACATGCTGTTCGACGAGGACGATGGCCGTGCCGTCGGTCGCGGCAACCTTCCGTAGCACGGGCAGTATCGACTCGACGACCACCGGCGCCAAACCCATACTGAGTTCGTCGATCAGCAGCACCTTGGGGCGTTGCAGCAGGGCACGCCCGATGGCCAGCATCTGTTGTTCACCGCCGGAGAGCTGTCCGGCGTCGACCTTGAGACGGTTACGCAAGGCCGGAAAGTATTCCAGCACTTGCTCGATCGCCTCGGTGTGCCCGTGACGACGAGTGGCCAGGCGGAGATTCTGCACGGTCGTGAGCCGCCGAAACAATGACCGGTCGTCGGGCACGAGTACCAGTCCCGCGCGTACTGCGGCCCGCGTCGACCCGGAGCCCAGCTCGGTGCCGCCGACCACGACCGTGCCGCCCAGCCGCGGTAGCAGCCCGGCGAGTGTCGTCAACAATGTTGTCTTTCCGGCCCCGTTGGGCCCGATGAGAGCCACCACCTCGCCACGCTCGACGGCGAGGTCGAGCCCGCGCACACACGATGAGGAACGCGTATATCCGGCGTCGAGGCCATGGCATTCGAGTGCGGCGGTCATCGCGTCATCTCCTTCTGGGTATCGGCCGCCGTTTCGGGTTCACCGTCTCCGGCACCGGCCGGTGTGCCCAGGTACGCGCGAATCACGTTGGCGTCCTGCCTGATCTGGTCGGGTGTACCTGTGGCGATCACCCTGCCCAGGTCCAGGACCACCACACGGTCGCAGATGTTGAGCACCAGATCCATGTCGTGGTCGACGAGCAACATCGTGATGCCCGCCGCACGCGCGGCCTGTAGTCGTTCACCGAGCCAGGCACTCTCGGTGGTGTCGAGGCCGGCAGCGGGCTCGTCGAGCAAGGCGACCTCGGGTCGGCGGGCGAGCACGCGGGCCACCGACACCAGCTGGCGCTGGCCTTGCGAGAGGTCGGAAGCAGCGGTGTCGGCGAGGTCCTCGATATCGAGGAGCCGCAACACGGAAGTCACCGTGGCGTCGATGTCGCCTGTCGCACCGGCCATCAGGTTCTCGGCGACGGTCAGTTCGTCGTAGAGCTCGATGTCCTGGAAGGTTCGGCCCAAACCGGCTCGACTCCGTCGGAACGCGGGCAGTCCGCCGATGTCATTGCCGTTCAGAGTGATTCGGCCGGTGCACCGTACAAATCCGCCGATGGCATCCATCAAGGTGGTCTTGCCGGCACCGTTCGGTCCGATCAATCCGACGATCTCGCCCTGCCGCACGTCGAAGGTGACGTCGGTGAGCGCGGCGACCTGGCCATAGCGAACGCCGACATCGCCGACGGCGAGCACCACGTCGCCGACAGACGCGCCGGTCGCCGCCGGCGCGATCGACTCGGCCGACGACGTCTCGTCCACCGTGACTGCCGGGCGACGCGCGAAGCGGCCCAGCGGGATACGGCCGAGATGGCCGACCAGTCCATCGGGACTGGTGATGACCGTGACCACCAGCAGAATTCCACTCATCAGCAGGTAGTAGTCGCCGAAACTCCCGAAGCGATCCGACATGAAATACAGCACCCCGCCGGGCGCGAGGAGACCGGCGAGCAACGCGCCGGACACCGACGTCACACCGGCGACGTAGAACACCGCGAACAGGCCCAGTCCGGCGAACACCGCGTAGCTGCCGGCTGTCGCCAAGGTCTGCTGATAGGCGAGCAGCGCGCCGCCGAGTCCGGCGAGGAAGGCAGCCGCGCCGAATGCCACGAGCTTGGTGAGGCCGACGTTGATGCCGGCGGCCGCCGCCGATCGCTCGTTGGCACGGACCGCAAGCATCGACGCACCGTGACCGCTGCGTCGCAGCAGCGCGACCGCCACCGCGCAGATCGTCAGCACCGCGAGACAGACGATTCCGAACGCCAGACGTGGGTAGCCGACTCCCGCACCGATTCCCAGGTCCCACCCGAAGATCGACGGCGGGTCGACCGGCGCCCCCTGCAGACCGCCGTTGAGGCTCGGATTGCGAAACCAGAACGCCTCGAGGAACACCGCGAGCGCCAACGTGGCCACCATCAGCGGAAGCCCGCGCACACGCAACGCCGGCAGCCCGATGACGACGCCGACGACCGCCGCCGCCAGTGCGGCCAGCAGGGGCGCAAACGGAAACGGGACACCCATGTCGACGGTCAGTCGGCTCAACGAGTAGGCGCCGACACCAGCAAGAGTCAACTGCGCCAACGACACCTGCCCCGCATAGCCGGTGACGACCACCTGCGAGAGCGCGATGACTGCAAAGACGATCGACAGGATCACGGCCAGCCGGGCACTGCCCGATGTGCTGAGGAGGGCGATCACCCCGATCACCACACCGATTCCCGTGGACACCAGCAGATGTCGCGGCCGCGGCGACCGGCCCAGGTCTTGGTTGACCACCGCTCCCCGGCCGGGCAGCGGTTGTCCTCGCACGAGGAGAAACACCACGATGAGTATCAGCGGGATCGCCTCGGCCAGACCAGCATCGGGGAACCAGTCCACCAGCGACTGAACGTTGGTCGCCTCCGCTTGCAGCATGCCGATCACCAGGCCTGCACCGACGGTGATGGCGATACTCGCAAAGTTGCCGACGAGCGCGGCCGCCAGTGCCGGGACGATGAACATCGAGTAGGCAACGGGATTCAGCGGGACGATCGGGGCGATCACCACGCCACCGATCGCCGCCGTGCCCGACGACAACGCCCAGTTGCTCACCGCTATTCGGTCCGGCGACAACCCGGTGAGCAGCGCACCCTTCTCCGACTCCGCGGAGGCTTCGGTTGCCATTCCGAATCGGGTGTACCGGAGCACAAGGCCGGCACAGACCGCCAGTCCGACGATGACGGCCGCCAACCAGATGCGGTCCGTCGGTACTGCCGCGTCGCCGATCTCGATAACGTCAGGCTTGAAGATCGCCCCCACCGTGGGAGTGTCGACGCCCACCCGCAGCGCGAGCAGCGCCTGGATGACCAGCATCAGTCCGATGGACGCGACGGCCTTGGCCAGCACCGGCGCCGACCGCATCGGACGAAACACTATGAGATACAGCAGGACTCCGAGTAGCGACGCGATCACCACCGAGAGGATGAGCGCCGGTCCGACACCCAGTTTTCCACCGAGGTCGATACGCGCGGGCAAGCCGGGTATGGGGTTGAGCAGTTCACCCTGACGCGCGAACGCGTAGGTGTAGGCGGCATACAGCGCCACCGCACCGGTCGCGAAGTTGACGACTCCAGAGCTCTTGAAGGTCATGACCAGGGCGAGCCCCAGCGCCGCATACACGGCGCCGTTGCCCAACCCCAGAGCCAAGAAGGCCACATGATCGGTCATCCGATGACCTACGACCTCAGTTGTTGACGACGCTGGTGTTGATGAGTTTGACGTCGTCGTTGACGTCGCTCACCAGAATCGCCTTGCTGCACAGCGCTTTCAGCTGCGGCATCGCCGTCCCGTTGCAGGTGAAGGTCAGTCCCGGCGCGGCGGGCAGCGGAACGTTGGTCGCCGACGACAAGGCCGCGGCAAAGGACTGCGGGGTCACCGGCCCGGTCAGCGACTTGCCCACCTCGCCGAGCGAGGCGATGACCTGATACCCGAGGTAGGCGAGACCGGCCGGATCGGTGTTGGGTGCATACTGGGCCATCACCGACCGATAGAGCACGACCGTCGGGTCCTCCGACGAGGTGTTGACGGTGGTGAACGCCTTGGCACCGGAGACCGCCGACGCACCGACAGCGTCGATGACAGGCTTGTCGATGCAGCTCGCGATCAGGTACTTCTTCACCGACGGCGCGGCGGTCTGCAAGGCCTTGAGAGTGCTGATGCACTGCCGCGTATCGCCGAGAATGGTCACCGCACCGGGCTTTCCGGCCATGGCCGCGGTGATCTGCGGGGTCGGGTCGGCGGCGCTGGCGGGGATCGTGACCACGTCGAGTTCGACACCCGCACGCTGGAACATCGGGGTGCCCAACGCTTTCACCGAAGCCGCGGCGTCACCGCTGTCACCGATGAACACGGTCACCTTCTTCACACCGTCACGTGCGGCCGTCGCGGCCTCACCCATGAGAACCGCCACGATGCCGCCGGTGAGCATGTACGAACCGGGCGAGACCATTTCGACCTGCGAGACCGGCGCCTGGGCGATGTAGGGAATCCCCGCGCCGGCGATGATGGGCAGCATCACGGCACCCTGCGCACCCAAGGGCGTCACCACGGCGGCGACCTTCTGCTCGACCATCTGGTTGGCACAGTTGGTGGCCGACGCGGGCTCCTCCTGTTGTTTGCACACCACCAGGTCGATCTTGTGCCCACCGATGCCGCCGCCGTTGTTGTTCAGGTACGACGCCGCCGCCTCACCGCCTTCGCGGACCATCGGCAAGGTCACCACCCCGCCCTCGGGTGCGATGAATCCGATCTTGATCGGATCGCCGGTCGCCGGGTTGCTCGGCAGGGCCGTCGTCGAGCCGGCCGAACTCGTATCGTCGGAACTGCTGTCATCCGCGCAGGCGGTGACTCCGCCGATGGCCAGCAGGCTCGCGGCCCCGAGGATTCCCGCGGACCGCAGTGCGCGGCGCAGGCGTGAAGATGTGGTCAATGTGGTCCCTTCCTACGGATGACGCTCTCGCGGCGGTTTCCCCCTGTGACCAGCCGAGAAGCAACCTCGAAGCCTTTACTGTAAAGCTCACGGTATGCGTTCTGGGAGCAAGGTAGCGCGAGTGATGGGCGCATGTGAGGCGATTCGTCGGATTCGAGTCGATACCCCTTCGACCGTCGTGTCGGAGACGTGGTTGTGCGTGTACGTTCGGGGAATGGCGCAGAAGGCAATGGCGCAGAAGACGTCGTCTGGGACGCGGCGGGCTCGCGGGTCGATCTCACCGGACGAGATCATCGCGGGCGCTTTTGACGTCGCCAACGAGAAGTCGCTGAGCGGATTCAGTATGCCCATGCTCGCCAAACATCTCGGTGTCGGCGTGACGAGCATCTACTGGTACTTCCGCAAGAAGGAAGACCTCCTCGACGCGATGGCCGATCGCGCCAACGGCGAATACCACGCTGCGACACCGTTCGTCGGTGCCACGGACTGGAAAGACGCACTTCGCCGCCACTTTCGACGGATGCGCGAGGCCTTCCGGGAACAGCCCGTGCTGATCGAACTCACGCTCCTGCGGCCCTACCCTCGGCCGGTCGATCACTCCTCGATGCAGGCGACCGCAGACAAGCTCGACTCGATGATCGGCGCCATGGTGGAGGTCGGCTTCTCCGCCGAGGATGCCCTGGAAATCTACCTGTCGCTTCTGGCGCATGTGTGCGGCGCGGCGATGGTCGCGCACCAGGGGATCTTCACCACCTACGACGGCGGCTTGCCCTCCGGCACCGCCGACGAGAACGCCTCTGTGCCCCTGTTGAATTCGCTGGCGGCCAAGGGCCACCGCATCGAGGATGTGGAGGACACCACCTTCGACTTCACCCTGGAGGCCATCCTCGCCTACGCCGAGAGGACACTGCAACGTGACTGACCCAGCACCGTTCAGCACTGCGGAGACCGATGGTGTCCGCGCGGTCTGGCAGGCGCTCGGCCTTCCAGGGATCGTCGACGTGCACACTCACTTCATGCCGCGCGCCGTCATGGACAAGGTGTGGGCCTACTTCGATTCGGTGGGTCCTCTCGTCGGCCGCGAGTGGCCGATCACCTACCGGGCCGACGAGGACGTGCGGGTGGCCGCACTGCAGGGATTCGGGGTTCGGGCGTACTCGTCACTGGTCTATCCACACAAGCCCAACATGGCCGAATGGCTCAACGGGTGGGCCGCCGATTTCGCCGCCCACCACCCCGATTGCCTGCACACCGCAACGTTCTATCCGGAAGAGCCCGCGACACAGTACGTTTCGCGGGCGATACAGTCCGGCGTGCGAGTCTTCAAGTGCCACATCCAAGTCGGCGACTTCACTGTGCTCGACTCGCTGCTCGACGGTGTGTGGTCGCAGATCGCCGACTCGCGCGTCCCGGTCATCATCCACTGCGGATCCGGTCCTGCGCCCGGAACGTTCACCGGACCCGAACCCATCGAGAAACTGCTGCACCGCTTTCCGTCGCTGCCGTTGATCGTCGCCCACATGGGCACTCCCGAGTACACCGAATTCGTGGATCTGGCACTGCGTTTCGACAATGTCCGCCTCGACACGACGATGTCGTTCACCGACTTCGCCGAGGAGGGTGCGCCGTTTCCGCGCGAGTTGCGGCCGCGGCTTCTCGACCTTCGCGACAAGATCCTGTTCGGCAGCGACTTCCCCAACATCCCCTACGGCTACGTTCACGCCCTCGAAGCGATCACTCGCCTCGACCTCGGCGACGATTGGGTGCGCGCCGTCCTGCATGACAACGCTGCTCGTCTTTTCGGCCTCGACGCTTGATCCGCGCGCTGGTTGAGGAACGCTCCTGATGCCCCCGGCTCCCTCAGCCCCTCCCGCTCCCTGAGCTGCGACGAGCGCAGCGAGGAGCCTCGAAGGGCTGGCGAGACGACAATGTCACCTCAGCGAAAGATCGAGACAACGCCGCCGATGACCGAGCCGAAAGTCCGCACATCGCACGGCAATTCGAGAACCTCGGCCAACGGCCGGTCGGCGATGATGAGATCGCTCGATTCGCCGACGGCGATCCGACGCGGCGCACCGCCGGGATCGTTTGCGGGAGTAACGTGTCGGCTCAGCGCGTCGGGCACCGAGATTCGTTCGTCGTCGTCGCCGACCACTCGCCCGGACGCGGTGCGCCGTTCGACGGCCGCCCCCACGGCTTCCCACGGAGAGAGTGGCCCATAGGGCGCGTCGCTGGACAATGCCACCGGCACACCGGCGTTGATGAGGGAGCCGCACCGGTAGAGGTCGGCGTGGTCCGATATCTCACTACCGTCGAGAAAGTCGTCGCCTCGATCCGACAAGAAAGCGGGCTGGGTAACGACGATGACTCCGCGTCGTGCCAGGTCGGCGCACGCTTCGGCCGGAACGATTCCGGCGTGCTCGATGCGATCGCCCGCCCGCACCCCGACGATGTCCCAGGCCGCCAGGAGCAAGGCGAACGCCACCCGGCTCACGCAGTGCACGGCAACGGACCGATCGGCGTGGTGGGCGGCGGCGATTCGCTCGGCCAGGTCATCGAGTGAGGGAAGATCCGAGTCGGCGATGACGATCTTGAACGGCCCGACGGAGATTCGGGGGTGGTCGAGGGTGCGTCCCAGCGGGACGCCGAGAAGGCACACCGTGCCGATCAGCGTCGAATCATCAACGGCATCAGTGATTGCGGCGATCGCCGTGTCGTCGAGGTCGGGCGTGGCGTCGGTGATCTCGGCAATGCCGTACGCGCGCAGTCGTGTTCCCACGTCGACGAGCGACGGAAACCTCGGTTGCGGAAGGTGTGAACGCAGCCAGGCATCGGCCCGCCAGAGTCGTCCGGTGGCGCGGCCGGTGGCGTCCCGCTCGATCCCCGGGTGATCCCCCGACTCGACGCCCACCCGCTCGACGCCCACACTGTTGAGCATCCACATCGCACCGCTGCGGTGCTGAATTCGCAAGGGACGGTGCGGCTCGAACGTGTCGAGGTCGGAGCGGTCGAGGTCGCCCGCGACCGTCTCGACGTAACCGGTGCCGCGTATCCACCCGTCGGCATCGGGTGGTGTGTTCGCGATGGCCCGGGCCAGTTGGGTTCGATCAACAACATCGGGTGGCCCGCAGCGAACGGATTCGCCCGCACGTGCCATCGCCGCGAGATGGAGGTGGTGATCGGTGAATGCGGGCAACACTGCGTGGCCGCCTGCGTCGACAACCTCCACCCCTGCCGTCGCGATCCGATCGTCGATCGCGACGATGGTGGAGACGGGATCGAGGGTCACACGGATCTGCTGCGGCCGGCCGACACCGAGGTCGGCTCCCGCGATCACCACATCCGCACTCACAACCTCGACATTAGTGACCCGGTGGGCACCGAACTGCGCGCGGGTTCGCCCGCGTCTCGCATTCGCCATGGAGTCCGAGAGCACCGAATGCCTCGGCGGGCGGGCCCGCGTCAACCGGATTCACCGAGGACACCGCCGGGGTGACCGGTCGGCCGTCGCTCCATCTCCCCATGTAGCTCAGGTCGGCGTCACAGTGCCGTCCGGTCAGCGTGCACGATTGCAGGGCGTCGCCCACCCGGTAGATGCCGAAGAAGCGGATGGCGTCGTTGGGCGCGAGCAGCGTGTTGGGTGACAGATGAGTGGCATCGAGGCGTTGCAGAGGTCCGCGAACATCGCTGCGCACCAACAGGTGTCGCTTGTGCGCAGCCGGCACCGTGTAGGCGCCGAACTGCTCGATGCCGAGTCGGGCGTCGAGGATGTTGTCGTGGTCGTAGTTCTCGACGACGATGCGGGTGCGCGCCGGCAGGACGATTGGGCCGGTGCCCACATTCGTCGCGAACGCGGGCGCGAGTTGGAAGAGCCACAGCGCCGACGATCCCCAGCCCCTGGCGACGGCTCGCTGCGCGAGATACGGCACCGCGCCACCGCCCATCGAATGTCCCACAATGCCCAGGCGCCGGAAGTCGCCCCGTGGCGCAAGGGCTTTCGCGGCCTGCAGGGCGGCATCTTCCCGCGGGAGTGAGTGCGAGAAGTCGTAGGGGTTGGTCGGCCAGCTCGCGAAGACGACGACGTTTCCGGTGCTCACGAAGTGTTTGATCAGGTCCGCGTACAGGAGGCTGCTACCGAGGAGTTGGTCGTCGATGCCGGCGAGCAACCCGTGGACCACGACGACGACCGGCCGCTTCACATCACTGCAATGGCCGCCCACGAGCGGCGTGGCGCCCCGGCCGACAGGGCTGTAGATGGTGATCTTGTGCGTCACGTCGTGCGGATTGGGGTAGATCTTGGTCGACGTGGCGCAGGGCCCGTTGGCCCCGAGACCGTGCACCGGCTGGGCCGGAGGTGTGAGCGGCCGGTCGGCACGCGCCAACCCCGGCACGATCAACCCGAGAACAGCGGTCAGCGCGATCACGGCCAGCAGCCGAGAACTCATCTGAAGTAATTGCGACATAACGGATCTCGACACTGAGCGCCCCCTTCACGTTCGACACGTTTGCCGACGTCGTGTCGATCATCATTCAGCGCACCCAGCATGTCTGTCAAGAATGACGGTAGTCTCTTATAAGTGACGGCACCAGGGTTACCGAGGCCAATCGCATGGTCGCCAGAAATGTGCGGCGATTCCGAACCGAGCGCGGTCTGACGCTGGGTGCGTTGGCCCGGCAATCGGGGCTGTCCAAGCAGACGGTGTCGAAGATCGAGCAGGGCACGGGAAATCCCACGGTGGAAACACTGATGCTGATCGGGACGGCGCTGGATGTTCCGGCACGGCGCCTTCTCACCGAATGGGGCACGCCGGTGTTCGTGCAACGCGCGGCCGACGCGACGTGGTCAGCCGATCATGACCGCTCCGAGCGCGTCCTCGACGAGGTCTACGGAACCGACTACGTCCGAACCCTCGTCGTGCATTTCGCCCGTGAATCGTCGGAACCGACCGTGATAGCAGCACATTCGCCGGGCACCCTGCACCATGTCTTCGTCATCGACGGGCGCCTCGAGCTCGGTCCGGTCGGCGACGCCGTCGCCGTCTCCGCGGGCGACTTCGTTCGCTACCCGGCCGATGTCCCCCATCAGTACGTCTGCGTGAGTGATCGGGCGACGGCGCACATCGTCACGACCCAGCCGCAACTACGCCAGTTCGACGCCGCCCGGCCGAGTTGAGTGCCCGTAGGATGGGAGTCGTGCGGCACAAGGAGGTGCGATGATCGTCGACGACTGGGCCACGTCCGGGCTCGCCACCCTCACCGGGCATTCCGACGGTCTCCCGGACCTGTCGCGTGCTCCCGTATTGCACCGCGCCCGAGAGGTTTTGGACAGATTCGTCACGGCCACCGACAACCGAGACGTTCTGACCGACCTTGATGCCGGCGAATTCCTCAGTGGCCGAGCCGGCCTCACTGGACATACCAGGAACGGACGTATTTCCGCCGGTGGCGCAACACGATTGATTCGCGCGGCCGACGGATGGTTCGCCTTGTCGCTCGCCCGCCCCGACGACGTCGACCTCGTCCCGGCACTCCTGTCCGGCGAGATGCCCGACGACGATCCGTGGACGTGCGTCGAACGTGCTGCACAACAATTGCCCGCCGCAGACGTGGTGTCGCGGGCACGCCTCCTCGGCCTGGCCGCCGCGATTCCCGGGGAGGCCGATCCCCGCCCACCGACTGTCGAATCCCGCGGCACCGCAACCGATCCTCGAGAACTCTCCGATCTCCTCGTCGCCGACCTGTCGTCGCTCTGGGCCGGCCCCTTGTGCACGCACCTGCTCGCGCGCGCCGGCGCGACGGTGGTGAAGGTCGAAAGCCGGTCTCGACCCGACGGCGCACGGCGCGGGAACCGCGACTTCTTCGATTGGATGAACGGCGGAAAGCTCTCCTACGCAGTCGATCTGCACGATGATAAGGACAACGTTGCCCGGCTGCTATCAACTGCCGACGTCGTCGTCGAGGCATCACGACCACGCGCCCTGCAGCGGCACGGGCTCGCCTCTGACCAACTACCCGCACGCCCCGGACAGGTGTGGGTGCGCCTCACCGCCCATGGAAGCTCCGGGTCGGGCGCGGACTGGGTAGGCTTCGGCGACGACGCAGCAGTTGCGGGTGGACTCACGGCGCAGACCCCGACCGGGCCCGTGTTCGTCGGAGACGCCATCGCCGACCCGTTGACCGGCCTGGAAGCCGCAGCGACAGTAGCCGAATCGCTGGCGCGCGGCGGCGGGCTGCTGATCGACACCGCACTGTCGCAGGTCGCTGCCACCTACGCGGCACTCGGCGTGGTGGAGAAACCGACGACCACTCCCGAGGTGTCGACGCCGAGACCGCCGCGTCGAGAGTTCCTCGCCGCAGCCGATCTGGGTGCCGATAATGCGGCGATCCGTGCCCAGATGGCCGGGCGCACCTGATCACGCAGCCGCGAGATCCTCTCCCGCGGAGCGCATCCAGCGCGCGATCCGCACCGTCGCGGCGACAGCGATTCCGGTCGCGACGAAGGGAAGGATCTGATTCCAGGTGTACGCGGCATCGAAGGTGTTGCGCGAGATGATGACCGCCGTGATTGCCGCCTGTGCAAGGTACACCCCCGCCCACACGAAGGACATGGCGTAGATCCCGTGCCGGAACCTAGGGTAATCGGCCCACATCAGATCAAAGACGTGCATACCCTCGGCTGTGCCGTCGGTTCCGTAGCGCTGCGAGAAGTAGAACATCACCGGTTTGGCCAGCACGCACGAGCCGAGGAAGATCAAGCCGATCAACGCGGTGAGGACACAGTCCTTGTACAGCAACATCTTCGGCGCCGTGCTGCCGACGAAGGCGATCAGTGCAGACAGGAGCGCAAAGGCCAGGATGGCAGCGGAGGCACCGTTGAGTCTTCGGGACCGCACCCAGACGGCCAGACCGCCGATGATCGGCGCGATGGCACCGACCAGGTAGGCGACCAGATCGCTCGCGCCCGCGCCACGGGCGAGTCGGAACAGGAGGATTGCTCCGCCGACCTCGACCACCGTGACGAGGACGTTGAACACGACTCCCTTGCGGGCAGGATGCTTCGAGCGCAGACGTGCGATCGTCGCCTGCTCGTCGTCAGGACCACTCGTCATCGATGTGCCCCCTCCGCAGCGGACGCTGCTGGTGCGCGCACCTCGTCGTGCAACCTTCGGATGGTGCCGGCGAGTTCACCCGGGTCGATCCCGATGCGAATTGCGTTGTCATCGAGGGAATCACCGAGCAGCTTGGAACACACATTCTTCTTGACGATCCCCGTTGGGGTGACCGTCAGATGTCGTACGTTGCCCGCGCCCGCAGGGGCCGAGTTGTCGATGAAGCCTGCATCGACCAGTTTTCGAACCAGGTTGCTTGTCGAGGGTTCGCTGATTCCGATGGCGCCGGCGAGCATGCGTACCGTCAGCCCCTCGTGCTCAGACAGCACGACCAGGGCAAGATAGCGGTTCCAGCTCAGACCCTGGGTACTCAGTACCCGATCGGCGGCCCGGTCCAGGGTTCGAACCAGGTCGAATAGTTCGTAGGCAAGGTCCATACCGACTACATTAGCACACTAATTTAGTCGGCTAATGTTGTGCGCGTCAGCCGCGCGCCGCGATCCGGGCCTGCACCTCGGGGCGACGCAGCGGTGGGACCGTCTTCGGTGGCTGACGCCGCTCCGGTAGGACGTCGAGCAGCGCCCTGGTGGCGGCAGTGACCGCAACCACCGCCGCCTCGAATGCCTCTACGTTCGCCGCCGAGGGATGCCGCATGCCGCTGACCTTGCGGACGTACTGCCGCGCGGCGGCCTCGATCTCGTCCTCGGTGGCCGGTGGCTCCAGGCCCCGAAGCTCGGTGATGTTGCGGCACATGGCAAAGACCTTCCGTATCAGTCGGCGATCTTGACGACCGCTTTCCCCAGGATCCGCCCTTCGGCGAGATCAGTCAACGCCTGCGGCAGCTGGTCGAGCGAGTAGGTCGCGTTGACCATCGGGTTCAGGCCGTCGGCAATCATCTGCGCGAGTTCGTCGTGCAGTTCGGCGGGCAGGCCGGGATGGGTGCGGATGTACTCGCCCCAGGCCGCCCCGACGACCGCGATGTTGCGGAACAGCACCCGGTTGAGCTTGACGGTCGGGATGCCGCCCGCGGCGAATCCGATGACCACGTACCGGCCGTCGGGCGCGACCTGACGCAGCGCCTCGTCGAACACCTCGCCGCCCGACGGGTCGATCATCACGTCGACGCCCTGGGGGACGATCTCTTTCAGCTTCTTGCCCCAGCCGTCTTCGAGTTGCACCACCTCGTCGGCGCCCGCGTCGCGCAGGAGCTGCTCGGCACCCTTGCGGTGCACGATGGCGATCACCTTGGCGCCCAGGGCTTTCGCGACCAGGATCGACGCGGTGCCGACACCGCCCGCGGCGCCGAGAACGCCGACGACCTCGCCCGGCTCCACCTTGGCGCGCGTCTTGAGCGCGAAGATCGCGGTCTGATAGTTGATGCCCATGGCGGCGCCCTGATCGAAGGAGAGACCCTCGGGCAGCGGCAGAAGTTGCTCGGGCGCGGCGACGACCTGCTCGGCGAACCCACCGATGAACGACGCGACGAGTACCTTGTCGCCCGGCTTCACCGATGCGCCGTCAGGTGCGGTACGCACCACACCGGCGACCTCGGTGCCCGGAGTGAACGGCAACGGCGCCTTCATCTGGTACTTCCCCTGACTCATGAGCAGGTCGGGGAAGCAGATTCCGCACGACTTGATGTCGACGAGGACCTGCCCGTCGGCGGGTGTCGGGTCGGGAAGATCGGTCAGTTCGAGGCCTTCGGGCCCGATCTCGGCGGTGAGAACTTGAGCTTTCATGCCCCAACCCTACTTGGCATCGAGCCAGTGGTGTGAGGCGCACCACTGCTGTTCGATAGGATCGGCGCCATGACCTCATCGCACCTAGAGACATCCCCCGGGCTCACCCCGCAGCGACTCGCGGCCGCCGAAGCCGCACCCGGATTCATGCCTATCGATGAGGCGACGACGCTGTACGAGATCGCCGAAGAGATTCTGGCGCAGCCGGATTCGGTCGGCTTGGGCATCGAGATCGGCACCTACTGCGGAAAGTCCACTGTGTTCCTCGGTGCTGCGGCGCAACCGCTGCGCGCCACGATCGTCACCGTCGACCATCACCGTGGATCCGAGGAACACCAGCCGGGCTGGGAGTACCACGACCCCGACCTCGTCGACCCGCACACCGGCACCCTGGACACCTCGGCCCGATTCCGTCGAACCATGTTCGACGCGGACCTCGAGAAGACGGTCATCGGCGTGCTCGCGCCGTCCACGGTGGCCTCGCGCATCTGGGGTTCACCTGCCGACGTCGTGTTCATCGACGGCGGACACAGCATGGAGGCCGCGCAGAACGACCTCGACGGCTGGGCACCCTGGGTGCGGGTCGGCGGCTGCCTGCTGATCCACGACGTCTTTCCCGACCCCGCCGACGGTGGCCGTCCGCCATACGAGATCTACTGTCAGGCGCTCGAGACCGGACAGTTCACCGAGATCCGCGTCGAAGGTTCCCTGCGAGTCCTGCGCCGCGACAGTGGTGACGTCGGAAAGCCGCTGCCGCGTAACTGACTTCAGGCCGGAGGGGCGGCAGCGAGCTCGGTCTCGTGCGCGGCACCGATGGGCGTGCGGACGTTGATCAACAGCCCGGCCACCACCGCGACGCCGGCGAGAATCCCTGCGGCGACGTAGAAGCCGGTGCTCTCGCCGTGGACGAGCGCTTCCGCCTGCAACGCCATCGCGCTGGCCTGATCGTGCACCGACGCCATGTGGTCGGTGACGTAGGCGGCGGCCGCGGTCGCTGCGATGGTGTTCAGCAGCGCCGTACCGATCGCACCGCCGACCTGCTGCGAGGTGTTGACCATCGCCGACGCGACGCCCGCGTCGTGTGGCTCGACACCGTAGGTGGCCAGGTTGATCGAGGTCATGAACACCGTGCCCATCCCCATGCCGATGAGGAGCAGCGCGGGAAACACCACACTCCAATAGCGCGTCGAATCCGCCGAGATCTGGCTGAGCAGCAGCATCCCGAGTGCGGCCAGTGAGGCGCCCGGCACGACGAGGAATCGGGGCGGCACACGCGTGATCAGGCGTGCCGCGATCTGAGTCGAACCGATCAGCATGCCCAGCACCATCGGCAGGAAGGCAACACCCGCACTCAGTGGCGAATAGTGGTGGACCACCTGCATGTACAGCGTCAGGTACAGGAACGACCCGAACATCGCGATCACCGACAGCCCGACGGTGAGGTAGGCGCCGCCGCGGGCGCGGTCGGCGACGATACGCAAGGGCAGCAACGGATTCCGGCAGCGTGACTGCCAGACGACGAAGGCCACCAGCAACACCACCGCGGCGACCAGGCAGATGATGGTGCCGGTATCGCCCCACCCCTCTTCGGCGGCACGGCTGAATCCGTACACGACGAGCGCCAGACCGCCACCGCCCAGGATCACGCCGAGGATGTCGAGCCCCGACGTAGTCGTTTCCGCGCGGGCGGGTTCCTTGATCTCCACGATCGCACCGAACAGTGCGATCGCCGCGAACACCACGTTGATGTACATGGTCCAGCGCCAGTCGAGGACTTGCGTCAGCAGTCCGCCCAGAAGCAGGCCGACTGCCGCCCCACCGCCGGCGATCGCGCCGAAGATGCCGAATGCACGCGCACGCTCCTGGGGAGAGGTGAACATGACCGTCAGCAACGACAGGGCCGCGGGCGCCAACAATGCGCCGAACGCACCTTGCAACGCTCGCGCGCCGAACAGCATCGCCTCGTTGACCGCGGCACCGCCCAGCGCGGAGGCGAACGCGAAACCGACGAGTCCGACCATCAGTGCCCGACGGCGGCCCCACATGTCGGCGATGCGGCCGCCGAGGAGCAGCAGGCCACCGAAGGCCAGCGCGTAGGCGGTGATCACCCACTGCTGATTGGCGGTGCTGATGCCGAGGTCGACTTTGGCGTCGGGAAGGGCGATCTGCACGACGGTGCCGTCGAGCACCACCATCAATTGCGCCAGACAGATGAAGACCAGTGCCTTCCAGCGGCGCGGATCGGGACCGACAGGAGATGCGGAGGTACTCACTCCGGATAGGCTACTCCTCCATGCCCGCCGCGAGAAGGCGTCAGCCGCTCGGCGCCATCATGGCCCGCACCTTCCCCAGCACGTCGGGGTATCGCTGCAGGTGAGCGCCGCCGTTGACGTCGAAGGCAGCACCGGTGATCCAGGTCGCCTTGTCCGACGCCAGGAAGGCCACCACGTCGGCGATCTCCTCGGGGCGGCCACCGCGCCCGAGGGGCGTGTTCTCGATGTATTCGTCGAGCAACCCCGGGACGAGTGCGACACCGGCCGTCAGTGGGGTATCGATGAAGCCCGGCGCGATCGCGTTGACGCGGATGCCGCGCGGAGCGAACTCCAGGGCAGCCACCTCGACGAGGGTGGTGACGCCGGCCTTTGCCGCGCAGTAGCCGGCCATCCCCGCGCCCGGTTGCCGCGCGTTCAGCGACGAGATGACCACAATGGAACCGCCGTCGACGATGTGCTGTGCGGCGTGCTTGAGGACGAGGAACGATCCGGTGAGGCAGACGTCGATGGTGGTCTGCCACTGTTCGAGCCCGAGTTCGGCGATGGCACCGGGCAGCGAAAGCCCTGCACAGCTGACGACGACGCGTAGGTCGTCGAGCTTGCTGAAGCCGTCGGCCACGGAGTCTTCGTCGGTGACGTCCATGGTGATCGCGGTACCACCGATGGAGGCGGCGGCGGCACGGGCGGCATCGGCGTTGACGTCGGCGACACAAACCGTAAACCCCTCAGCAGCAAGCACCTTGGCGCTCGCCAGCCCGATCCCGGACGCGCCGCCGACGACGATCGCGCCGCTCATCGGGTCGCCTCCGCTGTCTCGGTTTGTGCAAGATGCCTTGTCAGGAACGAGATCTGGTGCTTGACGGCCGGTTCGAACCATTCGTGACCGGCGAAGATGTCGAAGTGGTCGCACGGGTAGTGACGCACCTCAGCGTGTGCCTTGAACGCGGCCGACGCGGCAGCCTGCGGAGGTGCACCGCGATCGTGGTCGGCGATCTGCATGAGAACCGGAGCGGTAATCCTCTCGGCGGCCTTGTCGGCACGAAAACTACCCAGTTCCAACCCGACCGACGCGTCGACCTCATTGCGCCAGGTGGGTCCGGCGATGGAAGTGTAGCTCTCGTAGTAGCCGTCCGCGGTGAGTGCGGCCCGCTCGCCGGGCTTCCCGACCACCGCCATCATCGTCGGCTCGCGGCCGACCTTGCCGGCCAGGGCGCTGTGCACACCCAAGGCCGTAGAGCGCACCATCGAAGCTGCGCCGACCTGCGGATAAGCATGTCGTCCGGCCGCAACGCCATTGACGAGCGGCACGAGTGAGATCACCGCCGCGACGTCGTCCCGGTCGGCGGCGACGATCAGCGCGTGCCCGCCAGACTGCGACAGGCCCCAGAGGATCACCCGGTTGCGGTCGACGCCCGGCTTCTCCTTGGCCGCCGCGATCGCCGCGCGGTAGTCCTCGGCCTGACCGGACATCGAGATACGCTGTCGCGGTTCGCCGTCCGATGCGCCGAAGCCGCGGTAGTCGAAGGCGAACACCGCGAGCCCGGCGTCGGCGAGTCGTTGGGCAAACGGTTCGAGTCCGGAGTCCTTGGTGCCGGCGAATCCGTGGGCCATGACCACCACGGGGCGCCCGTTGCCGGTGTCGAAACCGGAGATGTCCGGTCCCGGGAAAAACCATGCGGCGCAGATGGTTCCCTGCGAGAGAAAGGTGGTGTCGTGTCGGCTGGTCACTTCTCGGCACCTCCTGCCGCGACCGCGAGTTCACCGGTCGGCGCATCGACACGCGCCCACATGGGTGGCCCGCTGCTGAGCGCACGGTCGAGTCCCGCGGGCAATTCCTTGGTGCGCATGTTGTATTCGTAGAGCGAGTAGTCGAGCTGCTGGGTGTGACGCGGCCGGTCGAGCATGTGGCCGGTGTAGTACTGGGTGTCGGCCTCTATCGTCGCGTGCATCTCGTCGACCGAGGGCAGCCGATAGCGACCCACCGCGTAGGCGCCGATGAGCCGGGACTGACACTCCACGAACGGGAACAGCGTCGGAACCGCCTGTGCAAATCCGGCAAAGATCAGATCGTCGATGCCGGGATGGAACATTCGCTTGTACAGGTCGATCCGGTTGTCGGGTGCGCTGATGAAATCGGGGTCGAAGAACGGGAAGGTGATGTTGTAACCCGTTGCGTAGATGATGATGTCGAAGTCACTCGAGGTGCCGTCCTCGAAGTGGACGGTCGGGCCGTCGAGCCGGCCGATGTCGGGCTTGGCGACGATGTCGCCGGACCCGAGCCGCAGCGGCAACTCCACCGATTGCGTCGGATGTGCTTCGAAGAACTTGTGATTCGGTGTCGGCAGCCCGTAGTCCTCGGGGCGTCCGGCAGTCATCGGCTGCATCACCTGCATGAACTTGCGCTGCCACGAGGTCGGGATGTGCGGCGACAGCTTGTAGTACTTGTCGGCGGGTTTTCCCGCGAAGTACTTCGGTACGATCCACGCACCCGAGCGCGTCGACAGCGTCAGCTCGTTGTCGAGCGCCTTCGACGACAGTTCGACGGCGATGTCGGCTGCGCTATTTCCCAAGCCCACCACCAGGATTCGCTTGCCGGAGAACTCGAGCGGGGTGCGCGGATCGATGTAATGGTGGGCGTGCAGTGTTGTGCCGGAGAACTCACCGGGGAAGCTCGGGTATCGAGGGTCCCAGTGATGGCCGTTGGCGACGACGAGCAGATCGAACCGTCGTCGTTCGCCGCGTTGGGTTTCCAGTTCCCATCCCCCGCCGCCGAGACGCTCGGCGTGCACGATGCCGTTGGTGAACTCGATGCGCTCGAGCAGGCCGAACGCTTCGGCGTAGGAGTCGAGGTACTGCTTGATCTGGGTGTGGTGCGGGAAGTCCGGGAACTCGTCGGGCATCGGGAAGTCGCGGAACGACAGCTGATGCTTGGAGGTGTCGATGTGCAGCGAGCGGTAGGCACTGCTGTGCCCGTTGGGGTTACCGAACGCCCAGTTGCCGCCAATCCGGTCGGAACTGTCGAAGCAGGTGTACGGCACGCCGTAGTCGTTCAACATCTTTCCTGCGGTCAAACCGCTGATCCCGGCGCCGATGATCGCCGTCGTGGGTCGGTACATACCCATCCCCTGTCGGTATAGATTCTCTGTGTAGACACTATTTCCATTGTGTCTACACCAGTCGCGCATCGTTGTATACAGATTCGAGAAACTGTCTATTGGGTTTGTTAGAGTGCCGTCATGCCGAATACGACGAGGGCGGAGGGGACGTGACCGACACATCGACGGAGACCGTGTCCGAGCGTCTCCTGGCGGCCACCGAAAAATTGCTGGCCGACAAAGGAATTCGTGCGACGACGATGCAGCAGGTGGCCGAAGTGGCCGGCGTCTCCCGCGCGTGGCTTTATCGTCACTATCCGGACAAACCGGCCATGATCGGCGCTGCGATCGTGCGCCTCAACGAATCCTTTTGGTCCGGTGCACGCAGCGAGTTGGACTCCATCGACTCGCTCTCCGCGCAGTTGGCTGCCGGCGTCCGCATCGGCCGCGGCGCCTACGACGACCCCGGCGCCCTGCTCATGCGCCTGCGGACCGATGAACCCGAGGAGTTCGCCGCGTGCGCCGGCGCCGGAATCAGCGGTCTGGTACCCGATCTCGCGATCTTCTGGCGCAGCTACGTCGATGCCGCACAGCAGCGCGGCGAGATCCATCCCGATCACGACCTCGCCGAGGTGTCGGAATGGGTTGCGCGCGTACTCATCAGCCTGGGCACAATGCCCGGCGACACCGTCGACATCGACGACGGTGCGCAGGTTTGCGGCTATCTCGACCGGTACGTGATGCCGGGGCTGACGATCGCGCCGAGGTGAGCGCATCGCCTACCCGGCCGGCTCGAGGCGCACAGCGCCGCCGCCCTTCCGCTCCCTGAGGTGCTCGAGGCGCTAGCCGAGAGCCTCGAAGGGCTGGTGAGACAAAGCAATTGGGCGAGCAAGCCGGGACCGTCACCAGGGCCTTCGAGGCTCCTCGCTAGCGCTCGTCGCACCTCAGGCAGCGGTGGTTGCGTTCCTCGCGATTCAGTTCAGGCAGCGGTGGTAGCGCCGCTCACACCACAGCCGGGGCGAGGCCCAGTTTGCCTGCGAGCTTGGCGAGGTAGCCGCTCGCACGTTCGACGGAGTCGTCGGGAAGTCCGTAAAGTACTGTGGTGACGCCGATTTCGCGCCACTTCTCGAGCTTCTCCGGGATCGGTTTGAAGTCGAGCACGACGACGTCGGGGTCGCCTTCGCGTCCGGCGTCGGCCCAGATCTGCTTGAGGAGGCTCACCGATCCTTCGATGTCTTCCTCGCCGGGGGTGGTGATCCAGCCGTCGGCGCTGCGTGCGATCCACTTGAAGTTCTTCTCGTTGCCGGCCGCCCCCACCTGGACCGGGATGTGCGACTGGGTCGACTTGGGCCACGCCCAGCTGGGGCCGAATTGCACGAATTCGCCGTCGAACTCGGCTTCTTCCTCGGTCCACAGCGCGCGCATCGCCTCGAGATACTCGCGCAGCATCGTCCGGCGGCGCTTCGGCGGGACGTTGTGGTCGCTCAATTCGTCCAGGTTCCAACCGAATCCGACGCCAAGCGTGACGCGTCCGTCGGAGATGTGGTCGAGCGTCGCGATGGTCTTGGCGAGCGTGATGGGGTCGGACTGCACGGGCAGGGCGACGGCGGTGGCGAGGCGGATGCGTTCGGTGACTGCTGCCGCGGCGGCGAGCGAGGTCCAGGGGTCGAGGGTGCGCATGTAGCGATCGTCGGGCAGTGAGGCATCGCCGGTGCGCGGGTGCGCGGCGTCACGCCGGGTGGGGATGTGACCGTGCTCCGGGACGTAGTACGACGCAAACCCGGCGTCCTCGATCAGTGGCGCGAGCACGTGCGGCTTGAGCCCGCGATCGCTGGTGAACTGCACGATTCCGAATTCCATGGGCCCTCCGTTGATGCGCCATTGCTGCCGTCCGAGGCTGCGCCGGACGGTTGACTGGACACTAGTCTAGTTGATTGTGCGCCAGGTCACCAGGGGGGCATCTGAGCGCGAGCTATGGACGGCGTCTCACCAGCCCTTCGACGCTCGTCGCCAGCGCTCCTCGCACCTCAGGGAGCGGATGGAGCGGCGGTGAGGCGTGCGTCAGTGCGCGGCGGTGAGTCGTTGGCGGACGTCACGGAAGATGCCGTTGGCGACGCTTGTGCGGCTGACCGCGTCGGCGGCGAGTATGACGGCGGCCGAGGTCCAGCAACTCTTCTCGACGGGCCAGCGCTTGCCGTCGGCGAAGACGAGGCCGGTCCAGTAGGAGCCGTCGGGATCGCGGAGATGCTGGATGGACGCGATGAGGGAGATGGCATCGTCGGTGTCGCCCAACGCATCCAGTGCGAGTGCGAGTTCGCAGGTTTCGGCGCCGGTGACCCAGGGCCGGTGGTCGACGCATCGGACGCCGCGGCCGGGGACCACGAATTCGTCCCACCGCCGCGCGATCAGTTCCTGCCCGGCCGTGCCGCGCAGGGCTCCACCGAGGATCGGGTAGTACCAGTCCATCGAATGCTCCGACGGCGGCTGGAAGATCTCCCACCGGTCGCGGGCGAGGTCGGTTCGGATGGCGTCGCCGAGCGCGGAATGCGCTCGAATCCAGTCCTTTTCGGGCTGATCCACTTCGACGGCGATGTGGAGCGCGCAGTCGAGCGCCTGGAAGATGCTGGCGTTGCCGGTGATCTGGGCTTCGTCGAACATGTTGCCCGCGGTATCCCCGCCCCAGCGGAAGGCCCCGTCTTCCCGCTGGAATCGGAGTACGCAGTCGATGGCCGACCATACGACGGGCCACATGCGTTCCAGGAATCGCTCGTCGCCGGTGATGAGGTAGTGGTGCCACACGCCGACCGCGATGTAGGCGCAGAAGTTGCTGTCGACGCCGTCGTCTTCGATGCGGCCGACCACGGTGCGGATCGGCCACGAGCCGTCGGTGCGCTGCATGCGCCGCGACCACTCGTACGCCGCTTCGGCTTCGTCGTGGAAGCCGGTCACCGACAACGCCATTGCTGATTCGATGTGATCCCAGGGGTCGGTCTGGCCGCCCGGGAACCACGGCAGTGCGCCGGAGGACTCCTGCATGCCGACGATGGCCACGCCGGTGGCCCGCATCTGCTCGGCGCTCACCACGCCGGGCACGTGCGGGTAGTCAGCCGACGTGTCGTCGTCGACGGGGAGCGCCGTCATGAAGAAGCGGTGTCGGGCTTACGCAGATACAGGGCCACCGATTTTCCGATGACCGGGTTGAGCGCCTGCTCGCCGACGCGGGTGAGCCACGGCTTGCTCATCATGTCCCAGACCAGCAGCTTGTGGTAGCCCTTGACCAGCAGATTGTCGTTGTTCTCCACGCCGACAGCACATTTGAGCCACCAGTACGGTGCGTGCAGGGCGTGGGCGTGGTCGGTTCCGGTGACCTCGAGGCCCGCGGCGGTCAGCTTGTCCGAGAGTTCGGATGCCTTGTAGATCCGGACGTGTCCACCTTCGACCTCGTGGTACTCGTCGGACAGTGCCCAGCACACCTTCTCCGGCCAATAGCGCGGCACCGTCACCGCGGCGAGTCCGCCCGGCTTGAGGATGCGCACCATCTCGGCCATCGCGGCCTCGTCGGCCGGCACATGCTCCAGGATCTCCGACATCAAGACCACGTCGAAGCTGTTGTCGGCGTAGGGAAGTCGCAGCGCGTCGCCGACCTCGGCACGCGCCTTGGCCGACGCCGGGACGTGCCCTTCGGCCATCATCGCGTCGAACATCTCGCCGACGTCGGCCATGTCGGACTCGGACATGTCGAAGGCGATGACGTCGGCTCCGCGCCGGAACATCTCGAAGGAGTGCCGGCCCTGTCCCGCCCCGATGTCGATGGCCTTGGTGCCCGATCCCACGCCCAGCCGGTCGAAATCAACTGTCAGCACTCGGTTTTCCCTTCGGTCGGCAGCCCTGCCTTGGCCAAGACTGTCTCATAGTGTGCCGCGGTTTTCGCGGCGACGGCGGCCCAGCTGTAGTTCTCTTCGGCCCGCGTTCGGCCCCCGGCCCCGAGCCGGGCACGCAGATCGGCGTCGCCGAGCAGGCGTCCGATCGCCTGGGCCAGGCGTCCGGAATCGCGCGGCGGCACCAGGATCGCGGCTTCCTCACCCGTGCCGACGACCTCCGGGATCGCCCCCGCGCGGGTCGCGACCAACGGCGTCCCGCAGCTCATCGCCTCCACCGCCGGCAGCGAGAATCCCTCGTACAGCGAAGGGACACAGGCGACTTCGGCGGATGCGAGGAGCTCGGCGAGTTCCTCGTCCTCCAGGCCCGACACCACCGACACCCGGTCACCGATGGCGAGATCGTCGATCATCTTGGCCGACGGCCCGTTCGGGTCGAGTTTGGACACCAGCACGAGTTCGACATCGCGCTCGGCGGAGAGCTTCGCGACCGCCTCCAACAGGTACGACACCCCCTTGAGCGGGGCGTCGGCACTGGCCACGCACACGATCCGGCCGGGTACACGCTCGGGGGCAGTAACATTCGGCCCGCTCGCTCCGCTCCCGGCGCCTGGCTTGAACACCTCGGTGTCCACGCCCAGCGGGATGGTGGTGATCCGGCCCGACGGGATGTCGAAGGCCTTGCGGATGTCGACCTCGCTGCTGCGCGACACCGTCAGCAGTTCCGGGATTCGCCGCGACACCCGGCCCTGCATCCGCAGGAAGGAGTGCCAGCGCCAGGCGCTGATCTTGCGCCACCCCTTGGCCGCCTTGACGGCCAGCGTCCGGTCGCGGGTGATCGGATGGTGGATGGTCGCGATCAGCGGGAACCCGGCCTTTTGGATGTCGAGCAATCCGTAGCCGAGGCACTGGTTGTCGTGCACGATGTCGAAGTCGTCGCGACGCTCCTTCAGCAGCCGCGCGACACGCAGGCTGAAGGTGAGCGGTTCACCGAAGCTCGCCGTCCACATCGATCCGACCTCGAGCACGTCGATCCAGTCGCGGTACTCCCCCGGACGCGGCGTCCGGAACGGATCGGGCTCGTCGTAGAGATTGAGGCTGGGCACCTTGGTGACCGTGACACCGGCGTCGATGGCGGACTGGTCGAGCTCCGGGTACGGCGCACCCGAGAAGATCTCGACGGAATGGCCAAGCAGCGCCAGTTCGCGGCTGAGGTGACGGACGTAGACTCCCTGCCCACCGCAATGAGGCTTGCTGCGGTAGGACAACAATGCGACCCGCACGACTACTGCGCCGTTCCGGCGGCGGCCGACTCGAAGTCGGTGATGCTGACGAACTTGAGGCGCTGTTTCCCGGCGGCTCGTCCGGCGCTCTTCTCTGCCGCGTCGATGGCTTTCCAGCCGTCGAGCGCGATGCGGTGCGCGCCGCGATCGGTGACGAGGTCGGTGACGTCGTCTCGCGAGGTCGTCGGGTCGTCGATCGTCGCGTCGACGAAGTCCTTGAGCACCGCTTCGGCGGTCTCGTGCCCGCACATCCGATTCATCCCGATCCCTCCGGTGGCTCCGCGTTTGATCCAGCCCGTCACGTACAGGCCGGGCATCACATTCCCGTCGGCGGCATCCTGCACCCGCCCCTCGGTGTTGGGCACGACGCCGCGCCCCTCATCGAAGGGTAGATCGGTTACCGGCACCCCGCGATATCCGATGGCCCGAAGCACCAGCCCGGCATCGATGTCGAAGCGGTCCTCGGTGGGTGTCACAGCGATCCGACCGGCGACTCCCTCGGCGTATGCGTTGCGCACACAGGCGAGCTTTTCGACGGCGTCGGTCCCCTCGATCTCGACCGGCGACGTGAGGAAGCGGAACACGATGCGCTTGTTGCCCGGTGTCTGGGGTCGCTCGGCGAATTCGCGGGCGAGCCGGATCTTGGTGGCGATCGTCGAATCGAGCGTGTCGTCGTCGAGCGCGGCCTGCGTCGCATCGTCGAGGACGAGTTCGTCGGGGTCGATCACCACATCCACGCCCTCGACGTCGCCGAGCGCGAGGAACTCGCTGTTGGTGTAGGCCGCCTGGGCGACGCCGCGCCGGCCGAGAAGCACCACTTCGTCGATGTTCGAGTCGCGCAGGGCGGCGACAGCGTGCTCGGCGATGTCGGTCTTCGCGAGGTCGTCGGGGTCGGACACCAGGATCCGCGCGACGTCGAGCGCGACATTGCCGTTGCCGACGACCACCGCGCGCTCCGACGACAGGTCGACGTCGAGGTTCGCGAAATCGGGGTGCCCGTTGTACCAGGCGACGAACTGGGTGGCGGGCAGCGAGTTGCGCAGGTCCTCGCCGTCGATGCCGAGTCGTTTGTCGGTTGCCGCGCCGACCGCGTAGATCACCGCGTGGTACCGAGCGACGAGTTCGTCGTGGCTGATGTGCTTACCGACCTCGACGTTGAGGAAGTACTGGAAGTTCTTCTTGGCCGCGACCGACGCGAAGGTCTTCTCCACACCCTTGGTGGCTGCGTGGTCGGGGGCGACGCCGGCGCGCACGAGGCCGTACGGCACGGGCAGGCGTTCGAACATGTCGACCCTGACCGACGGCTTGCGCACCAGCTCTTCGGCAGCGTAGAACGCGGCCGGGCCGGCGCCGATGATCGCGACGTGCAGTTCCTTGTCGGGCAGCTGCGGCGCCTTCTTGGGCGGCACCAGCCCGCCTTCGACGTCGTGATCCTTGTAGTAATCGGCGTTGATCTGCAGGTACGGCTCGTCGCGTTCTTCGAGAGAGTCGTCGGGGATGATCGCCTCGACCGGGCATTCGTCGATGCACGCACCGCAGTCGATGCAGGTCTCCGGGTCGATGTACAGCGACTCGGCGGTGAAGAACTCCGGCTCGTCAGGCGTCGGGTGGATGCAGTTCACCGGACACACGCTGACGCAACTGGCATCGTTGCAACATGGTCGGGTAATTACGTGCGCCATCTGCTGTTTCCTCGGAATCCGATACGTGGAACGTGTTCTAGTTTTCGGGCTGAATGTATCTTAACCAGAAACCCGCCGCCGTCCTAGGAGAGGACCCGCTGAGTGAAAGCGCCGACCCCCGTGCCGCCACCGTTCGAAGGGCTGTCCGAACGCAAGGAAGGTGCCCGGTATTTCGAGGGCGAATACCGGGTACGCACCGGTGATGTCGACCAGGAGATGCGGGTCCGACTGGATGCGGTCGCACGCTACCTGCAGGACGTCGCCAACGACAACATCGAGGTCACCGAGTTCCGTGACACCGATCCGTTCTGGATTGTGCGTCGGACCATCATCGACGTGATCCGTCCGATCTCGTGGCCGGCAGGCTTCACCGCGCAACGCTGGTGCGGGGCTCTCTCGACCCGGTGGACCAACATGCGGGTGCGGCTGCAGGCCGACCACGAGACCAACCGGTTCAATCCGGATCAGCGCGAACCAGGCCTGATCGAGACCGAGGCGTTCTGGATCAACGTCAACGAGCAGGGCATGCCGTCCCGCCTCACCGACGACGCTTTCGAGATGCTGTCGGCCATGACCGACGAGCATCGGCTGCGCTGGAAGTCGATGAACCCCGACAAGGCGCCCGCGGCCGACGACATCGAGCTGCCCGACCGGCCGCACGTCCTGCGCATCACCGATTTCGACCCGTTCAAGCACCTCAACAACGCCGCTTATCTGGAGGCGGTCGAGGACGAACTGGTGGACCATCCCGACCTCGTCGACGTCCCGCATCGGGCGGTCATCGAGTATCTGCGTCCGATCGTGCCCGGCACACCGCTCACGCTACGACGCGTGCGGGAAGCCGACCGTCTCCTGATCTGGATGCTCATCCCCGACGATGCGGGCGAGCTTCAGGTCGCCGCGACGGTCTCGGTGTCGAAGCTGCCGGTCACAGCCTGACGACGTAGACGGTTCCGTTCTCGCTCGCCACCACGAGCCGGGTGGGGTCGCCGGGCGTGGCCGTGACCGCGGTGAGTGGTGCGCCGACGTTGACCGCGCACGAGCTGCCGGTCCGGACGTTCACGACGTAGAGCTGTCCGAGCGTCGTGGTGACGGCGAGCTTTGACGGTCCGATCACTGCGAGGTCGTCGACGAGCCCGGGGAGCGGCGCGGTGAGGTCGGCGACCGCGCGGGCGCGTTCGGGATGCGCGAGCGGCACCGCGATGACGCGGCCGGTGAGGCTGGTGGTGAGGGTGACGTAGAGCGTGTCGCCGTCGATGGCAGCGCCGTTGATCCCGGTTCCGTTGACCGTTGCGGTGGGTGCCACGTTCTTCGGTGCGGCGGCCGACCAGCGCCGGTCGATGCTGCCGTTGGGCTTCAGTCGGACGACGCCGAGTCGGCTGTCGGAGACGTAGGCGTTGCCGGCCTTGTCGAAGGCCAGGCCGTTGGGCATACCGAGGCCGCGAGCCCATGGCTTCGCCACCGGTCGTGGCGCGCGTGGGTCGATGGTGACGATGGTTCCGGTCAGTGGTCCGACGGGCAGCATGTTCGTGGCCGAATTACCGGACGTGACATACAGTTTCCCGCGCGGACCGGTTCGGATCGCGCCGGGCGCGGTGACCGGTACCGTCGCGGTGAGCCGGTTGTTGCGGTCGTAGCGCTGCACCGTGCTGTCGAGTGAGCGGGTCACCCAGAGGTTGCCCGCGGCGTCGTAGGTGAGGTTCTCGGCCCACCCGGTCGGCGATGGTGACGGGATGAGGGTTCGGACTGTGGCGCTGCACGTCGGTGCCGCTGTTGCGGGCCCGGCTACCGCAACCGACCCGATGGCCCCGAAGGCCAAGGCCGCCATCAGGGCAAGGATTCGTCGCATCTCACTGTCCCCCGCTCAGTACCAGTTCCATCAGTTTTATCGGCGCCGCACAGGCGTCGGCCGGTGCCGGACCGCGAGGTTCGACCCACCACGTGAAGATGCCGCGACTCGGTGCGCGGGCGGTGACACCGCAGACCGACGGGCGGTTGGGGTCGCGCTGGGTGAACGCGGTCTGGCTGGAGATGCGGATGTTCTCGGTCTGGTAGCCGAGGCGTTTGGCGGTGTCCTTCTCGACGTTGAGGTTGCCCCATTCGAACCAGTTGAACGTCACGTTCGAGACGGTCGGGCCGTTGACCACCCAGCGGCAAATGGCGCCGAAGAACGTTCCGCGGGCGAAGGCGTCCGGGCCGCCGACGACTTCGGCGATCTGCTGGGTGGAGAGGATCTCGCATTCGAGGGTGAGCTTGTCGTAGCGGTCGGTGTCGACGTTGCCCTTGGTCTGCGACGTCGAGGGGCTTGCGTCGTTGTTGTTGTCGTCGGAGCAGGCTGTGAAGGTGACCAGCGCGAACAGTGCCACGACGAGGAGGGAGAGCGCTCGTTTCATGACGCACGCTCGATGGACATTCGGGACAGCTGTTTGGCTGCCGCGCAGATCTGGTCGATGGCTGGTCCCCCCTCGGCTGGGCTGACGCCCGATCGGACCGACCACTCGAAGAAGTCGGCGTCGAACTGTATGCCGATCTCGCAGATGGTCGGGCTGGACGCGATGAACCCGCGGTGGCCGTTGATGTCGACGTCGACGACCGTGTCCTTGGACAGCTGGACGGTCGCGCGTTCGCGGCCGATCGGCGATCCGCGGTACCAGTTGAACGATGCGACGGATGAGTTCTGCAGCGCGTCGGCGCTCCACACGCAGGCCGACGGGTTGTTGACGGTGTTGGCCATCTGGCCGAAGCCGGTGATCTGCACGACCTCGTCGGTGTCGACGCCGCCGCATGCGCCGAAGAACGGTCCGGCGCCGGCGCGTCCGGGGGCGGTTGGCCCCTGCGGTCCGCCGGGGTCTGCGGTGTCGTCGTCGGACGAACATGCGGTGAGCGCGAGAGCAGCGATCGTGAGGACGGTCAGCCACCTGATCATGACGCTCGCTCGATCGACAGGCGGGACAGTTCCCGGGTGGCCTGGCAGACCTGCTCGACGGTCTGGCCGCCGTTGGTGCCTGCGCTGACTGACCATTCGAAGAAGTCGGCGCCGAATTCGATGCCGACCTCGCAGATGCCCTCCGCGTCGTGCGCGATGAAGCCCCGGTGGCCGTTGATCTCGATGTCGGTGGTCGACGCGCGGGAGAGTTGTTCGGTGGCACGTTCGCGGCCGATCGGCGATCCGCGGTACCAGTTGAACGACGCCACCGGCCCGGTGCGTGTGCCGCTGCTGTCCCACTCGCACACCGACGTGTTGTTGATGGTGTTGGTGAGGCCGCCAAGCCGGGTGATGGAGATGACCTCTTCGGTGGTGACGCCGCCGCATGCGCCGAAGAAGGGCCCCTCGCCGGCGCGGCCGGGCGCTGTGGGGGTGGACGCTTTGGCGGGGTCGGGGGTGTCGTCGTCGGACGAACATCCGGCGATGGCGAGTGCGACGACGGCAACAAGTGCGATGAGGAATCCGCCGCGTAGTTGATCGAGTTGTCGCCGTTCACGTTTCGTCGGTCGGCCGGCGCCACGGTCGCGTCGGGGCTGGCTTGCGACGATCTCACGCGGGGGTGGTGGCGGGCTGCGGTCGATGTAGCATTCGGCGGCCATCGGGGCGGACACGCGTTTGCTGATGAGTTTGGTGACTTCGACGATGCGTTCGCGTCCGGCCAGGCGCACCCGGATCTCGTCGCCGGGGACGATGGGTTGTGCCGGTTTCGCGGTGGCGCCGTTGACGCGGACGTGCCCGCCGCGGCATGCGGCTCCCGCTGCGGAACGGGTCTTGGTCAGTCGGATCGCCCAGATCCAGGCATCAACGCGGGTGGACACGGTTGGCTGGTGCTCCCTCCGTCGCGCCGACTGGTTCGGTGGCCACCACTCTAGCTGTGCGATCTCGATATACGGCCCAAGGCGTGTCTTCCATTGCTTCTGCGAGGGATTGGCGGAGCCGATTCTTTCCTGGCAAGGCGGAGGAGGAAGCGATAGCGGCAGCTATCGTGACCGACGACAACGCCGCCAGGGGAGAATCAGGCCGTCAAGACCCGCAAAGGGCAATGGGAGACACGCCCTAGGTTCGGGGGCCGTTGTGTCAGCTCTTGCGGGTGAGGAGGTAGTACCCGACTCCGCCTGCGACGACGGCAAGGATGAAGGCGAGCCAGAAATTGGTGAGGAACCAGACGACGCCGAACACGACGATGGCCGGCGAGATGGCGGCGAGGCTCATACCCGGATGCTGGCGGACGACCTGTGACAGGGCCTGACTCTTCTGCCGATCGATCTCCATGGCGCGCTCCTCTGCTCGGGCGGTGGTCTCCACTGTAGACGCGCCGCCCGGGTTGCCGGGTTCTGGAATGGATGACGCCCCGGCGCGGTCGGGGGTTCCGCGCCGGGGCGTCGTTTGTGGGGATGGGCTGGCCGGCCTAGCTTTCGTTGCCCGATCCGTTGTTGGAGCTGTTGCTGCTGTTCGAGTTGCTGCTCGAGTCGGAGCCCTTGTTCTCGGAGGAACCGTTGTCGTCGGACTTGTTCTCCGATGAGCCCTTGTTGTCGGACTTGGTCGACGCGGAGTCCTTGTTGTCGGAACCCTTGTTGTCGGAGCCCTCGTTGTCGTTCTTGCTTTCCGAGCGGTGCTTGCCGACGTAGCCGCCCTTGTTCTCCGACCGATGCTTGCCGACGTAGTTGTTCGACTGGTCCTTGTTGTCAGTCGAATTGTCGGTGGTCGTGGTTGTGGTGTCTGCAGTCTTGTCGGTCGTGACCTCGTCCTCGGTGGTGTCCACCGGCGCAGCGATCGTGGTGACCTTCTCTGGTTCAGCCTCGGTGGTGTCGTCGGTGGTGGTCGTCGTCGTACGCAGCAAGCTCGGCGACGGGGTGTCGCTTTCGTCGGCGTTCAATGAGAACGTCGAAAGGGTGCTGAGGGTGTTGGGCGTGGCCGGAAGCACATAGGGACCGCTGGCCGGCGAGATGCCGAACGGGAAGTTGAACGTGTACTGCTTCACGGAGGGAACGATCCCGCTCGTGTTCAAGTCGCCGAACGTGAACTGTGGCAGGCCAAGGTAATTGACCTTGTCCGGAGTGCCATTACCGTCGGTATCCACCATCGGATACAGAGTGACTTTCTGTCCAAGCCAATCGATTTCGACGGGCTCGTCAAAACCGTAGTCACTGGTGAGCCGGAAGAAGTTGCCGCTCAGGAGGTCATACTGGCTGCCCCCGATCGAGAGTCGGGCGAAGTCTTTACTCAGGGTGAATGGTTGTCCGCCAAGAATGTCGGTGATGACGTCGCTCAGCACACCGATCGGATCGGAGATGAGGGCAGTCGGATCGGTCAACGCGAATTGGAATTCGTTGTCTTCCGCATTCCAGCGGAAGTCGAACGTACCCACGATATTTGCACAAGCTCCAACACCACTCGCATACCCAACGGTCAGGCCGCCATAGCAGCTGACGCCCTTCACACCAGGGATCTCCGGAAGGTCGAGGGGCACACCGAGCGGTGAGGGAGTGTTGTCCCCCAGGATCGTCAATGGCAGCTCGCCGGTGTTCCACGCGTGCGCCATTCCGACGAGTGCAAACGAAAATGCAGTTTCGCCGTCACTCGCTCCTGCTGTTGCGAGACTGATTGGTAGGAACGAGATCGCAGTGGCGTTGCCGTTACGGAAGGCAAGCGCGAATTGATTTCCTGCGTAGCCGATAACTCGCGCCGAACCCGTTGTTTCCGGCGGCCCCTGGATCGGAAGATCGACGCCGACAATCTTCTGCAACACCGCAACGAGGACACCATTCGCACCGTTGACGTTGCCCCAATTGAGGAGTGCAGCGAGATAGTCTCCGGTGCCCCCGAGTCCAGCCGGGTAGTCCGATCGCTTCGGCGGGGGCGGAACCGAATTCAACAGGCCAGCGATGCCGTTGTACAGGCCCTCGGGATCGTCTCCGACGGCCACTCGCGGAACAAGCTCGATGCGATCTGGCAGAACTACCGCGATCCCAATACCTTCGGACGAGAGGGAGCAGTCCGCGCCACCACTGGTGCCGCCGTTCGCGCACATCTGGATGCGCAGGGCATTCAGGAGGGCTGATCCTGCGTTGCTTTCGGCGATGTCGGCAATTAAGTCGCCAAGCTGACCGGTCGGGTTCAAGAGGGCGCTGTTCAACTCAGATTCGTAATCCGGAGTGGCGGCCATAGCCGGCGCATCCGCCATGACCTGCCCGGCCCCCACGGCAGCAACCGTCGCCAATGCGGCAACGCCCGCGGCAACGCGGCGGCCGCGTTTCTCCTCGCGGTTGCGGCGCCTCGCTTCCTTCTCAGAACGTCGAATTGCGTTGCGCCCCAACCTGGTCATGCGTCCAACTTTCCTTAATGGAACCTTAACGACCGTTATTTAAGCATGAGCGATCCCCAAGGTGTGCGATTTGCAAGATTTCCTCAAGAGTCGCGGATTGAGGCGAAAATTCTATGGGTCAGCCGACCCACACCACTAGAACGGCGGTGGGGGTTCGGCTTCGATGCGGAGTCGGTTACGGAGGCGTTCGCGTTGTCGGCGGAGGTGTTTGTCGACGGTGCGGGGTCGGCGTCGTTTCTTGGGGAGTTCGCCGGTGCCGTCGAAGATGACCCGCGGTCGGGTGCGGGTGTCGGCGGGGCGCCACCGGATTCGGCCGAGGGCGGGCACGATGTCGATGATCGAGTCGGCCCGCCCGGGTAGTACGAGTCCTTCGGGGGTGATCCAGGTGGTGTGCGGGCGGCCGTGTTCGTCGAGGATTTGGTCGTCGATGAAGTCGGTGAGGGTTTTCGCCAGGTGGTGGAATCGGCATTTGGCGCCGATCCCGGCGGGGTCGGTGTGCCCACCGGCGTACGGGTCGTCATGGTTGTACTCGGAGACATGGTCGAGTTCGCATTCCCAGGCCGGTTTGGTGCAGCCGGGAACCGAACACGTGCCCTCACGGGACAGGATGTAGGTGATCAGCGCGGTCGAAGGCCGATACGGATCCGACGGCAGGTGCGGCGCAAGACCCGGCAGTATCGCGCTCGGTGGCAATGGTGTGGGTTCGGGTTCGGGGATGCGGCGCCAGAAATCCGGGTTACCCCTGGTGGGTTTCTCACAGTTCACGGGCTTGTCAGTGGCCGGCTTCGATGGCTTCTCACCAGGCCCTTCGAGGCCCTGCGATTTCGATGCGGTCCCGGCTCGCAGGCTCGCCCGGTCCTTACTCAATCCGGCGGCCAGGGCTCCTCGCACCTCAGGGAGCGGGGGGATGCCTTCGTCGACCGACGCTGCTTCGGGCACGTCACAGACCGGTGGCGTGGTGTCCGACGCTGTCTCGCCAGGCCCTTCGAGGCTCGTCGCTTGCGCTCCTCGCACCTCAGGGAGCGGGGTGGTGGCGTCGTCAGAAAGGTCACCTGGCGGGGTCGGAGTCGGCTGGGCTGGTGCGGGTTGGGGGTTGATGGGTTTGATGACCGCGTCGGGGCGTTGTGCGAGTTCGCGGGCATGCTCGGCCGAGATCACCCCGAACCCATTCATATGCGCGGGAGTGGTGTTCGACTCGTCGGTGAGGGTGGTTTCCTCGCACACCACATGCAACACGATCCGCGCCTGGGCCGGCGGCAGCGTTCCGGGTTCGGGAATCTCGGCATCACACTCGGCACGCCCACACTGGCATTCAAACCGGGTGCCCGACAACAGGGCGAACGCCGCATCGGAGTTGCGGGCCCGTTTCCCCCGACCATCCTTGGAGCACACGGTGCCTGCCAACGCCTGGACCGCGGCGACCGCGATACGCGCGTTCTCCGCGGTCATCGACGCCGCCAGGGTGGCCATCCCATCGCCGAGGTCCTCGACCCACACCGCACGTTGGCCTTTGGCATGCTTACGGCGTTCCCGCACCGCGTCGGGGTCGTGGCGGAACACGATCCGGTCGGCCAGATCCCGGATCGCTTGGGGCGACCACCGGCCGCGGCGTTTACGAAGTTCCTTGGTGATCGCGGCATCCACCTCGCCGATGTGTTCACCATCCACCAGATCGGTGCGGCCGACGATCGCGACGGTCTGCGCCTTGGTGAGCACACCGTCACGCAAACAGGCCGACACCAGCGGCAGCCGATCCCGCAGGGCGAGCGCCTCGCCCAACAAACACTCGGCCGTCAACTGAGAGATCGCCAGCGACGCCGCGATCCGCATCGCGCACTGCGCGCGCTGATCGATCCAGTCGGTGTCGTCATCCATCGTCGGCTCCACCAGCCGGGTATGTAGTTCGGCGGCAACCTGATACGAGCGCCACGCCAAGAACGACGTGCCGTGTGCGGCCTGCTCGAACGAAGCGACCAACTCGTTGATCGACACCGCCTCCTCGTCGTCGATCACCGCGAGATCAGGTAGACCCAACACGGCAGCGTCGATCTGCGGCCACTGCACCGTTGCTGCGGTGTCGGCCGACTCTTGATCCTCGGACGCCGATTCTTGATCCTCTGACAAAGCAGTCACCCCCTTCCCCGATTCACTGGATTCAGACTAGAACACGACACCGACAATTCCGTTCGGCCAGACTCTGATCGGTAGAGGTACATTCGAAATGGTCGACTGTGCAGCACGTTTCCGGATAAGCGTCGTACATCTGAATCCCTCCCCCAATTGCTGAGTACAGGGTAGAACACAGCACCGACAATTCTGTTCGGCCGCGACTTGTTCGTTGACTGTGCACTCGAAATCGTCGACTGTGCGGCACTTCCCGACCGAACGTCGTACATCGAAATCCCTCCCCGACCGACTTAGTACAGGGTAGAAGAAGGCACCGACAAGAACGTCACGCGTCGAGTGACGTTGATACACAGCGCGTGTTGGACTTGGTAGGAGAGCTCGCGGCCCTTCGAGGCTCCTCGCTAGCGCTCGTCGCACCTCAGGGAGCGGTAGGAGCGTCGGCATAGCGCCTCGAGCACCTCAGGGAGCGGTAGGAGCGTCGGCATAGCGCCGCGAGCACCTCAGGGAGCGGTAGAAGGGTCGGCTAGCGCCTCGAGCACCTCAGGGAGCGGTAGAAGGGTCGGCTTGGCGCCTCGAGCACCGCAGGGAGCGGATGGAGAGACCAACCTGCGGGAATCTGTACGCACCAGCCGAGTGAAGTGGATAGTGCACTTACACAAGCTGACTCGTACAGATTCCCCACATGAAACGGGGTGGGTCACCAACGATCGCGGTCAAGGGGCTCCCCGGCTGCACCAGCATCGGCGGCGCAGCCGAAGCCGACCACCCAACGGCCGTCGGACAATTCGACCTGCCCGAGCATCATCGGCGAGGGAAGGTCGGCGAGGAAGGAGCCCAGCGCCGACGGTGACAGAGTCCAGATCTCACCCTGGATCGCACGTCCGTCGGACGGATCGCGGATCAGACCCGGCTTGGGTGGCGTGGTGGACAGGGCAACGAGACGGTACGACGGCGCGGTGGTCACCTCACCGACCCAGCGAGCGCCGCGGTCGGAGAGTTCGTGAGTCAGCGGACCGCCACTCATGTGCGCACCGAAAACAGCAAGTTCGACGGCGGGAGCGACGGACTCGGGCCAGGAGGCGGCGGGCGATGCCGCGCCCAGACGCTGGGCCAGATCGACGAGTACCGCGTCCTCGTGTGCCTTCGCCAGCAGAGTGATGCCGAATTGCGCTTGACTGCCGTCGCTTTCGTCGACGACGCCCGACGGGATGGCGAGGCCACACAAGTCGAAGAGGTTGCAGAAGTTGGTGTAGGTGCCCATCCGGGAGTTGACGCCCACCGGGTCGGCAACAACGTCGGCGAGGGTCGGATGCATGGGTGCGGTCGGGACGATGAGCGCGGTAGCGTCGCCCCATTCGGTCATCGCCAGCTCCCGCAGCTCGTCCAGCTTGCGGTGTGCGCGAAGCAGATCGACAGCCCCGAATCGATTCGCGGAACGGATGATTCCCGCAACGGTGGGGTCCAGATCCGAGCCGCCGCCGTCGATGTACTCGCCCACGGCGTCGTAGCGCTCCGCGACCAGCGCGTCGTCGTACAAGAGCTTGGCAGCGGCCAGGAATGGCGACAGGTCGATGGTCTTGATCACCAGGCCGGCAGACTCTGCGCGCGACACCGCGTCGGCGAAGGCAGCACGCCAGTTGTCATCCAACGACGGCAATTCGGCTGGCACAGCAACAACCGGGCGCTCCGGCGCGGCCAGAAGAGTCGGCGTACCGAACGGTCGCGGGCCACGCGCACCGGCCATCGCGGCCATCGCGGCGTCGGCGAGATCGAGGGTCGCGGCGAAGATCGTCACCGTGTCATAGCTGGCGCACGCCGGGACCACACCGTCGGTGGAGATCGCACCGACGGTCGGCTTGATCCCGACAATCCCCTGCAATCCCGCGGGAACCCGACCCGAACCTGCGGTGTCGGTACCTATCGCAATGTCAGCGAACCCGAGCGCGACAGCCACCGCAGAGCCGGAGCTCGAACCACCGGAGATACGGTCGGGACGACGCGAGTCACGCGCCGCGCCATAGGGACTGCGTGTTCCGACGAGGCCGGTGGCGAACTGGTCAAGGTTGGTCTTGCCGATCACCACCGCCCCCGCCGCCTTCAACGCAGCGACCGCGGGTGCGTCGACATCAGGTGTGTAGGCGTACCCGGGACACGCAGCCGTGGTGGGTAACCCGGCCACGTCGACATTGTCCTTGACCGCCAACACCATTCCGGCGAGCGGGCCGCCACCCGCGACGGACTGCGCGAAATCTGCGGAAACCTCATCGCGAGAACGCAACGTGATGAACACCTCGGGGCGATCGGCGGCAGCGATTCGGCCGAAGATGTCGTCGATCTTGCTCATGCCACTTTCCCTTTCGCAAACTCGCCCTGCAACGACCAGCGTTGACGCTCCTCGGCCCGCGCAACCTCCATTGTCTCCCGTTTTGCCGAGATGTCGACGGCCTGCGAATCGAGGAATTGCTGATGCTCGGCCAGCGAGAACACTCCGTCGGTGATCCGGGTGCTGTCGCCACGACCGGCGGCGACGTCGGCCCGCATGTCGATCAGCTCCTCGGCACTCACGGGATACCAGCGGATCTGGTCGAAGAAGCGCAGCAGCCACGGGTGCTCGGGGTCGAATCCCGGTGCAGGCAACGGATGCCGATGATTCCACACCTGCGTCGTGCGGCCGACGAACTGATATCCGCCGGGTCCCTCCATGCCGTAGATGCACAGATACGCGCCACCGATGCCGACGGCATTCTCCGGCGTCCACGTCCGGGCCGGGTTGTACTTGGTGGTCACGAGACGATGCCGAGGATCGAGCGGAACAGCAACCGGCGCACCGAGATACACGTCACCGAGGCCGAGCACCAGATAGCTGGCGTCGAAGACGGTCCGGTAGACGTCGTCGACCGAGTCGAGCCCGTTCATGCGACGGATGAACTCGATGTTCCACGGACACCACGGCGCATCCGACCGCACGCCCAGCATGTAGCGTTCGATGGCCTCGCGGGTGGCGGGATCGTCCCACGACAACGGCAGGTGCACAGTACGACTCGGCACGACGAGATCCTCAGCCGCCGGGAGCTGGCTTTCACACTCGGTGAGCCACTCCAGCATCGACGCCTGCGACCACACATCCGGGTCGGCCTTCACCTGCAACGACCGAATCCCCGGGGTGAGATCGATCAGACCCCTGGGCTTTTCGGCCGCGATACGCTCACTCAGCGCCTGCACCCGGGCACGCAGCGCGAGATCGAGCCGCATGTCGCCATATTCGACGAGGATGTTGTCGTCGCCGCTACGCCGATAGGTGACGGCCGTCGACCCGTCCGCGGTCGACGTGGTGCCCAGAATGCCGTTGTCCGTGTCGCCACCGGCCGACAGCACGGGCACGAACGACGCGCGACGCCCCAACCCCAACTCGGTGGCCGACGCCGTCGCATCGCTGCGGACCGCCACGAAACGCACCGTGTCGCCGGGCTTGAGCTGCCCCAGCTTCCACCGTTCCGCGCTGGTGACCGTCACCGGACACACGAACCCGCCGAGGCTCGGACCATCCGGCCCGAGAAGAATCGGAGTGTCACCCGTGAAGTCAAGCGCACCAACGGAATATGCGTTGTCGTGGATGTTCGACGGATGCAGACCCGCCTCTCCCCCATCGGTCCGCGCCCACCGCGGCTTGGGGCCGACGAGGCGGACACCGGTGCGATCGGAGTTGAAATGCACCTCGTAATCCGTGGCGAACAGATCGTCTATGTCGTCGGGCGTGAAGAACTCCGGCGCCCCATGCGGGCCGACTGTCACACCGAGCTGCCACGCGTTGGTCATCGCGGGTTGCTCGTCGAAGAGGATGCGGCGAGCCCTTCGAGGCTCGCAAGCTCGCACCTCAGGGATCGGGGACGGCTCGCACACCGGACTCGACAGCTCGTCACCATCGTTCAGCCGCCGACCGTCCTTGCCGCCGAACCGGCCCATCGTGAAGGTCGAGCGGCTACCCAGGTAGTCCTCGGCGTCGAGACCACCCGAGATCGCCACGTAGACGCGCATTCCCAGGTCGCCGACCGCTCCCACGTCGAGTGTCGACCCCGCGGCGATGCGCAGCGGAACCCACTGCGGCACAACCTTTCCGTCGACCCGAACGATCACCGGGGCACCGGTCACCGCGACCACCGCCGGCTCGTCGAACCGCAGCGCCGGCCCGGCCAGGGTGACCTCGAGACCGGCTGCGGTCTCGGCATTTCCGACCGCGACGTTGGCCAGCCGGAACGACAGATCGTCCATCGGGCCGGACGGCGGGACGCCGACCTTCCAGTACCCGACGCGGCCGGGCCAATCCTGGATGGTGGTCAGCGGACCCGCGCGTAAGACGGTGATTGCCATGGTGGAACAGAGCTCCTGTGGGAAACGAACGAGAAAGGTCAGGACGGCCGGGTCACGATGACGCGAACTGCGGTCGGATCGAAACCGTTGCAGGGGTTGTTGATCTGCGGACAGTTGGAGATCAGGACGAGCGTGTCGACGTCGGCACGCAACGCCAGACGCTTGCCCGGCGCCGACAAGCCGTCGACGATGCCGAGCGAACCGTCCGCGTCGACCGGCACGTTCATGAAGAAGTTGATGTTGCCGACCATGTCGGCCTTCCCCAAACCATGCCGACTGCCCTCGATGAGGAAGTTCTCCACGCACGCATGCTGATGCTTGGTGTGGTGTCCGTAGCGCAGCGTGTTGGATTCCTGCGAGCAAGCGCCACCGACGGTGTCATGGTTGCCGACCTCGTCGGCGACGATGGTCATCAGCGGGTTGGCTTCCTGATCACGGATCACACTGCCCGTGGTCAGAAAGATGTTGCCCTGCACGGCGATCGTGGCCTGCGCCGAGTAGCGGATCGAGTGGTCGTGCGCGCCGAAGAACAGCGTGTCGACCGCCTGGTTGCCGTACAGATCGACGATGGTCAGCACATCGCCGGCAGCGACGACGCCGGACCAGGGCCCGCGGTCGCCGACCTCACCGTCGTAGACGACGGTGCCGGGCACCAGGGCAAGTTCCTCGGCAGGAGCAGAAGCGAAATCTGTGGTTGTAGTCATCGTGGTGTTGGTAGTCACAGTGCATTCCAGACATCTTCGGAGTTGGCCACGGCGCGTTGGTATTCGGGATCGGTGTTCTCGACGTCGGCGAGCAGAGACGTCAGGTCGTTGGGTGCCTTCCACGCCAACAGTTCGAGCGGTCCGGTGTCGAAGGTGGGCGACGGATCGAGCGGGTGTGCGGTGTTGACGATCGCCACCACACACGGGAGGTGCAGGATCAGGTCGACCGACTTGTCGAGCCCCGCCGAACCCTTCGACGTCAACGTTCCGTCGGCCTCGACCACGACACCGTGGAAGAACGACAGCGACGGCGCGACGTCGGTCGGCGTGAGCCCGTGCTTGGCCGCAGCCAGCGTGAACATCTCCCGGCCCGCCGGTGACGCGGAATGCACATGACCGTCACCGTATTTGGCGGTGTTGCCGACGAGGGTCGAGGTACCGCACAGCGCGTCGTGGTGAGCCGACTCGTCGGCGACGATCGTCGCCAGCGCACGCCCCTGATCGCTCAGCAGCGGATGCCCGGTCGACAGGTACGCCTGCCACGGCACCTTCACTGTGTCGGCGACGTTGAGGCGCTCCCACGGGGCGTCGGCGCGCCACAGCAGGATGTGCGCGCACGCAGATCCGGCGATGTCACGCAACCGGATTCGCGTGCCACGCGCCAGCACCTTGCTGGTGTAGCGACCGCCGGGAATGGTCTCGGCCCAGGTGAGGGTGGACGGGTCGACGTCGACGGGAGGGTTGGGCCACTTACTGGCCGGAACCACCGGCATCGAGTCGGTGATCGCACCGGCCTGCGACCGCGCATGCTCGCGGGCGCCGGCAGTGGTGCCGGTATCGGTGATGGTGCTCATGGGTGTTACTCCTTGGGTGTAGCAGGTTTTCGAGTTGTGGGTCGCCGGCCCTTCGAGGCTCGTCGCTAGCGCTCCTCGCACCTCAGGGACCGGAGGGCGAGTGTCAGGCGCCGACGGTGACCGGCTTCGGGTGCTCTTTGCCGCGGGGGTAGCAGGCGATGCCGACCAGGACGGTCGCGACGATGCAGATGGGGCCGGCCCAGCGCAGGATGGGCATCTCACCGCTCGGGTCGAAGACCTCGGCGCGCGGCCAGGCCAGGTTGATCACCATCAGCGTGCCGTAGGCAACCGCAAGGATGTTGACGATGATGCCGAAGCGGCCGAGCCCGAACAGCTTCTTGCCTTCCGCGTCGACCGCGACACCGCCGTTGGGCCAGCCCTGGAAGCGGCGGTAGAGCATCGGCGCCGTGACCGCGAGGTAGGCCAGGTAGATCAGGATGATGCAGACGCTGGCGAGGGTCGCGAAGATCGCCGAGTTGCCGACGTTCACCAACAGGATGCCGATGCACAACAGACCGATCAGGATGGCCGGGAGGATCGGGGTGCCGGTGCGGCTGTTCACGTGAGACAGCTGCTTGGAGAACGGGAGTCGGCCGTCACGAGCCATCGAGAACATGAGGCGCGAGCACGCGGTCTGGATGGCCAGGGTGCAGATGAAGATCGCCACGGCGACGTCGCACAGCAGCACCTTGCCCCAGAAGTTGCCGAGCACCGAGTCGAGCACGTACGGCAGGCCGCCGGTCGCAAGCTCCTCACCCAGGGTCGGTGCCGCCATGAGGGCACCGAGCAGCATCAGTCCGCCGCCGATCGCGGAAACGGTCAGCGCCATCCGGATGGTGCGCGGGGCGACGCGACGCGGGTTCTTGGTCTCCTCGGCGAGCTCACCGGCCGAACCGAAACCGACCATGACGTAGGCGGCCATCAGACCGGACACGATGAAGGCCCAGATGTAGCCCGGCTGCGTTCCGGGAACTCCGGTGTCGAACACCACGCTCGGTCCGCGCTGAGCGTGGGTGAACAGTGCGAGGATCACGGCGACCACACCGACGAGCTCACAGGTGACGCCGATGTTGTTGACGCGGCTCATCCAGGTGACGCCGACGCAGTTGATGGCGGTGACGATGACCAGCAGGATCGAGCCGAGGAGCACCGCGTTCGCCGCACCGCTCGAGCTGGTGAGGTCGGGATCGTCGCCGATGATCTGGAAGCCCGACCACACCGTCGGCAGCACCACCTGCAGCGCGATCGCTGCCGCCGACGCGGTGACGATCTGGGCGATCATCATGAACCAGCCGCCGAACCAGCCGATCACCTCCCCGCCCATGCGTCGGGACCACTGATAGATGGCGCCGGAGATCGGGTAGCGGGCCGCGATCTCGGCGAAGCAGAGCGCGACGAGGAACTGGCCTGCGTAGACGATCGGCCAGGTCCAGAAGAAGGCCGGACCGCCGAAACCGAAGCCGAGGCCGAAGAGCTGGAAGATCGTGGTCAGGATGGACACGAACGAGAAGCCCGCGGCAAACGATGCGAACTTGCCGAGGGAGCGGTGTAGCTGCTGGTCGTAGCCGAATTCCGACAGGTCGTCGGCGTCCATGCCCGTGGTGGGAGACACGGGCTGCGACGTTACGCCGGTAGATGCGGTAGAGGTCATCGTGTGTGGTCTTTCTCTGCGGTTTCTCTCTGGGGGGAGCTCACCGTTGAGCGGTTTAACTGTCAGTTGATAGATAAGCGTCTCGCTATTTCTATCACATGACAGAAATGTTGCAAGCCGGGAAACTCGCGCAACGAATGCGTTACGCGCCGCAGGTCAGCGGGCCGGGTGGCCGCACGGGCTACACTCAAGGCTCGGAATCCACCCGAAATCCCCACTCAGATGCTCCGCCGCACAGAAGGGCCGGGACATGACCCCACGGTCGGCGTCGCGCCGCACGGTGGCCGGTCCGGGCCGACCCCGACTCGTCGAACCCAAACGCCGCGGCGAGACCGCTCGTGAGGAAATCCTCGACGCCGCAGCCGAACTCTTCACCAGCCGTGGATACACCGGCACGTCGACGCGCATGATCGCTGACGCCGTCGGCATCCGCCAGGCGTCGATGTACCACTATTTCGCCACCAAGGACGACATCCTCGCCGCGCTGCTCGAGACCACCGTCCTCACCCCGCTAGACCATGCGCGTCGGCTGCTCACCGAGGAACGGCCCGCGCTCGAACGACTCCTCGATCTCGCCCGCTACGACGTCACACAACTGGCGTCGTCACGCTGGAATCTCGGCGCGCTGTACCTCCTGCCCGAGGTCCGCGACGAGCGGTTCACCGAATTCCGGGCCGCCCGACGCGAACTCGCCGACATCTACGCCAGACTTGCGACCGAGGCGCTCGGCACCGCGTCGGACAAGCGAAACCTGTTGCCGTTCAGGCTGGTCGAGTCCGTCATCATGATGCGGGGCGACGAAGCGCGCGGAGAGTTGGGCGAGCACACCGCCGCCGGCCTCGTCGACACCATCGTCGGCGCGATCAAGATGCTGCTGGAGCACGACCCGGCGCGTTGACCCCGGAAGCGGCCATCCGTTGCGCCGCCGTCCTCGATCCCGCCGCGATGGGCCGACGCCCGACCGCCTTGCTCAGACCCCACGGTGGCATCCCGCTGTTGATGGTCTCGTGCCGGTCGATCTCGTAGGTCTCGTGCCAGATGCCGACCGCGTTCTGGTCGGCGAAGTGCTTGTTGAACCACTGCCACGCCGGCCGATGTGGTGCCGCGGAGTCGGCGGCGAAGGCCTGGATGTCCGCGGCTGATCGCCAGTAGGTCACCACCAGCGGCGACGGAACGAGATACAGGTGATACGAGAGCAGCCCGGCCTCGCGATGGCGTTCGAGATGCTTGAGCATCCTCGGCATCGCGAAGAACGTGTAGGTCCACGCGCGGATGCGCCACGGTTTCGTCACTTTCATGCCGATGAGGAACAGCGTCGTGCCGTCGGGTGGCGTCAGGTTGGTCATTCTCGCGGCGTCGGGCTTGGACATGGCGAGCCTCCTGGTTTCAAAACGATGTTATGAAACAACGTTATGGAATAATCGGCCTCGTGGCAAGACCCAGAATTCATACGAATGACCTGCGCGACCAACTGCTCGACGAAGCCGTTGCGATCGTCGCGGCTCATGGCATCGGCGCGCTGTCGTTGCGGGACGTCGCGCGGGCCGCCGGCACGTCGACGACCGCGGTGTACTCCCTGTTCGGCAGTAAGGAAGCCCTGGCCAGAGCCGTTCAGGTGCGGGCACTGGAATCGTTCACGGCCGCCGAGCATGCAGTCGCGCAGGCCCCCGACGCCGCCGGCGACATCGCGAACCTGGGCACCGCCTACGTCGGCTGGGCACTGGCAAACCCGAAGCTCTACGCGTTGATGTTCGGCGACGCGCTGACCGGTATCGCGCCGACCGACGAGTCCACCGCGGCGGCCGAACGCGCGATCCAACCACTGCGCGACGGCGTCGCACGAGCCATCGAGTCCGGGGTGTTTCGGAAAGCCGACGTCGCGACCGTCGCCGCATCGCTGTGGGCGCAGGTGCACGGCATGGCACTGCTGCTCCTGTCCGGCCACTACCCCGCCGACGCCGATCCGGTCGTCGCGGGTGGGGCCATCGTCCAAGGTTGGCTGGCACAACCCGATTAGGCTGTCCCCCATGGCAGGCCGCAGCATGAGTTTCGACCCGATCGCACAGGCACAGGCGAACTGGACCCAGGCCGGGTGGGGCGACGTGGCCGACGGGATGGTCGCGGTCACGTCGGTGATGCGCGCCCACCAGATCCTGCTCGCCCGCGTGGAGGCATCGCTGCGCCCCTACGACCTCACCTTCTCGCGCTTCGAACTTCTTCGGCTGCTTGCTTTTTCACGCCAGGGAGCGTTGCCCATCACCAAGGCGTCAGACCGCCTGCAGGTGCACGTCACCAGCGTCACGCATGCGATCCGCCGGCTCGAGGAGAACGGACTCGTCCAGCGTGTCCCCCACCCCACCGACGGTCGCACCACCCTCGTCCAGATCACCGAACTCGGACGCTCGACGGTCGAGGACGCGACCAAGACCCTCAACGCCGAGGTGTTCGCCGACGTCGGCATGAGCGACGACGAGATCGGCGGACTGGTGTCGGCGATCCAGTCACTCCGACACCACAACGGGGATTTCTGAACAGGGGCGACTTCCCAGCCTGCTCCACTCGGATCGCCGGCCACCATAGAATCCCCGAGTATGACGATCGCCTACTGGATCGCGGCCGTACTCCTCGGTGCGTTCTTCGCCTATGCGGGCGCGCTCGAACTCCTGCGTACGCGCGAGCAACTCGGCCCGGGCGCCGTCCGAAGTGACACCGCCGGGCATCGGCATGCAGATATACGCATCTGAGGACTCAACGGTGTCATCTGGGACGGCCGTCGCGTGGTCATCGACATCGGGAGCACGATCCGCCTCAAAAAGAAAGTAGGGGAAGAAGATTCCGCCCCTACCCTTGGTGTCCTCCCCGAGAAATTTCTAGCGGAAGACCATGAACCCCGGGGAAGAAGTTCTTCCCCTAGATTTTGCGACCTGGCGATCAGGCATTTCCCCAGGTCAGCGCGGATCGAGCCCGAAGGGTAGGCCACGCTCGCGGACCCACGCGGTGTGCGCCTTGGCGAGATCGCTTGTTGGTTCGCCGATGCCGTCGAGCGCGTCGGACTGTTCGCGGGTGTCGAAGGTCGCGCCGAGTCCGCTGAGTACCGCGTTGACCCCGAGGCTGATCCGGGCGAGCATGACGTAGTCGCTGGGCACGCTCATGCGGCGGAAGGCCACGCTTGCCGGACCGTCGCCGATGAAGGATCGCAGCGCGTCGCCGCTGTCGTCGGCGACAAAGGAATGCGGCTGCTCGCCGAGCGATGCCCTACTCATCATCGCCCACCACTCGAAGACCTGGTCGGCGGTCAGATCGGCGTCGGTGTCGAGGAATCCATGCCGGTTCGCGAGGCGAAAGACCTCGTCGCGATCTCCCGCGAGAGTCGCCCGATAGGTGTGCACGATGCCGGTCCGCACCCACTCGGGAAACTGTTTGACACAACCGAAGTCGACGAAGCCGACACTCCCGTCGTCGCCGAAGCGGTAGTTGCCCGGGTGTGGGTCCGCGTTGAACAGACTGCCGTGGCGGTAGGCGCCGAACGCGAAGTAGCCGATCACCTCGCCCCAGTGGTTGCGCAGGTCCTGATCGGCGGTGAGGGCCTCGGACCACCCGACGCCGTCGACGTAGCTCATCGTCAACACCCGGTTGGTCGAACGGTTCGCGACCACCTCGGGTATCCGGATGAACGGATGTCCGCGGTACAGGTCGGCAAACCGGCTGATGCTTCGCGCCTCATGCCGATAGTCGAGTTCCTCGGCGATGCGCTCGGACAGTTCGGCGGCGGCCGCGCGTTGATCGGTGCGAAATGCCCTGGGGGTCAGCGACATACTGAGTTTGAAGAAGGTCGCCAGCAGTTCGGTGTTGGCCAGGTCGTGACGAATCGCCTGCGCCACACCGGGATACTGCACCTTGACCGCCACCCGGCGCCCATCGGGCAGCCACGCCACATGCACCTGACCGATGGAGGCAGCCGCCATCGGCTCGGGCGAAAAGCCCGCGAACAACTTCTCGATCGGCTTCCCCAGTTCGGCTTCGACGATCTCGCGTGCGGTGTCGGCGTCCATCGGTGGCGCGTCGGCCTGCAGGCGACGCAACGCCTGCTGGTAGATCGCCAGCGGCCCGTCTGTGGGCCCTGAACCGTCGAAGGTCGACATGAGTTGCCCGGCCTTCATCAGGACACCTTTGGAATGCCCGAGCAGATCGGCATAGCGATCGGCGGTGCGACGATGGAAATCGTCGACGGCCCCTTCGTTTCCCGCCCGCTGGCGCAATCCGGCCACCACACGACCGCCCGCCGACCGGGCCGCGAATCCCACCACGGGAATGGTGCGACGCACACGGCCCGCGCGCACCTCGCCGAAGCGGTCGGGAGCCTGGGGCGCTTCGTCGGTCATGATCGGGATCCTTTCAGGAATCTCATCGGCAGGGAATGCAGCCCGCGGAGCAGGCGCGAGTCGCGCAGCACCGGCGGGCCGTCGAGCACTGGCTCACGACCGATCAGCATCCGCAGCGCCACAGTCACCTCCAGACGCGCCAGCGCCGCGCCGAGGCAACGATGGGGACCGTGTCCGAACGCCAGGTTCGGTTGTCTCCCATCGCGATCGAGACGGAACTGGTCGGGGTTGTCAAAGACATCCGGGTCGCGGTTGGCGGAACCGAGGACCACGATGGCCCGGTCACCGGCCCCGATGGTGTGCCCGCCCAACTGCTGCGTGAACGTCGCCACCCGGAAGACGGCCTGGGCGGGACCGTCGAGCCGCAGCATCTCGTCGAGCACGGCGGGGTCGTCGGCGTCGATCCGATCGATCGGTCGCCGACCGACCGGCCCGGTCAGCAGTCGGGCGATCCCGCCACCGAGCAGGTTCGCGGTGGTCTCGTGCCCGGCGACCGCCAGCAGGATCGCGTTCATCACCACCTCGTCCAGATCGAGACGCGGATCGGTCGCCAGCAGACTCAGCAGGTCGTCGCCCGGTTCGGTTCGACGCTGTGCGGCCAACGGCAGGAACTCGGCGACCAGCGCGGCGAGCGCACCGGCCGCTGCGGGGGCCGCCTCGGCATCGAGGATGCCGTCGAGCGCCGGGGCGATGGCGGCCGCCTCGGTCCACAGCGTCTGCGCCGCAGGCAGATCCAGACCCAGCCACTCGGCGATCACCGCAATCGGAAACGGCTGGGCGATCTCGGTCATGAAGTCGAAGGGGGTGCGCGTTCCGATCGGCGCGATGATGTCGTCGGCGATGGCCACGACGCCGTCGGAGAGCTGCGCGATGTACCGGGGAGTGAACACGTTGCGGACCGAATCACGTTGGCGCGCATGATCGTCGCCGTCCAGAAGAAGCATCGTGCGGGAGAGCGGCGGCTCGGAGATGCCCAGGGCATCGAGTCCCTGCCGATTCACCTCGGACGCCATCGGATCGCTCGTCCACCCGCGCCCGGTCAACACCGACCGCGCGGCCTCGTATCCGAGGATCAGCCACGCCCCCGACGCGTCGTCGTGGCCGACGGGTCCGTGCAGCGCGCGCAGACGTGCGTAGTCGGTCGGCGCCCGGTCCGATGACCAGGGAAGTTGAGCAGGCCCGAGTGCGGTACTCATTCCCGACTCCTTCCCAAGTGCTCACTTAGGTGGTTACACTTGGCCAGACTAAGTGAGCACTTGGGAGGTGTCAATGGACGCTTTGTCGACGCGCGACCGATTGATCGACGAGGCAATGCGCCTCTTCGGCGAACAGGGTTACCGCGCAACGAGCGTCGCCCAGATCGAGGCAGCCGCCGGCCTCGCGCCGGGATCCGGCGGGCTCTACCACCACTTCCGATCCAAGGAGTTGCTGCTCGAAGCCGGGATCGATCGTCAACTCGACCGGATGAGCGCTCTCGCCGACATCCGGCAGATCTTCGAGGGACTGACCGACATGCGGTCCGAACTCACCGTCCTGTGCCGATACACGCTGAGCGTCATCGACGAAGAAGCCACCCTGCTACGCATCGTGTCCTCCGAATTGCGAGACCGCCCACGCAAACTCGCCGACGCCTTCGGATCACTGGTGGCCGATTCCTACACCGGCATGACCGCCTGGGTCGCGCGGGCCGCTCCGCACATCGACACGCAGGCCGCCGAGGCGATCGCCGCCGTTGCACTGGACGCCCTGTTCGCACACCGCACCATGCGGCAATTCCTTGGCGTCGAACCCCTCGCCATCGACGACGAACGATTCGTCGCCGAATGGGTCGCGATGGTCGCGGGGCGGATCGAGAGCGTCTGACGCGGGCTCGTCAGTGCAGGCTGTTGATGATGGCGCTGAAGTCCTGGTCGGCGTGCTGTTCGGCGAACGCGCGGTAGAGCTGCGCCGCGTGCGTGCCCAGCGGGGCGCGGGAACCGGTGCTGGCGACCGCGTCCATCGCCAGGCCGAGATCCTTGTTCATCAGCGCGGTCGCGAAACCCGGCTTGAAGTCGTTGTTCGCCGGTGACGTCGGCACCGGACCCGGGACTGGGCAGTTGGTCTGCACGGCCCAGCAGTTGCCCGTCGCACCGGTGATCACGTCGTACAGCGCCTGATCGGCGAGACCCAGCTTCTTGGCGAGCACGAAAGCCTCCCCCACCGCGATCTGCTGGACGGCGAGCACCATGTTGTTGCACACCTTGGCGGCCTGGCCGGCACCGGCCGTGCCGCAGTGAATGATCTTGCCCGCCATGGGTTCCAGCGTCGGGCGGGCCGCGGAGAACGACTCCTCCTCACCGCCGACCATGAACGCGAGCGTGCCGGCCGTCGCACCCTTGACACCACCCGAGACCGGGGCGTCGATCTGCGCGAACCCATGGTCGAGCGCCTGCGCGTGGATCTCCCGCGCGTCGTCGACCGAGATGGTGGAGCTGTCGATGAACAGCGCGCCGGTCGGCGTGGCCGGCAGGATATCGGAGTAGCACTTCTTCACGATGGCACCGCTGGGCAGCATGGTGATCACCACCTCCGCGGCGGCCACCGCCTCCACCGCCGACGGAAACGTGCCGATCCCGTTGGCTTCCGCGGTCTTGACCGCCTCCGGGACGGGATCGAACCCGTGCACGGTGTGGCCGGCCTTCGCCAGGTTCGCGGCCATCGGGCCGCCCATGTTGCCCAGTCCCAGAAACGCGATCGTCGTCATTGTCGATTCTCCTGTTGATGTGTGGTTGTGGTTGACGCGCCCTTCGAGGCTCGTCGCTTGCGCTCCTCGCACCTCAGGGAGCGGATGGGGGCCACTTGGGTGGAGACTCTGGGGTCACGGAGCGGAGTGAAACCGCGACGCGATCGACCTGCCGAGAACCACCCGCATGATCTCGTTGGTGCCTTCCAGGATGCGATGAACGCGGAGATCCCGGACGATTTTCTCGATTCCGTACTCGGACAGATATCCGTAGCCGCCGTGAAGTTGCAGTGCCGCATCGGCGATGGTGAAGCAGGTGTCGGTGACATAGCGTTTGGCCATCGCACACTGCTCCACCTTGTCGGGGGCGTTGGCGTCGAGCGCCGACGCCGCATGCTCGAGCATCAGCCTGCTGGTCTGCAATCCGGTCGCCATGTCGGCCAGCGTGAAGCGAATGGTCGACTCGTCGAGCAGAGCCTTCCCGAACGCCTTGCGCGTGGCGACATAGGAGGCGGCCTTGTCGTAGGCGGCCTGGGCACCACCGAGCGACGACGCCGCGATGTTGAGCCGACCACCGTTGAGGCCGTTCATCGCGATGCCGAAACCGATGCCCTCGGTGGCGCCGAGCAGCCGGTCGGCCGGAACCCGCACCTCGTCGAGGATCACCTGCGCGGTGGGCTGCGCATGCCAGCCCATCTTGTGTTCCTGCGCACCGAAACTCAGTCCCGGCGTGTCCTTGTCGACGAGGAACGTCGAGATGCCCTTGGGTCCGGCGTCACCGGTGCGCGCCATGATCACGTACAGATCCGACGACCCGGCACCCGAGATGAACTGTTTGACACCGGTGAGCACGTACTCGTCACCGGATGCAATTGCCTTGGTGGACAACGCCGCCGCGTCCGAACCGGCGCCTGGTTCGGTGAGGCAGTAGCTGGCCACGGTCTCCATCGTCGCCAGCTTCGGCACCCACTCGGCGCGCTGCTCGTCGGTGCCGTAGTGATCGACCATCCACGTGCACATGTTGTGGATCGACAGGAACGCGGCCACCGCCGGGTCGGCGTAGGCGAGTTCGGCGAAGATCCGAACCCCGTCGAGACGACGCAGTCCACTGCCGCCGACGTCGTCGGAGCAGTAGATCGCGCCCATGCCCAATTCGGCCGCCTCGCGCAGTTCATCGAGCGGGAAATGATTGTTCGCATCCCATTCGAGCGCGAAGGGCGCGAGCTTCTTGGCCGCGAAACCGGCGGCGGTCTCGACGATCACACGATCGTCACTGTCGAGACCGGCGCCGGGACCGGCGTCGGTGAACAACGACATCTGCGGTCAGTCCATCGTCGGGATGACGAACTCGGCGCCATCCTTGATGCCCGACGGCCAGCGCGACGTGATGGTCTTGGTCTTGGTGTAGAACTGGATCGACGCCGGGCCGTGCTGGTTGAGGTCGCCGAAGCCGGAGCGCTTCCAGCCACCAAAGGTGTAGTACGCCACCGGAACCGGGATCGGCACGTTGACGCCGACCATGCCCACCTCGACACGAGCCGTGAAGTCACGGGCAGCGTCGCCGTCCTGGGTGAAGATCGCAACACCGTTGCCGTACTGGTGATCCGTCGCCAGCGCGAGTGCTTCCTCGTAGTCGTGGGCGCGCACGATCTGCAGCACCGGACCGAAGATCTCGTCCTCATAGGACGTCATGCCCTTGGTGACATGGTCGAACAGCGTGGGGCCGATGAAGAATCCGTTCGAGATGTCCTCGTCGCCGAAAGTCTGTTCGTCGCTGGTGCGTTCGCGGCCGTCGATGACGAGCTCGGCACCCTCTTCCACACCCTTGGCGATGTAACCCTTGACGCGCTCGAGCGCGGCCGCGGTGACCAGCGGACCGTAATCCGCCTTGGGGTCGAGGCTGTGGCCGACGCGCAGCGCGTTGACCTTGTCGATCAGCTTGGCGCGCAACCGGTCCGCGGTCTGTTCGCCCACCGGAACGGCGACGCTGATGGCCATGCAACGCTCGCCGGCGCTGCCGTAGCCGGCACCGATGAGGGCATCGACGGCCTGGTCGAGATTGGCGTCGGGCATGATGATCATGTGGTTCTTGGCACCGCCGAAGCACTGTGAGCGCTTGCCGTGGGCGGCCGACGTCTCGTAGATGTACTGCGCGATGTCGGAGCTGCCGACGAAGCCGAGTGCCTTGACGTCGGGGTGGGTCAGCAGCGCGTCGACCGCCTCCTTGTCGCCGTGGACAACCTGGAAGACACCGTCGGGAAGCCCTGCCTCGGTGAACAATTCGGCCAGCCGGACCGGGACCGACGGGTCGCGCTCGCTCGGCTTGAGGATGAAGGCGTTGCCGCAGGCGAGCGCGGGTCCGGCCTTCCACAGCGGGATCATCGCGGGGAAGTTGAACGGCGTGATGCCGGCGACGACGCCGAGAGGCTGGCGCACCGAGTGAACGTCGATACCCGAACCGGCGCCCTCGGTGAACTCACCCTTGATCAGATGCGGGATGCCGATGGCGAACTCGATCACCTCGATGCCGCGCTGGATGTCGCCGCGCGCGTCGGCGTGGGTCTTGCCGTGTTCGAGCGAGAGCGTGGTGGCCAGGTCGTCGGCGTTCTGGTTGACCAGGTCGACGAAGCGCATCAGCACGCGGGCGCGGCGCTGCGGGTTCCAGGCGGCCCACTCCTTCTGCGCGGCCTTCGCGGTCTCGACCGCGGCGGCCACCTGCTCGGTGCTCGCCAGCGGGACCTGCGCGGCAACCGCTCCGGTGCTGGGGTTGAACACGTCGGCAAAGCGGCCGGTACCGGCGTCGGCGGTCACCCGCTTGCCGTCGAGGTAGTGCGGAATCGAAGTGGTGGCAGTCACGGCGAGGATCACCTGAATTTCGGATCGGGGAAGTCTTGACGCCCCCAATAGTAGGACATCCAAGTAAATTCGCAAGGACTTTCTCCTCTGGCGCAGATTTCGGCGATGAGGGATCGTTAGGGTACCCTCGCTCGTGACCTCGGCCTTTTGGGTCGAGAACCGAGCCTCACCATGCTCTTCTCGAAAGGAGCCCACCTTGTCGGTCGTCATCCTGTACGGAACGGAAACGGGAAACTCCGAGCTCGTCGCTGATGCGATCGCCGATGTGCTCGCCACCGACCACGACGCGTCGGTCTACGACATGAGCGACTACGCCGTCGAAGATCTCGATCCGGCCGATTTCGTCGTCATCGTCTGCGCCACCTACGGCGAAGGCGAACTGCCGACCGGCGCCGAGCCGTTTGCCGAGGAACTCGACAGCGTGGACCCCGACCTCACCGACCTGCGCTTCGCGGTCTTCGGCCTCGGCGACACCATCTACGGCGAGACCTTCAACCGTGGCGGCGAGATCATCGCCGAGATGCTGACCAAGCGCGGCGCGATCCAGGTGGGCGAGCACTCGCGCCACGACAACTCGTCCGCGATCAAGCCCACCAAGCAGGCCGAGGAATGGGCGGCGACCATCTCGCCGATCATCGACCCGGTCACTGCGGTTTAAGCAGCCGAACGTTCGTCGGTCGCCGAGGGTGCCTCGGCGGCCTCGACCGCCTCTTCCCAACCTCGCACCGCAGACAGTTTCGCCAGTTCGATGACCGCGCGGACCATGACCGCCAGGATGATGCCGAGGAACAGTGCCGTCGGCACCGACACCTTGAGGTTCTCGCCGAGCAGTAGTACGCCGAGGACCATCGCGACTGCCGGTTCCATCACTGTCATCGACGGGAACGACGTCTGCAGGTCGCCCGCGCCGAACCCCTTCTGCTGGGCGATCACGGCGCAAATCACCACCGTGCCGAACAGATAGATCTCGGGCTGGGTGAAAGTCCGCGGCAGATCGTGGGTGATCTGGTAGACGACGGCCTTGATGAGCAGTGCCGACACCCCGAAGAGCGTTCCGGCCACCAGACCGTAGAACAGCGCCTTGTAGTGCGGGCTCGACCGTTCGGCACACCACACACAGCTGAACACCACGGCCACCACTGCGCCGACCGTCGCCCACATGACGATCTCGTCGGGGCGTCGCATCGACGGTTCGGGACGCGCGACCGCCAGGAAGGTCGCCACGCAGGCGACCAGAACGCCACCCCACGCCCACTCGACCCGATGGGGATGACGGTGATCGGCCCAGGCCTCGAACGGCAGCGCGAACAGCACCGCGAGCACCACCAGCGGCTGCACCAGCAGGATCGACCCCAAACCCAGGGCCGACGCCTGCAAAATGAAGCCGCAGAGCGCGATTCCCGCGCCAGCCCACCAGCCTGCGGTGATCGCGCCACTGGCCCGCGACGCGCGTTGCCGCAACACTGTGCCACCAGCGATCAGCAGCGCCGCGAACACGGCGAGCAGAGCGGGGACCCAGGTATGCACGCCCACAAGGCTAGGGCATCGAGGATGCGGCTCGCACCCGCCGGACAGGCCCGCAAGGCAGTGTCGGTGCCTCCGGATGGCCTCGCCGACACGTACATTTCAACCATGCGGTACCGGCCTGATCTGGAGCGACTCGCGACCCTTGACGCGACCCACCCCCGGACCCTCGTCCTGATGCGGCATGGGAAATCGGGCTATCCACCCGGTGTCGGCGACCACGGCCGGCCGCTCGCCGATCGTGGCCGACGCGAGGCCGCGCTCGCCGGACGCTGGATGGCCGACGAAGGACTCGTCGTCGACGCCGTGTTGTGTTCGTCGTCCACCCGAACCCGCGAGACGCTCGAACAGACCGGCATCACCGCACCGACCACGTACCTCGACGACATCTACGGCGGATCGCCCTTCGACGTCCTCGAGGCGATCCGGGTCTTCGCGCCCGCGGACGCACGCACGTTGCTCGTCGTCGGACATGAGCCCGGGATGCCCACGACGGCGCTCACCCTCGACCCCGACGCTGACATCGAGCGCTTCCCCACCTCCGCGTATGCCGTCGTCACCGTCGGCGATCCGTGGTCGGAGTTGGGGAACGCGGCGGTCGCCGACGCGCACCTGGTGGGCGTGCGCATCCCACGGGACTGACGGACGTCCGGCGTCGTTCTTTACCAGCTCGTGCGGCCGGGCTGACGCCACCACCGCTCCCTGAGGTGCGAGCTTGCGAGCCTCGAAGGGCGTGGTGAGACAACAACGTTCGTCTCACCAGGCCTTCGAGGCTCGTCGCTAGCGCTCCTCACACCTCAGGCAGCGGGAGGGGACAGCTCAGCGGGAGGAACCGCACGGCCGGCGGGAGGGTTCAGGGTGAGCGGGAGGAACCGCACTCGCGGCGGAGGGGACAGCTCAGCGGGAAGGGCCGCACGGCCGGCGGGAGGGTTCAGGGTGAGCGGGAGGAACCGCACTCGCGGCGGAGGGGACAGCTCAGCGGGAGGGGCCGCACGGCCGGCGGGAGGGGTTCAGGGTGAGCGACCCGACATTGAGCGCTTCGGCAACCGTGGGTTACGATCGGTCAGCAATTGAGGTTTTGTTCAATCCGTAAATCCATGGAGCCACCATGCCGCACACCTCCCACGACGACGACCGCCCGCTCTACGAGATCAAGGCGAACCTGTTCAAGGCACTCGCCCATCCCGCGCGCATCCGGGTGCTGGAGGTGCTGAGCGCCAACGGAGAACCGACACCGGTGAGTGAATTGCTGACGATCACCGAGATCGAGCCGACGCTGCTGTCCCAACACCTCGCCGTCCTGAAGCGCCATCAGGTGGTCCGCAGCGAACGCAAGGGCAACGCCGTCTTCTACGAACTCGCCCACCCGAAGATCTCCGAACTGCTGGTCATCGCCCGCACGTTCCTCGCGGACACCCTCGGAGCCCGCCGGGATCAGCTGCGCGCGCTGTCATCGCTGCCGCCGGTGGTGAAGAAGTGACCTTCTCGACCGCGGTCCGCCACGCACGCGTGCGCGTCACCCGACTACTGCCTGAACGCGCCGACTACGCCGACCTGCGCTCGTCGTGGAAGACCGACGTCCTCGCGGGCATCACGGTCGGCGTGGTCGCGCTTCCGCTGGCGCTCGCGTTCGGCATCAGCTCCGGCGTCGGCGCCGCCGCCGGGCTCATCACCGCCGTCGTCGCCGGTCTCATAGCGGCGATCTTCGGCGGCTCGCACGTGCAGGTGTCGGGTCCGACCGGTGCGATGGCGGTGATCCTCGCGCCCATCGTCGCCGAACACGGACTCGGCAGCGTCGCGCTCGTCACGGTGCTGGCCGGGCTGATCGTGCTGGTGGCGGGGGTCGTCGGGCTCGGTCGCGCGGTCACCTTCATCCCCTGGCCGGTGATCGAGGGATTCACCCTGGGCATCGCGGTCATCATCTTCTTGCAGCAGGTTCCCGCGGCCTTCGGCACCACCGCGCCGGCGGGTCAACGCACCCTCCCCGCAGCACTGGACGTGGTGATCCATGCGGACTGGACGGTCGCGGTCAAGACGCTCGGAGTGGTCGCGCTGGTCGCGGTCCTGATGGTCGGACTCCCCCGCATCCACCGCGGAATCCCCGAGTCGCTCACCGCAGTGGTGGTCGCGACCATCGCGGTGATCGTGCTGCACGTCGACGTCGCGCGGATCGGCGAACTGCCGTCGCATCTGCCCGCACCGGTCCTGCCCGACGTGGACCCTGCCGCACTCAAATCCCTGTTCGGCGCCGCGCTGGCCATCGCGGCTCTCGCAGCGATCGAATCGTTGCTGTCGGCGCGCGTCGCTGCGACGATGTCGCCGACCGGACCCTACGATCCCGACCGCGAACTGACCGGTCAGGGACTCGCGTCCGTCGCGTCCGGCCTGTTCGGTGGCATGCCCGCGACCGGTGCGATCGCGCGGACCGCCGTCAACGTCCGATCGGGTGCTCGCACGCGGGTGTCGGCGATAGTGCACGCTCTGTTCCTGCTCGGCGTCGTCTACCTCGCGACCGGGCCGGTCTCCGAGATCCCACTCGCCGCGCTGTCCGGTGTTCTCATGGTCACGTGCTTCCGGATGATCTCGGCGACCACCGTGCGCAAGATCCTGCGTTCCACACGATCCGACGCGATCATCTTCGTCGTCACCGCCGTCATCACCGTGTGCTTCGACCTCATCGAGGCCGTCCAGATCGGCATCGTGGTGGCCGCGTTCTTCGCGTTGCGGCAAGTGGCCAAGCGGTCGAGCGTCACCCGCGAGGAGTTGCCCGGCCCAGAGCACGACGGCGACGACCAGATCGCCCTCCTGCGGCTCGACGGCGCGATGTTCTTCGGTGCGGCCGAACGCATTTCGTCGACCATCGCCGAGGGCGCCGGCCCGGCCGGGGTGACGGTCGTGATCATCCGGATGTCGCATCTGGGCATGCTCGACGCCACCGGCGCGCACACCCTCGCCGAGATCGTCGCCGACCTCGAGGCACGCGGGATCACCGTGATCATCAAGGGAGTTCAGCCCGAACATCGTCGGCTGCTGGACGGGGTCGGGGTGTTCGACTCACTGCGCCACGAGAATCACCTGATGGACACGCTCGACGACGCGATCGAGCACGCGCGCGATCATGTCGCGCGGGTCGAACACTAGCGCTGCACCCCCGGCTACGCTGACGTTGTGTCTGTCCATGCCAACGGGTTTGTCCGCGTCGCCGGCGCGGTACCCGTCGTCGCCCTAGCCGACCCAGCGACCAACACCGCCCGCACCATCGAGCTGATGCGCCGCGCCGCCGACGACGGCGCCGGTCTAGTCGTCTTCCCCGAACTCGGGTTGAGCGGATACAGCATCGACGACCTCGTGCAGCAGGACGCGCTGCTGCACGCCTGTCTCGTGGGTCTGGACGAGATCGTCGAGGCGAGCGCCGGACTGCGGCCGGTGGTCGCCGTGGGATTGCCGATGGTCGTCGGCGACGGCCTCTTCAACTGCGCCGCCATCGTCCACGACGGCAGGGTCCTGGGCGTCGTACCGAAGGCGTATCTGCCGAATTACCGTGAGTTCTACGAACAGCGGTATTTTTCCGCCGCCCGGGACGCGGTGACGACGACGGTCACCGTCAGCGGCGCCGAGGTTCCGTTCGGCACCGACCTCATCTTCGAGGCCGCCGATCTGCCCGGGTTCGCCCTGCACGTCGAGATCTGCGAAGACGGCTGGGTGGCGGTGCCGCCGAGTACCTGGGCCGCGCTCGGCGGTGCGACGGTGCTGGCCAACCTGTCGGGCAGTCCGGTGACCGTCGGCAAGGAGTCGTACCGGAAGTCTTTGTGTACCAGCCATTCCGCGCGATTGGTGGCAGCCCACCTCTACGTCGCGGCCGGATACGGCGAGTCCACCACCGACCTCGCCTGGGACGGCGACGCACTCATCTCCGAGAACGGCACCCTGCTCGCCCGCAGCGACCTGTTCGCGATGTCCAGCCAGATCATCTCCGCGGACATCGATCTGGACCGCCTACGACAAGAGCGACGCCGCATGATCAGCCTGCGCGATCAGGCCGGCGACTACGCCGACGACCTGAAAGCGTTACGCCGCATCAGTTTCGACCTCGGAACGATCAACGACGACGACGTGGTGCGCCGCGTCATCCCGCGATTCCCGTTCGTGCCGGCGGATTCCGCCGACCGTGACGAACGGTGCCGGGAAGTCCGCAACATCCAGGTGCAGGGCCTGGCGGCGCGATTGCGTGCGACGGGGATCGAGAAGATCGTCATCGGGGTGTCCGGCGGACTGGACTCCACCCTGGCGCTCCTCGTCGCGGTCGACACCTTCGATCGACTCGGGTTGCCGCGCAGCAACATTCTCGCCTACACCATGCCGGGGTTCGCCACCGGCGACGCCACCCTGCGGCGGGCACACACCCTGATGGATTCCCTCGGCGTCAGCGGCACCGAACTCGACATCCGACCGTCGTGTCTGCAGATGCTCGCCGACCTCGATCACCCGTTCAGCCGCGGCGAGCAGGTGTTCGACGTGACCTTCGAGAACGTCCAGGCGGGCGAACGCACGTCGCACCTGTTCCGGCTGGCCAACCACCACGGCGGAATCGTGCTGGGCACCGGCGATCTCTCCGAACTGGCCCTCGGCTGGTGCACGTATGGCGTCGGCGACCAGATGTCGCATTACAACGTCAACGGGTCGGTACCGAAAACCCTTATCCAGCATCTGATCCGGTGGATGATCGCCACCGGGGAGTACTCCGGGGACACCACCAGCGCCCTCACCGAGATCCTGGCCGACGTCATCTCACCCGAGCTGGTGCCCCCCGGAGCCGACGGCGCCATCCAGAGCACCGAGGACACCGTCGGACCGTACGAGCTGCACGACTTCTTCCTCTACCACCACACGCGATTCGGCTATCGGCCGGCCAAGATCGCCTACCTCGCGCAGCAGGCGTGGGGTGACCGCGATCGCGGCCCGTGGTCGGACATGATCGCACCCGAGCGGCGCAACGAGTACGACGCTGCCACCATCGAACGCTGGCTCGGCGTCTTCCTCAAGCGGTTCATGAACAATCAGTTCAAACGCACCGCGATGCCCAACGGACCCAAGATCGGTTCGGGCGGATCGCTGTCCCCGCGCGGCGACTGGCGCTCGCCGTCCGACGCGTCGGCCCGCGTGTGGCTCGACGACCTCGGAGGTCGGTGATCAGTCGCAGGCGGCGAGCAGCTGTTTGAGCTGGTCGTCGAAGGCACTGGCGATCGACTCGGGGTCGGGGGTCTGGTCGGTGCACGACACGATGCCGATGTTGAGGTGCCCGTCGGCGGAGAACACGGTGATGTTGAGGCCGAGACCCTGGAAGATCGGGCCCAGCGGGTACACACCGGTCACCTTGGCGCCGAGGAAGTACAGCGGGAAGTCGGGCCCGGCGACATTGGAGACGAGCACGTTGAAGATCGGCGGATGGGCCGACGCCAGCTTGCGGTCTCCGTAGAACTTCATCAGGTTGGCCATCGTGACACCGGGCGCGAACTGCGCCCAGCCGCGCAGGATGTTGCCGTCGATGGTCTGGTGATGGTCCTTGCTGGTCCGGCTGTATTCGGCGGCCGCTTCCACCCGCTGCACCGGGTCGTCGATGTCGGTGGGCAGCAGGGTGAACATGCCGGTCACCTTGTTGGTGCCCTCGACCACCAGGTCTTTCTCGTTGGCGTCGTGCACCGACACCGGGACCATGCCGACCAACGGCTGGTCGGGCAGTTCGTCGTGATCGGTCAGGTAGGTGCGCATCGCGCCGCCGACCATGGCGAGCACCACATCGTTGATCTTGACGCCGAACCGGTTCTTCACGCGCTTGACGTCCTCGAGCGAGAGCTGGCTCAGCGCGATACTGCGGTGGGGTGTGATCGGCGCGTTGAATCGCGTGCGCGGCGCCCGGAACGGGGCGGGCATCGCGCTGTCCGAACGCGAACGACGCAGCCAGTCGAAGGGCACCCCGAGCGTGCCCGGGAGCAGCTTGGCCATCGCCACCGGACGACCGAGGAAGAAGTTCATCGCGCCGGTCACCGCGATGGTCGTCCGCGACGACGGCCCGGCGGTTTCGAGGAGTTTGTCCGGATCGAGATCGGGCGCTTCGGGCGTGAGAGTGCAGAGCTGCGACAGCATTTCGGCGCTCGTGACACCGTCGGTGCTCGCGTGATGGACACGCAGCATGGCCGTGATCCGACCGTTCGCCATCCCCTCGATGATCCAGAGTTCCCACAGCGGCTTGCCACGGTCGAGTGTCTGCCCGGCGAGATGTCCCACCAGTTCGGCGAGTTCGCCCGCACCACCGGGACCAGGAACCGCCACCCGGTGGACGTGACGTTCGATGTCGAAGTCGTCGTCCTCGATCCAGACCGGATGGTCGATGTTGAGCATCGAATTGTCCAGCTTGCGACGGAAAGTCGGCATCGCCGAGACGCGCCGTTCGAGTTCGCTGCGCATCTTGGTGAAGGAATAACCGCCGGGCACCGTGCTCGGGTCGACCTCCACCAGACCGATCACGTGCATCAACTGCGACCTGGTCTCCAGGTACAGGAATGACGCGTCGAGCCCGCTCAGCCGTTCCATACACTCATCCGCATCTCGTCCTCCCTGCCGTGCGCACGCAGGATGTCCCCATCCTTCTCACCCACAGAATGTCCTCATCCTTCTTATATGATGCCGCAGGAAGTGGGCAGCAGGGACCGGTTCCGCGAGTACGTTTGCCCCATGCACATTCGTCCCACCGATCGTGAGAACTACCGCGACATCCCGGTCGAGGCCAACCCCGTGTTCTGCCGGCCCGGCGAAGCGACGGCATTCTCCCGCTACGAAATGCCCGCCGACCCCTCCCTCCCTGAGACCGCCTATCAGATCGTGCACGACGAGGCGATGCTCGACGGCAACGCGCGACTGAATCTCGCGACCTTCGTCGGAACCTGGATGGACGACCACGCCAACCGGATCTATCTCGAGTCGGCCGACAAGAACATGATCGACAAGGACGAGTACCCGCAGACCGCGGCCATCGAAACCCGTTGCTGGACAATCCTTGCCGACTTGTGGAACGCCCCCGATCCGGGAAAGAGCATCGGCACGTCGACCATCGGGTCGTCGGAGGCGGCGATGCTCGGCGGTCTCGCACTCAAGCGCCGGTGGCAGGAAGCGCGCAAGGCCAAGGGCCTCGAGGGCGGCACCCCGAACTTGATCATGTCCTCGGCGGTGCAGGTGTGCTGGGAGAAGTTCTGCAACTACTTCGAGGTCGAGGCGCGTTACGTCCCGGTCACCGACGAACACCCGACCCTCGACGGTCACGACCTGGCCGACTACGTCGACGAGTACACCATCGGCGTCGTCGCCATCATGGGCGTCACCTACACCGGCGCCTACGAACCGGTCACCGCGATCTCCGACGCCCTCGACGAGATCCAGAAGAACACCGGACTCGACATCCCGATCCACATCGACGGCGCGTCCGGAGCGGCGGTCGCCCCGTTCCTGCAACCGAACCTGCCGTGGGACTTCCGCGTCGAGCGCGTCCACTCGATCAACATGTCCGGCCACAAGTACGGATTGGTCTACCCCGGCATCGGCTGGGTGGTGTGGCGCGATCGCTCACTCCTGCCGGACAGCCTGGTGTTCGACGTGACCTATCTCGGCGGCCACATGCCGACCTTTGCCCTGAACTTCTCCCGGCCCGGCTCCCAGGTGCTGCTGCAGTACTACCAGTTCCTCCGCCTCGGCTTCTCCGGATACCGTGCGGTGCAACAGAATTGCCAGGATGTGGCCACCTACCTGTCGGCGGCGATCGGTTCGATGGACCAGTTCGAGCTGATCAGCGAGGGCACCGACATCCCAGTGTTCGCCTGGCAACTCGCCAAGGGAACCTCCGAGAACTGGGATCTGCACAGCCTGTCGTCGCAGCTGCGGCAGCGCGGCTGGCTGGTCCCGGCATACCCGATGCCCGACAACCTGTCCGACCGCACCGTGCAACGCATCGTCGTCCGCAACGGCCTCTCCCGCGACCTCGCGACCAATCTGCTGCAGGACATCAAGGAGTCCGTCGTCTACCTCGACAACTTGGACGCCCCGATGCCGACACCGTCGACGACGAGCAACTTCCATCACTGACTAGATCGGCAGCGAGTTGGCGAAGTCGAGGATCTGCTGTTCGGTCAGTTTGATGGCGCCGGCGATGATCACGGTCGAGAGTTCCTGGGCCGGGTCGTCGGAGATCTTGAACATGCCGCGGCCCTTCACCGGGTCGATCGTGGCCGTGCCATGCTTCCAGCTCACCGGGTGACCGGTCTCGGCCTCCTTCGAGAAGGCGGCATTGCGCGCGTCCTGGTTCACGTACCAGGTCAAGGCGAAGTTGCGTTCGAGTCCCTGTGTCGCACAGCGGATACGGGCGACGGTGCGCTGATTTCCGTTGCCGTTCTCGGCCGGGCCTCGCTCGTCGAGGGACGGCACGATCATCCAGACACACCGAGTGCCCTCGAACGAGGACGCGATATCGGGGGCCTGCGGCACCAGGTCGGGGAACTGGCCGACGAGCGGCGCGTACAACCCCCAGCCGGCACCAGCCGCGATCGACTCGGATTCGCTTGCCGCAGAATCCCTGTCGTCCTTGATGGCGAAAACCCGGTAAGAATGCTCACCTTTGGTCACGGTGATGTCGGTCGCGGTGGTGTGGGGTCCGCTGTACACGACGACGTCGTCACGGACGAGCCGATATCCGCTCGCACCATCGACCGACTGCCACGTCGCCTTGACCCGTCCCGGTTCCTTGGTGAGCTCCAGTCCGGTCGGGGCATCGGGTGCGCTCGGGGTGTCCAGGGCACGGACGCCCAGGTACGCACCGGCGAGTGCGACGACGGAAAGCACTGCGATCACCGCGACGCCCAACCAGCGTCGGGGCTTGCGTGGCACAACGGGACTGGCGGACACCGGCGTCGGGTAACTGATCTGCGGACCGGGGTGTGTCATCAGATCGGCAGCTTCCGCATGAGGTCGGCCGCCTGCTTCGGCGTGCCGTCCGGGTAGAAGATCTGCACGTAGGTTCGCGCGCGCGGGCCCGAACTGAAGGCGAGCGTGGCCGAGCCTCCGTTGAATCTGTCGGCTCCGACGTACAACGTCCCGATGTTGCCCTGGGTGGTCGTGAACGGCTGCGGCGAAAACCGGTAGGTTCCGATCTTCACATCCGTCGACGTCGCCTCCGGGCTGTCGAAGGCGAATATCGAGATCTGGTAGATCTTGGTGGTGTCGTCGGCCTCGTACTTGTTGCAGTCGATCGTCTTCTGGGTGTTCTCCGGGAACGCGAGACTGCCGCCACCACCGGAGCAGGTGATCTCGTCAAACGTGTTGGTGCTCAACGGAGTCACCGGAATCAGATCCGGGTACAGGTCGGCCACCCACTGCAGTTCACCCCACGTCATGTAGACCGTCACCTCGTCGGAGGCGAGGGAGAACTCCGATCCGGGGGCCGAATCACTGCGCGCGGCAACGGTGTACGTGTACTTACCGGGAAGCGGCAGCGGCGCCGCATAACTCGTGCCGGGGCCGGTGTAGATCTCCTGATCGTTCTGCTTCACCACATAGGACGACGCCCCGCCGACACTGTTCCAGGTCAGCTCCACCGCCCGGGTGGTGACCTTGGCGTCGGGCCGGCCGGGCGTCTCCAATCGTCCTGCGTCGGGCATCAACAGCGCGACCAGAGCCCCGACCAAGGCCGCGGCCAGCACGATCGCCGTGCCGATCAGCGCGAGTCGGCGTGGCTTGCGAGGCGGCGCCGATGGCGGCGACACCGGCCCAGAGTTCCAGACGCCCACCGGTTGGACGGTCGGCGACGACGGATATTGCGGTGCGGTCGGCCATGCACCGGGCGTGGCCTGGGCAGGTGCTGGTGCTGGTGTTGGTGGCGGCATCGTCGGCGTGGGCCCGACCAGCGTCTTGCGCGTGTCGAAGGCGTCACCGAGCGCGGTCGCGAAATCTCGGGCGCTCTGGAATCGGTGGTCGGGGTTCTTGGCGACCGAACGCTGCAGCACCGGGTCGACGCCCGGCGGCAGGGTGCGGTTGCGTTCGGTCGCCCGAGGCGGTTCGGCGAACATGTGGGCGCTCATCAGCCCGTGCAGCGATGGCGCCTCGAACGGCGGTGCGCCGGTCAGCAATTCGTACGCGGTGGCGCCGAGCGAATAGATGTCGCTGCGGAGATCGACCCGGTGCCCGCCGATCTGCTCGGGCGACGAGTAGCGCATCGTGCCGACCGTGGTGCCCGTGCCGGTCAGCGACGTCACCTCGTCGAGGGCCTGCGCGATCCCGAAGTCGGTGAGTTTCACCGCATCCGGGACCATCGCATCCTCGCCGGGAGTGACCAGGATGTTGGCCGGTTTGATGTCCCGGTGGGTGATGCCGCGGCGGTGCGCGGCGTCGAGACCCGCCGCGGCGCCGTTGACGATGGCCATGGCCAAGCGCGGATCCAACGGTCCGAGGGTGTCGACCAGGTGCCCCGCGTCGGTTCCCGGCACCAATTCCATGGCGATCCAGAGCCGGCCGTCGTAGACGCCGCGGTCGTACACGGCGACGATGTTGGGGTGATTGAGCGGGGCGACCAGATCCGCCTCGCGCTCGAAGCGGGCACGGAACACCGGATCGGTGGCGTGCGCCGACCGCAGCACCTTGATCGCGTCGGCACGTGGCAACCGCGGATGGGCGGCCTTGTACACCTCACCCATGCCGCCGTGACCGAGTACCTCCAGCACCCGGTACCCGGCGATCAGATCCCCAACCTGGTACATGCCCTACTCGACCGATCCTGCCTTCATACCCTGCCCGGGCGACGGCCGACGTCGGCAATCAACCCGGTGAGGTGCACAATCTTGCCCCATCGCACGCTGAATCCCCAACCCGCGAACCAATAGCCGGCGTCCCGCAGTGTATAGAATGAGATACATGCCGGCTCGCAATCCCGAGATCCCGCCCACCACCGAAAAGGTGCTGGCCACCATCGGTGGCGCGCTACGTGCGCGACGCCTGGATCTCGGCATAAGCGCAGTGACCACAGCCGAAGCCGCCGGAATGTCACGCGTCACCTTGCATCGGATCGAGTCAGGCGCGCCGTCTGTGACGATCGGTGCGTACCTGAATGCGGCCACCGCTCTGGGCTTGCAATTGGCAGTCGTCGAGCCGGGCGACCATTCGGCGTCGCCAACCCCGTCGAACGCGAGCGGAGAGGAAGCGACCGCCCGCATCGGCGACTACCGACAACTATCGGCGATCGCATGGCAACTACATGCCGACACCGAGATCAGCGAGTTGGACGCTCTCCGGCTGTACGAACGCAACTGGCGACACGTCGACCAGTCCGCGATGAGCGATGAGGAGCGCGCGTTTGTGCAGCGTCTTGCCGACGCGTACAGCGGAGGAGTTCTGCTTGTTTGAGCGCCCGCACCACACCCGGATCGCCGCTGTCCTCGAGGCACTTCGACGCCGATCTGCTCGCGGCGTCGAAGTGCTACTTCGGGGGCGGCACCGCAATCGCCCTGCGCCATGGCGAGTTCCGTGAGTCCCGAGAGATCGACTTGATGGTCTCCGACAAATCTGGCTATTTCGACCTCCGCGAGCGAGTTCGCGGGGCAGATGGCTTGAATGCGCTGACCAGGCTGCCCTTGAAAACCCTTCGCCCGGTCATCACCGACCAGTACGGCATCAGGACCGTGGTCGACATCGAGGAAGAGCCGATCAAGTTCGAAATCGTCTTCGAGAACCGGATTCCCCTCGATGAACCCGAGGCCGACGATGTCTTCTGCGGGGTCACGACGCTGACAGCGATGGACATGGCCACCACAAAGCTCCTGGCGAACTCTGACAGATGGGCAGACCGGTCGGTTTACAGCCGGGACCTCATCGACCTTGCGATGATGCAACCGACCCACGACCTGATGCGCCATGCGACAGCGAAGGCCCAAACGGCCTACCGGTCGGCGGTGGTGAAGGACTTGAACAAGGCGATCGACGACCTGCGGGGCAATCCCCACCGGTTGGACGACTGCATGCGTGCATTGCACATGACCCGGACGCCGAAAGCCGTCTTGTGGGAACGGATCATCAATTTGGCGGCGTGAGGTGATCGCGCCCGAGATCAACCGACCGGCCCCGTCGAACTAGAACACGTTCTAGTATCACCGTCATGACAGCAGTGTTCGACGCCGACGAACTCGACCGCGCCTTCCTCGACTTCCAGCGCACCGTCGCCGAGATCGCGGTCAGCCGGGATTGGGATCGCTTCGCCGACATGTTCACCGAAGACGCGCACTACATCGAGCATGCACTCGGCACGATGCGCGGCCGCGAGGAGATCCGCGCCTGGATCTGGAAGACGATGACGGCGTTCCCCGGCAGCCACATGACCGGCTTCCCGGCGTTGTGGCACGTGGTCGACGCGCCGACGGGTCGGGTGATCTGCGAGGTCGACAACCCGATGCGAGATCCGGGCGACGGAACCCACATGACCGCGACCAACATCACCATCCTCACCTACGCCGGCGACGGACTGTGGTCGATCGAGGAGGACGTCTACAACCCCCTCGAATTCGGTATCGCCGCGATGCGGTGGTGCGAGAAGGCGCGCGACCTGGGCACTCTCGACGACGCCGCGCGCACCTGGATGGAGACGACCGGCGAGATGTTCGCACGATCGGCCGGACGCGCGTAGAGTCGGCCGAGTTAGGGTGACCTAACACACGTTCGGTTCTGCGCGACGAGGCGTAACGTCGGGGACTCAAGCTACGACACCGTAAGCATCGACTTGGGCGTGTCCGATCGGTGCCGTAGGCTTGACCTTTGATCAGCGGTGCCCGGAGTTCGACGGGGGAGCATCCTGGCACCGGATGGTCGGCCCGACGTCCAGGCCGGCAACACGAGCAGTCGAGACACGCGAAACCACCCGGAGGAATATCAATGGCACGCGACCTCACCCAACTCGAACTCCTCCAAGAGCTCGAGACGGTGGCCGAGGACAACGTCAATCGGCACCTCAAGACCGCCAGGGACTGGAATCCGCACGATTACGTGCCGTGGGACGAGGGCAAGAACTACGCCGCGCTCGGCGGCGCGGACTACGACCCCGAGAATTCACAGCTCGACGAGGTGGCCAAGGCGGCCATGATCACCAACCTCTTGACCGAGGACAATCTGCCCTCCTACCACCGCGTCATCGCCGACAACTTCTCCATGGACTCCGCCTGGGGCCACTGGGTCGGCCGCTGGACCGCGGAGGAGAACCGCCACGGCATCGTCATGCGCGACTACCTCGTCGTCACCCGCGGGGTCGACCCGGTCGCCCTCGAAGAGGCGCGCATGATCCACATGACCAACGGCTACGACCCGATGCTCGCCGCCGCCGGCCGCACCGAAGAGCTCGAGGAGTACGCCGACGAACTCGGCATCCTGCACTCGGTTGCGTACGTGACCTTCCAGGAGCTGGCCACCCGCGTCAGCCACCGCAACACCGGCAAGGCCTGCAACGACCCGATCGCCGACAAGATGCTGCAGCGCATCGCGGCCGACGAGAACCTGCACATGATCTTCTACCGCAACATCTGCGGCGCGGGCATGGACATCTCGCCCGACCAGACGCTGCGCGCCGTCACCGACATCGTGACCAACTTCCAGATGCCCGGCGCCGGCATGCCCAACTTCCGTCGCCACGGCGTGCTCATGGCCAAGCACGGCATCTACGACCTGCGTCAGCACCTCGAAGAGGTCATCCAGCCGGTCCTGCGCAAGTGGAAGGTCTTCGAGCGTGAAGACTTCACCAGCGAAGGCGAGAAGACCCGCGAGGAGCTCGCCGCCTTCCTCGAGCAGCTGGAGAAGGACACCGTCCGCTTCGAGGAGATGCGCGACCGCGCACTCGCCCGCGAGGCCAAGAAGCGGGAGCAGCAGGCGTCCTGAGCACCGCTGTAACAACAACCGTCACCGACGCAGCACCCCCGCTGCCTGAGGTGCGAGCCTGCGAGCCTCGAAGGCCTGGCGACTGTGCGTCACCAAGCCCTTCGAGGCTCGTCGCTAGCGCTCCTCGCACCTCAGGGAGCGGTGAAGGCACCTCAGGGAGCGGGAAGTTGCGCATCGGATCGATCGAACTGGCGAGTCCGGTGGTGCTCGCTCCGATGGCCGGCGTCACCAACGTCGCGTTCCGCACCCTGTGCCGCGAGCTCGAGATCGCGCGCGCCGGCACGGTGTCGGGCCTCTACGTCTGCGAGATGGTGACGGCGCGGGCGCTGGTCGAACGGCATCCGGTGACGATGCACATGACGACCTTCGCGCCGGAGGAGTCGCCGCGGTCGATGCAGCTCTACACCGTCGACCCCGAATACACCTATGCGGCCGCGAAGATGATCGTCGACGAGAATCTCGCCGACCACATCGACATGAACTTCGGCTGCCCGGTACCGAAGGTGACCCGCAAGGGCGGCGGCTCGGCGATCCCCTACAAGCGCACGCTGTTCCGCAAGATCGTCGCGGCCGCGGTCCGTGCCACCGAGGGCACCGACATCCCGGTCACGGTGAAGTTCCGCATCGGCATCGACGACGACCACCGCACCCACCTCGACGCCGGCCGGATCGCCGCCGAGGAAGGCGCGAAAGCCGTTGCGCTGCATGCCCGTACCGCGTCACAGCGGTATTCCGGCCAGGCCGACTGGGACGAGATCGCCCGGCTCAAGGAGCACGTGACCGACGTTCCGGTCCTCGGCAACGGCGACATCTTCGAGCCGGCGGATGCCGTGGCGATGATGGCGCAGACCGGCTGCGACGGCGTCGTGATCGGCCGCGGCTGCCTGGGCCGGCCCTGGTTGTTCGCCGAATTGGCCGCAGAACTGGGCGGATTCGCCGCGCCGGAACCGCCGACCCTCGGCGAGGTCGCCGACATCATCGTCCGGCACTGCGAACTCCTCGTCGCCCATCACGGAGAGATGAAGGGCTGCCGCGAGATTCGCAAGCACGTCGCCTGGTACCTGCGCGGGTTCCCCGCCGGCTCCGACATCCGACGCCGCATGGCGCTGGTGGAAACGGTCGATCAGCTCCGCGAACTCGTCGGGTCGCTGCCCGCCGACGCGCCGTTCCCCACCGACGGTCACGGCCCGCGCGGACGACAGGGCTCGCCCGCGAAGGTCGCGCTGCCCGACGGCTGGCTCGACGATCCGTACGAAGACGTCGTCCCCGCCGGCGCCGAGATCATGCACTCTGGCGGCTGACGCCTTTACCAGCGCAAACACTGGTTGCGATCGTTGTCACACACCGCTGTGGCTGAGATGGCTTCTCAGGTGCGATCAGTACTATGACCCGAAAGGTCCCGGCCGACGGGACCATGTAATGGTGCGCGCCGCAGCGTAAGACCCCAGTAGAGCGGCGGCGCGCATTCCACGTTCGGGGTCGCGAGGAAGCCACGTGAGTCGTTGGACATCAGGACCCGACGGTCCGGAGCCGGATGCCGGGGGCAGACGCCCCCGTCGCAGCCGTCGCGCCGGACGCGACCGGGACGCCAACGACTTTCGCGAGAAGTTCGGCGACAAGACACCGACCAGCGATCCGACCGCCCCGAACACGACGCCGCCACCGGCATCGGCCGCCCATCCGAGCCTCCGGGAACCCCGCGGATCAGACCGTTACGTGCGAGGACGCACGCGGCTGACCGTTCGCGAGCTCATGGAGCAGATGAATGCCGAGGAGCCGCCGCGACCGGCGGCGCCCACCCCGGCCCCTGCACCACCACCTGCACCGCGACAGCCCGCCCCGGACGAGAACCCGACGGCGGCTCATCGGTTCGACAACGACGCGACCCAGAAGATCCCGACGGTCACCGGCGACGCAGGCGTCGACCTGTCCGATCGCACCACCGCCAAGCGCGCCATCGCCGAGTCGCGTGCGCAGGAAACCCATGCCGCTCCCCTGCAGCCCACCCCGGACCTCAGCGCGCAGCTCCCCACCCGGTCCACACCCAAGCGCCACCCAGAGGACCCCGAGCGGCGCCGATCGGTCGCGCGGCGCGCCACCATCACCGGACGTGTGCTGGTGGCCCTGGCCTGCGTGTGCGCCTTGGTCGGCACCGGCTTCGCCTGGGGCTACCTCAAGCATTGGAACGGCAGCTGGCGAACCATCGCCGCGATCGACCCCGACGACAAGAACATCCGCAACAAAGACGCGCAGTACGGCGACGAGACCTACCTGATCGTCGGCACCGACACGCGCGGCGGCAAGAACTCCAAGGTCGGTGCCGGTGACGACACCGAGATCCAGGGCGCCCGCTCCGACACCGTCATCCTGGTGAACATCCCGGCCAATCGTGAACGCGTGGTGGCTGTTTCGTTCCCACGAGACCTCGCGGTCGACCGGCCCGAGTGCCAGCAGTGGGACAACTCCAACCAGTCCTACGGCGACACGCTCTATGCGGCGTCCGGCGTCAAACTGAACAGCGTCTACGCCGAGGGCGGCCCGTCCTGTCTGGTGCGCACGCTGACCGCGATGAGCGGCCTCAACATCAACCACTTCATCGCGATGGACTTCTACGGATTCGAGAAGGTCGTCACCGCCGTCGGTGGTGTCGAGGTGTGCTCGACCACCTCGCTCTACGACTACGAACTCGGCGACATCCTCAAGCGACCCGGAAAGCAGAAACTCAAGGGACGCAAGGCCCTCAACTATGTGCGGGCCCGGACGATCGCGTCGGAGGGCAACGGCGACTACGGCCGCATCAAGCGCCAGCAGCTGTTCATGTCGTCGCTGCTGCGCTCGACGCTGTCCGGCGACGTGCTGTCCAATCCGAGCAAACTCAACAAGATCATCAACACGTTCATCGACTACAGCCTCGTGCAGAACGTGAACACCGAGTCGTTGCTGGACCTCGCCGAATCGATGCAGGGCATCGAAGCCGGCAAGGTCTCCTTCATCACCATCCCGACGACGGGCACCGCCACCGACGGCAGCAACAACGAACTGCCGAACACCGAGGGCATCAACGCGATCTTCAACGCGATCATCGACGACCAGGCACTCCCGCGGGAGACCGGGCGTAAGTCGGCGCCGAAGAAGAGCACGACCACCACCGACAACACCGCCGGAAGCACCACCACGCCCGACACACCGAGCCGGGTCACCGCGACCGCGCAGAGCCCGGCCAACGTCGGCGTGCGGGTGCTCAACGGCAGCGGCCAGACCGGTCTGGCGGCCGGGGTCTCCGAACAACTCGCCGCACAGGGGTTCGACGTCCGCGGTGTCGCCGACGCGTCGGAGAGCCGCGCGGACACCGTGGTCCGTTACGGACCCGGTCAGCAGGACGCGGCGGCAACGCTGGCCGCGACGATTCCGGGTGCCACCATTCAGTCCGACCGCACGGTCCGGTCGGGTGTGGAGGTCATCTTGGGAAGTGGCTTCACGGGAAGCGTGGGTAGCGCACCGGAAGCCGGGAGCACGCTGACGGTGAACCAGTTGCCGCCGTCGGTGCGGGTCAACAACCTGCCCAACGACCTGGCCATCACCAACGCCGGCGACACCACCTGCGCGTAGCCGGACGAATACTGCCGAACAGACTCGTACGCCCCCGTTCACGGTGTGTTCATTGCGCCGGCTCGGGGAATACCAGCCAGAACACGTAAACTTGGCCTATGCGTACCGCCTACCATGAGCAGCTCGAGGCGCTCAACAGCATCCTCGGAGAGATGTGTGAACTCGCCGGCGCGGCGATGGCCCGGGCCACCCAGGCTCTCCTGCAGGCCGACCTCGCCGTCGCCGAAGAGGTCATCACCGACAACGACCGCATGAGCGAGCTGTCGGCGCGGGCCGAGGAGCAGGCGTTTGCCCTGCTCGCACTGCAGGCCCCGGTCGCGGGCGACCTGCGTGGGATCGTCAGTGGCTTCCAGATCGTCGCCGATGTCGACCGCATGGGCGCGCTCGCCCTGCACGTCGCCAAGATCGCCCGACGACGCCACCCCGCCAAGGCCCTTCCCGAAGAGGTCAACGGCTACTTCGCCGAGATGGGCCGGCTGGCCGTGAAGCTGGCACACAACGCTCGCGAGGTGCTCAACACCCAGGACCCCGAGGCCGCGGTGCGACTGCAGGAAGACGACGACGCGATGGACGACCTGCATCGTCACCTGTTCACCGTGCTGATGGACCGGGAATGGAGCCACGGCGTCGCCGCCGCCGTCGACGTGACCCTGCTCGGCCGCTTCTACGAGCGCTTCGCCGACCACGCCGTCCTCATCGGGCGTCGCGTCGTCTTCCAGGCCACCGGCCAGACCCCCGAGCAGTACCAAGAGGTTTCCTGACGCCGGTGCGGTGTGCTCGTCGACACGGGGCCGTTCACACTGTGAGCGGCCCCGCTTCGATTTCACCTGCGGACTCACCCGGCGTTAAGGTGGCCGAATGGGTCTCCACTATCCAACCGAGCCCGACTTCAACGCGGTGTCCGAGCACGACGCGGAAGCTGCCGCGCACCGGCGCCAGATCATGACCTACCTGGGCGTGACCGCCTCACTGGTCGCGCTTCTGGTGATCTTGCTGCTGAGTATGTAGTTCCCTACCGCTCCCTGAGGTGCGAGCGAAAGCCCCACCGCTCCCTGAGGTGCGAGCGAAAGCCCCACCGCTCCCTGAGGTGCGAGCGAAGCGAGCCTCGAAGGGTCCTGGTGAGACAAGAAATGTCATCTCACCAGGGGCCTTCGAGGCTCGTCGCTAGCGCTCCTCGCACCTCAGCCGGCGGGAGGGGTCACCCCAGCCGGCGGGTGGGTCTGCTCAGCCGAAGCGACCGGAGATGTAGTCCTCGGTCTCCCGCTTGAGCGGGTTGGAGAACATCGTCTCGGTGTCGTTGATCTCCACGAGCTGCCCCGGCTGCCCGATGCCCTCGAGGTTGAAGAACGCGGTCTGGTCACTCACACGCGCAGCCTGCTGCATGTTGTGGGTGACGATGACGATCGTGTACTCCTTCTTCAGCTCGCCCATCAGATCCTCGATGGCCAGCGTCGAGATCGGGTCGAGGGCGGAGCAGGGCTCGTCCATGAGCAGCACGTCCGGCGACACCGCGATGGCACGCGCGATGCACAGACGCTGCTGCTGACCGCCCGAGAGACCACCGCCCGGCTTGTCGAGGCGATCCTTGACCTCTTCCCACAGGTTGGCGCCGCGCAGGCTGCGCTCGGCGACCTCGTCGAGCTCCGACTTGCCACGGACTCCCTGCAGTTTGAGGCCGGCCACGACGTTGTCGCGGATCGACATCGTCGGGAACGGGTTGGGGCGCTGGAACACCATGCCGATGGTGGAGCGGACGCTGACCGGGTCGACGCCCTTGCCGTAGATGTCCTCACCGTCGAGCAGGACGCTGCCGGTCGCGTAGGCGCCGGGCGTCACCTCGTGCATGCGGTTCAGGGTCCGAAGCACCGTCGACTTGCCGCAACCGGACGGCCCGATGAAGGCGGTGATGCAGCGCGGCGGCACGTCGAGGGTGACGTCCTTGACCGCGTGGAAGCTGCCGTAGTAGATGTTCAGGTCTTTGATGTCGAGCCGCTTGGCCATTGCTGTGTTCCGATCTGTGTGAGCCGCTCCCTGAGGTGTGAGCGGAGCGAGCCTCGAAGGGTCAGGAGGTCTTGGGGGCGAAGATCTTGGCCACCCACTTGGCGCTGAAGTAGACGAGGGCGACCAGGATGACGAGGGTCAGGGCCGCACCCCACACCAGGTCCAGGGCACCGGGCCCGTTGTTGTACTGCTGCACCATCATCAGCGGCAGCGATTCCTGGTTGCCGTCGAAGGGATTCCAGTTCATCGCCCGCGTCGACCCGACGAGGATCAGCACCGGCGCGGATTCACCCATGACGCGGGCGATGGCGAGCATGACGCCGGTGATGATGCCCGACATCGCGGTCGGCAGGACGACCCGCAGGATCGTCTTCCACTTCGGAATGCCGAGGGCGTAGGCTGCCTCGCGCAGGTCCTGCGGGACGATCTTGAGCATCTCCTCGGTGGCACGGACCACCAGCGGCACCATCAGCAGCACCAGCGCGATGGCGACCACGAAACCCGATCGCGGCAGCCCGAGCGTCGTGCGCCACACCGCGTACACGAACAGTGCGGCGACGATGGACGGCACACCCGAGAGGATGTCGACCATGAAGGTCGTGGTGCGGGCCAGGACCGACTTACCCGTGCTGTATTCGACCAGGTAGATCGCGACGAAGATGCCGAGCGGGATCGAGATGATCGCCGCGATCGCCGTCTGGATGAGCGTGCCGACGATGGCGTTGGCGGCGCCGCCCTTCAGCTCGGGCTTGGTCCACCATTCGGGGTCGAGGATGGGTTCGATGCCATTGGCGACCAGCGTCACGACCAGCCAGACCAACGGGACCAGCGCGACGCCGAGCGACGCAATGACCAGGATCTTGACCGAACTGTCGGTCAACCGTCGACGCGCGGACAGCGGCGTGAAACCGGACGGGCGCTTCTTGACCGGGTCGGTCGACGTCTCGGTGGTGACGCTCATATCACTTCTTCTTTCCGGTGATGACGGCGCGAGCTGCCGCGTTGACGATGAAGGTCAAGACGAACAGCGTCAGACCCGCGGAGATGTAGGCGCCGGTCTTGGCCGGCGAGTCGAACTCCGCCGCGTTGTTGGCGATCTTGGTCGCGAACGTCTCGCCGCTCTCCATCAGGTTGAAGTCCATCGGGCCGACGGTCGAGATGATCAGCAGCAGGGCCATCGTCTCGCCGAGGGCGCGACCGAGGCCGAGCATCGAACCGCTGATGTAACCGGAGAAACCGAACGGCATGACGGCGAGCTTGACGACCTCGAACTTGGTCGCGCCCAACGCAAGTGCCGCTTCGCGATGCCCCTTGGGGGTCTGCATGAAGACCTCGCGGGTCACCGCGGTGATGATCGGCAGGATCATCACCGCCAGGACGATGCCGGCGGTGAGCAGCGTGCCGCCGGTCGACATGTTGGCCACCTGGGTGGGCTCCTGGAAGAACGGCAGGAACCCGAGATTGGCGACCAGCCAGTTGTTGACCGGAACCAGCGCGGGCCCGAGCACCAGAATGCCCCAGAGGCCGTAGACGATCGACGGGACGGCCGCGAGGAGGTCGACGGTGTAGGTGACCGGTCCGATCAGACGCTTGGGCGCGTACTCGGTGAGGAAGATCGAGATCGCCAGGGCGACCGGCATCGCGATCAGCAGCGCGATGATCGACACGACCATCGTGGCGTAGAAGAGCTGCGGGATACCGAAGGCGAGTTCGCTGCCCGAGGTGACCCACGGGCCGGAGTAGGTGAAGAAGTTCTCGGAGTTCTTGGCAAGCGACGGGGCCGCTTGTGCGATGAGGAATATCGCGATCAACCCGATGACGATCGACACCACGAAACCGGAGCCGACCGCCAGGGAGCGGAAGATCTGGTCGGCGAGCCGGTGGTGTGCTGCGGCGTGCAGGCCGCCGGGCTGTTTGTCGTCGGGCGTGGGCACCGGTGAATCGGAGCCGTCACCCGGGGGTGGCAGGGCGCCCTCTTCTTTACTGATGGAGGTCATGCGTCCTTCTGAATCGGCTTTGGTCATCGAGCCACTCTCCGGCGTCGCGCGGACACGCTGGGAGTCCGCATCAGTCTCTCAACGACGTGCGCGGGACCGCAACGCGAAGCGGCCCCGCGCACATCATCGTCGGTATCTTCGGTTATGCGTTGCCGCCGGCAGGAGCAAGCGCGTCAACCGTGCCCTGCAGAGTGGCCTTGTACTGCGCAGGCAGCGGGACGTAGCCGAGATCCGGCAGGGCCGCCTGACCGTCGTTGAGGATCTTGGTGAAGGCATCCTTCAGCGTGGTGCTGGTGGCGGAGTCGCTGTAGCCGGTCGAGCACACGATCTCGTAGGTGGTCAGCAGCAGCGGGTAGGTGCCCGGAGCCTTCGACGCGAACAGCGCGGCGGTGTCGACCTCGAGGTCCTTGCTGCCCGGCTTCTTGAAGGTGACGTTGTTCAGCGCAGCAGCCGTGGTGTCGGCGTTCAGCGGAACGGCGCCCGAACCGAAGTCGATCTGGGCGACACCGAGCTTGTTCTCGGTGGCGAAGCCCCACTCGACGTAGGTGATGGAGCCCGGGGTCGCCTTGACGGTGTTGCCGACGCCGGTCGACTTGGCCGCGGCCGAACCACCCTTGCCCTTGAACTCCTTGCCGTGGCCGTAGGTCCAGGCCTGCGGGGCCGACGACGAGAGGAAGTACTGGAAGTTGTCGGTGGTGCCCGAGCTGTCGGAGCGGTGCACCGGCACGATCTTGGTGGATGGCAGCGCGACGCCGGGGTTGAGGGCCGCGATCTGCGGGTCGTTCCACGTGGCGATCTTGGAGTCGAAGATGCCGGCGAGGACCGTCGGGTTCAGGTTCAGCTTGTCGACGCCGGGGAGGTTGTAGGCCAGCGCCACCGGGCCGACGACCAGCGGGATGTGCCAGGCGGGGTTGTTGCCACAGCGGGCGGTGGCCTTTGCCACCTCGTCGTCCTTGAGGGCCGAGTCGGAGCCGGCGAAGTCGACGTCGCCTGCGATGAACTTCTTGATGCCGTCGCCCGAGCCGCTGCCGGTGTAGTCGAGAACGATGTTGCTGTTCTCGGCCAGCATGTTGCTGAAGCTCTCCATGGCCTTCTGCTGGGCAGTCGATCCCTCACCACTGATGGTCTGGGTCTCGTCGCTGCTGCACGCCGTCATGGCAAGGGTGAGAGCCGCGAGGGTCGAGACCGCAGCCAGGGCGGGATTCCGCTTGATCTTCACTGCTGGTGTTGCCTTTCGTTCAGGTGCGCCGGCACACGCATTGGGGGGCGTGCCGGTGGGCCCGGAGTGTCCGAATTGAAGCTATGGGTGAGCGGTGGACCAGTGGCCTACGGGAGGTGAACGGAAGATGAATTGGGCACGCCAACTCGCCGCTGTCGCGAGAAATTCCGCAATGCGGGCATAGGGTGCATGCACCTATTGCTGGGCGCAGGCGCGAGAGCTCACCAGATCATCGGCGCGATGAATTTGGCAGCGTAACTGCGCACCGACTCGGCGTCGTCGATATCGAGGGCTCGCGTCGGGGTCAAGGCAAGCGAAGTGAGCATCCGGAACACCAGTTCGGCTGCATGCCTCAGGTCCTCCTCGGGCATCGATGCACCGGCGCTCCTCAGGTTTGCGGCGATGCCTTGACTGAACGCCTCGACGAGATCCTCGACCTGGGCCGTATCGAATCCGACGAACATGCCCAAGGCGTCGGGAGTGTCGGCGACGATCTTTCTCACCAGGTCGTCTGTGCGAATGCCGAGCACTCCGATCACGAATGTCTCGACAACGGCGTCTCGGGGGTTTTTCCCGGCGGTCGACATGACGACCTGCCGGGCATAGCCGCGTCGTAGACGTTCCACGACCGCGCCGAGCAGATCTTCCTTCTTCGGAAATCGGCGGTACAGGGTGCTGCGGCTGACTCCGGCGTCAGCAGCGATGCGCTCGAGGTTGGCGCCGCGCACTCCGGAGCGCCGAATCTCGTCGGCGGCCGCATCGGCGATGGCGTCGGCCTGCGCGCTTTCGATCGTCATGCGCCGATCAGCGCGTGTCCGATGCTTGGTGGCGACGCTCACACTTCTGAACGTACACGACGCGTTCTTCTCATGGATGTACACACCGCAGGACCCGGTCAGATCGAATATCGCACCCAGAGGCATCCGCCCGAGCAGCCATATCCCCTTGTGAAGCGTCATTTCGTGATGGGGGTGTGACACGGGACACCTCTTTGTGTGATACTCGCTCAAGCTCACAATCTGAAACAAGGGGTTCGTGGGCGTTTCAAAACCAAGCAAGTGCTTGACCGAGGAATGGGGGCGCCGGTGCCACTCGCCACCAGTGCGCAGAGCTTCGGCCGCACGGTCCGGCTCGGTGCCCGGACTCCGCTCATTGCGGCCATGGACATGGCCGGTGGACGCTTCCCGGTGCGTGAGACCGTGGTCCAGGCCTGGTTTCTGCTGAGCATCACCGTGTTGCCGGCGCTGCTGATGTCGGTCCCGTTCGGTGTGATCATCGCGGTGCAGATCGGCGGTCTGACCAGCAACCTCGGCGCCACCTCGATGGCCGGCGCGGTCGGTGGCATGGGAGTCATCCAGCAGGGGGCACCCATGGCGGCCGCACTTCTGCTCGGCGGTGCGGGCGCCTCGGCCATCACCGCGGACCTCGGGGCCCGGACCGTTCGCGAGGAGATCGATGCGATGCGGGTACTCGGAATCGACCCCACCCGACGCCTCGTCGCGCCGCGGATGGTGGCGATGGTGATCGTGGCTCCGGTGCTGTCGATCCTGATCATCGTGATCGCGGTGGCTGCGAGCTTCATCGTCGCCATCACCGGGCAGGGTGTGGTCGCCGGCTCGTACTGGCAGTCCTTCGGCAGTTATGCCTCGACCACCGACCTGTGGATCTGTCTGGGTAAATCGGTGGTCTTCGGATTCGTGGTGGTCGTCATCGCAGCTCGTCGTGGCCTCGAGGCCGCCGGCGGTGCGCGAGGTGTGGCCGACGCCGTCAACGCGGCAGTCGTCCTGGGGATCGTCGCGTCGATGGTGATCAACGTGATCATCACGCAGGTGACGACCCTGTTCATTCCGGTGCAGGTGATCTGATGGCGCCGACACCCACCCTGATACCCAGCGCGCGGGGCATGAGACTGCGCCGTGCCGCAGACGCGACCGGGCAGCCGTTCGAGCACATCGGACGGCAGACGAGTTTCGTCCTCGACGTGATCGCGGGGTTGCCACATACTCTGCGCGCCTACCGTAAACAGACCCTCGCAGCGTTTGCCGAGGTCACCTGGGGCAACGGTTCGTTCATGGTGGGCGGCGGTATCGCGAGCGTTCTCGCCATCCTCGGCCTGTCGGTCGGCGGCATGATCGGCATCCTGGGTGTCACGAGTCTGTCGTCGCTCAATCTCTCGCCGATGGCCGGCCTCATCACCGGATACGCCGCCACCCGCGAGATGGCGCCCATCATCGCCGCGGTCGGGTTCGCCGCGCAGGCCGGATGCCGCATGACCGCCGAGATCGGCTCGATGCGCATCTCTGAGGAGATCGACGCGCTCGAGGCACAGGCCATCCGGCCCATCCCGTTCGTCGTCGGCACCCGGGTGGTGGCCGGCGTCCTCGCGATCGTGCCGTTCTATCTGGTCTCGCTGTGTTTGGCATACCTGTCGTCGCGAATCGTCGTCAGTGTCTTCTACGGACAGTCGGCCGGCGCATACGACCGTTACGTCGAGGCGTTCGTGAGTCCGGTCGACGTCGTGTACTCGACATTGAAGGTGGTGGTCTTCGCGATCGTCGTGATCATCGCGCACACCTACTACGGCTTCTTCGCGCACGGCGGACCGGAAGGGGTCGGCATCGCCTCGGGCCGGGCGATTCGCGCGAGCCTCGTGCTCATCGTCACCACCGACATGGCGATGTCGCTGATGTTCTGGGGGCTGAACTCGGGATTGAACTTCGCATGAGCGCTGCACGTGGGCGCTCGGCGCGAACACTGCGACTGCGTGGCATCGTCACCGTCGCGGTGCTGGCGGCGATCGTGACATTGGTTGTCGTCAAACCCTTCTCGGGTGACGACGGAATGGTGGAGTTCGACGTCCTGGCGCCGGCCGTGCCCGACGGCATCCAGATCGGGGTGCCGGTCGACGTCCGCGGCGAGACGATCGGTTCCGTCTGCGGGCTCGACACGTCGCAGCCGTATTCGACGCGACTGACGATCTGTGCCGAACGTTCGGAGATCGGCGAGCTGACCAACGATTCGGCGGTCAGTTTTGTCTCCCGCAACCTGTTCGGGTCCGATGCCGTGCGCTTGGGGCCGGCGACCACCGGCGTCCCGGTCCGCTCGGGCAGCGTCATCGAGCTGCAACAGGCGCCGGCCGACAACACGATGACCGCGATCATGCGCAGTGCCGGCAGGCTCACCCTGCCGGTCCTCACCCCCGAACTCACCGTGCTGCTGCGGAATCTCAGTGACACGACCACGAGGCTCGCACCCTTCATGACAGCGACGACCGTCGCCCTTCAGACGTTGCAACGCGGTCAGACGGCGCGCATCAAGACACTCTTGCCCGTTGCGACAGACGCTTTCAACGGTCTGGCGGTGGCCGGGGCATCGGCGATCAGCGGGCTGGAGATCACCCTGACCACCCCGCTCCTCGCTGACAAGCCCTACACCGAGAGCGTGACGAGCATGATCGGGGACATCGGCGACCTGTTCTCCGGTCTCGGCGCCCTCTTCAACGGTATGAGCGGTTTTGGTGCGGTTCTCGATCTGGCCAACGCGTATGCGACGCCGCTGGGTACCGCGCTGCGTGGGGTGACCCCATCACAGCTCGCACAAGCAATTCACCGATTTGGCAACGCCTTTCACACGGATCCGCGAACCGGCAGGACGACGCTGTCGACCGAGGTGAACCTCGAGTTGGTCCCCGGATTCTCCACACCGGTCAATCAGCTGCTGGCCGGGCTGCGAGGTAAACCATGAGAAGCGCCCGATCTGCACTCATGCGCCTGCTGCTGGTCGCCAGCGTGGTGATCCTTGCCGTGTATGCCATTGTCACGGCCATCAACCGTCCGGTCGGCGGCGACACCGAAACCTACCGAGCCGAATTCAGCGATGTGTTCGGGCTACACAAGAACGCCGACGTCCGTATCCGAGGGGTCGCGGTCGGGAAGGTACTCGACATCGACCTGCAGCCCTCGGGCGTCGCGCAGGTCGAGTTGTCGGTGCGCACCGACAACCGGCTCACCGACAAAGACCAGCTCGCGATTCGCTTTCAGAACCTCGTCGGGCAGCGATACATCGCGATCACCCGGCCCGACGCAGCATCGGGCGAGGGTCAGGCGATCGATCCCGACCACACCATTCCGGTGTCGAGGACGATCGGCTCCTTCGACATCACCAAGCTGTTCAACGGACTTCGACCGATCCTCACCGGCGCAGACCCAGCGGTCTTCAACACCTTCGCCACCAATCTGCTGCACCTCATCCAGGGCGAGGACGGGGTCGGAATAGGCACGGTCCTCGGTGACATCGACCGACTTGCCCAGTTCGCCACCAACAAACGCGCGATGATCACCGTGATCTTGGCGAACCTGGCGACGGTATCCGCACAGCTGCAAGGCAAGTCGTCGATGATCAACGCCTTGATGACGAACATGGGCATGCTCTTCGACACCCTGGAGAACCGGCTGGATCTGTTGAAGGCGGCATTCGGAACCGGCTCGCAGGTGTTTCCGCCGATCGTCGATCTGATGAAGAGCAGCTTCGACGTCGGACTGGGCGGCCACGACCAGATCTCTCGGAGAATCCTGGAGTTGGTCCCGGACACCACGAAATTGACCGAGGTTCTCGGCTTGGTGCCGACCATGTTGTCGACGGTGAACGCGACCATGGGCCAGTACGGATTTGATGCCAATTGCTCACACGGCGAGGTGGCATTGCCGGCGATGGGCACCATCCTGCTCGGGGGCGGGAAGGTGACGCTGTGCCGGAAATGAGCAAACGGGTTCCCGTCCTCTCGAGGCTGGAGGACTTCGCCGTGCGCGACGAGATCGGCCGCCGCGGCGAACTGGCGTGGGCATTCGGACTCGTGGTGGCCGTCGCGATCCTGGTGGCGGTGACGTCGTTCTTCTATCTCAAACCCCCTGGGCGCGTGCAGTATCACGCGGTGATGAGCGAGAGCGGCGGAATCACCAGCGGCACAGAGGTTCGCGTCGCCGGAATCCCGGTCGGCAAGGTCAGCGACGTGACGCTCGGCGACGGTCACGTCGATGTCACGCTCGACGTCGAATCCTCCGTCTTCGTCGGCGATCAGACGTCCATGCAAGTGCGGATGCTGACCGTCGTGGGCGGAACCTACGTCGCGCTGCTGCCTTCTGGCGGAACACCACTCGGTGACACCCCCATTCCCGCGCAGCGGGTTTCGATCCCCTACTCGACCGGCGAGGTGCTGGACTCGGCGGCCTCCACGGTGGGTCGCATCGACGCGCTGACGCTACGCGGAACCGCCGTGGCCACCACCCGCAGTCTCGACGCCGCGCCAGGGGCGGTGCGTGGGATCCTCACCAATGCGGCCGACATCACTGCCCTGTTGGACGAGCAGCAACGTCAGATCCAGAGCATCGCCGATCTCGGTGGGGAGTACACCACCGCCCTCGTCGCCCAGCGCGACACGTTGATCGAGATGATCCGCCGAATCCGGTCCGTGCTGCCCCTGATCATCGGCTACAAGGATCGGGGCATCCTGACCTACGACGCTCTCGCGGAAATGGTTCTCTACGTGGGCGACATCTTCGGTGACCCGTACCAGAAGCGGATCAAGCCGCCGCTGCACAAGCTCGCCGCGATGGCCGGACAGACCAACGAGATGTCGCGACGGATGGCCGAGGCCATTCGCCAGCTGCGGACCATGGCCGACCAACTGTCCAGGATCGTGACACCCCATGGCGTCTCGCTCGACTTCGGCGACAGCGTCGTCGACGACTCCGTCATCTGCATCCCGATCGCCGGCAGGACCTGCTGATGGCCAACAAGTTCGGCATGCCCGAGATCCGTGGAAGGCAGCGCGCGCTGGTGGCGGCGATCGTCGCGGTGGCCGTGGTGGTCGGTGCGGTCACGATCTACTCGCGGCTGACCGCCGACGACACACGTCCGGTGTGCGCACAGCTCCCCGACGCGGCCGGGCTCTACGTCGGCAACGCGGTGAACGTTCGCGGTGTCCGGGTCGGCAAGGTGACCGCAATCTCCGCGCACGACAACACCATCACCGTCGACATGAGGATCGACCGCTCGATCAGCGCCAAGACAAGTCTTGTCGCAGTGAACAACTCGGTCCTCGCCGACCGTCGGATCGAGCTCGTCGACAGCGAAGCGCGTGGCGGTCAGACACTGGCCACAGATCAGTGCATACCGCTGAACAGATCCCATACACCCATCTCGGTGAGTACCGCGTTCCAGTCCTTCACCACCATGTTCAACGAAGTCGGCGGCAAGGGAACCGATTCCGGCGCGCCGGTGGGCGCGCTGCTCACCGCCGCCGACCGTCAGCTCGACGGCACCGGCAAGGACATCAACGCGACGGTCACCAATCTCTCGCGGCTGATGGCCGACCCGGATCGCTTCCTCGGGCAGATGCGCACCGTCTTCGACAACTTGGCCGTGCTGACCAACGTGGCGAACCAGAACTGGGACGGTATTCGCGAGATCGGGATCAATGCGGCAACTCTCACCCATTTCATGGCGCGGTTGTTCGAGGACTTCGTGTACATCTTCGACGGGCTGGGCCGGTCGGGCCCGGGCCTCGATGACCTGCTGGGCAACGTGCTGCCGCCGGTTCTCGACATGGGCGACGTCGCAACACCTTTCATCGACGTCGCGATCGCCCACACCGACGACCTCAAGACGATCCTCGAGAAGACCCCCGGTATCGCAACGAGTCTGGCGACGACCGTCAACCGCAACGCGGCAGCCTTCCACCTCTCCTACCGCGGCCCCCGGGTGGCCGTACGAACACCGAACAGCGCAACGCTGTGTGCGCTCGTCAACCGGGCCGACCCGGGAGGATGCAATCCGAGGACGGCGTCGGTCTCCGATGTGGACCTGGCCGAACTCGTCGCACGCGCGGTGCAGGGAGGTACCAGGTGAACGGTCGGGCAGGCGGAAATGTCCGTCACACAATCAAGATGGCGATGTGCGTGCTGGCGGTGGTGGCCGCTCTGGTCATCGTCGTCGTCGGCCGAAGTACGAGTCCCGCATCGCTGTTGCCGCGCGTGACGTCGTCGGCCGACGGCGCGGTCCTCTACGTCGACTTCGCCTCGGTGGTCAACCTGCCACTGGGCGCCCGCGTGCTCGCGCGGGGCACCCAGATCGGCACGCTGGAGTCCATCGACCTGGTACCCAACGCTGCCCGGTTGCGGCTGGGGCTGCAATCTCAGGCGCACATCCCGTCCGGAACCCGCGCCGAGCTGCGCCAGTCGACCCTGCTCGGCGACATCTACGTCGCCCTGATCCCGCCGCCGGCAGCGAGCGGCGGCGAATCGACGATGCTCGACGATGGCGCTGTCATCCCGTTGGCGGACACCGATCCTGGTCCGCAGGTGGAGGACATCATCGTCAACCTTGCCGACTTCATGTCGGGCGGCTCGATTCTGCGAGTGCAGGAATCGATCCGGAAGGTCAACCAGTCGGTCGACGTCCCCGGGGCCGACCTCGCCGCCGCTTCGCGTGTCGGTGCCGAGGACATCGCCGACCTCGCGCAGGGCACCCGTCAGCTGAACTCGATGATCACCTCCCTGCAGGCCGCCGCCGCCGAGATGGCCGCCAACCCCGACGCCCTCGCGTATTCGTTCAGTGGTGCAGGACAATTCGGTCTCCGGGCCGTCTTCAATTCTGTCACCGAGGGTTTCAAACTGGTCGCCGGGTCGAGTGCCTTGGCGGCCGGTCTGAGCTGGCTGACCCCTCGACTCGCCCAACTGAATCCGTTCTTGGACAAGCTCGTTCCGCTGCTGCGCAGCTACTCGGCTCGGTCAACGCAGTTCAACGGCAATCTCGGCGCGATGATCGACGTCGGACAGAGGTCGGTGGTGCCGTTCGTCAAGAACGGTGCGATCTCCGTCGACAAGTTGTCGGTCGACGACAAGGACGTGACGACCTCGGTGTCGTCGGTGTTGCGGATGATCGGGGCGCTGCGATGACGATCCGGTACTTCGTCTCCATCCTGGCAACGCTCGCCGTGTTCGTTGCATCGGCTGCGTACCTGTCCTTCGGAGTTCTTGCGCAGCAACCCTTCACCGACAAGACGACCGTGTGGTTGACGGTGCCCGCCTCCAACGGGCTGCACACCGGATCTGCGGTCCTGCTGCGGGGTGTGCCGATCGGCGAGGTCACCTCGGTCGCCTACGCCGGGAAGACCGTCGAGGTCTCGATCGCCTACGACTCCCGCTACGAGATCCCGGTCGACAGCCAGATCGAGATCGCGGCCCAGTCGATGCTCGGTGAGTCGAGCGTGTCGGTCGTGCCGCCACTGTACGGCGGCGACGATGTCATCGCGGATGGTCAGACGTTGGCGGCCAACGTCGTCGACGTGCCCGCCTCGGTGCCCGAATTGCTCGGCTCCACCCAGCAGTTGCTCGACCAGGTCGATCCCGGGTTGGTCGATCGGCTTGTCACCACGCTGTCGACAGCGCTGGAAGGGACTCAGGATGCCGTCGCCCGGCTGACGCCGGCCGCTCAGGTGCTGGCCGCGACGATGATCTATTCGCAGCCCGCTTTGGTGACCATCATCGGCAACGCGACCTCGATGTTGCAGCGCGGCCAGTGGATTGGGCCGGCTCTGCGGCCTACCCGACCTGAGTTGCTGTACGCGGGCGAGAGCCTGCGACGCGTGATCAACAGCGTCAAACCCTTCGCGGACTTCACCCGTGGCGGAGAGTTGATCGGCGAGCGGTGGAAGCCGGTCCTGAACAGGTCGGCACCCCTCGTGGCCAAGATCGCGCCGCCGATCGGAACGTTGGCGTCCACATTGCTTCCCGCGGCGCAACGTTCGGGTGCCACGCTCGCCAATCTCGACATCGCAACGCTCCTCGACCGGGTCATGCAGATGATGCCGGGCAACAGTCTGCGACTCAACGTGACCATACCCAAGTGAGATGAGGAACAGCCCATGAGCATCGACGTCCACCAGGCCCTCGCCGAGTTGCAGGACACCGATCCCGAGCCGGATTCTGACGTCGGCAAGACCGAAGTGGTTGCTGCTGAAACCAAGACCACAGCCAAGGTTGCCGAACCGGCCAAACCCTCGGTGACCAAACCCTCGGTGCGCGAACAACTGAGCGAGAACCTCAACCCCCGTCGGCACCCGGTGATCGTCGGGATGACGGTGCTGTGTCTGGCCGCGCTGGTGGCTGCGGCCGTCTTCGGCGTTCTCGCATACCGGAGTTCCAAAGACCTGACGGCTGCCGAGAACCTCACCGCGGACAAACAGTCGGCCGAGCGCGTAGCCGGCGACTACGCGGTCGGAGCCGCGACCTTCGACTTCAAGGACCTGGCTCCGTGGTCGGCGGCCCTGAAGAAGGGAACGGCACCCGAACTGGCCTCCCGCTTCGACGTTGCCGTCAAGACCCTGACCCCGTTGATCCAACAGGTTCAGTGGAGCCAGACCGCCAAGCTGATCGCCGCGAAGACCATCGACGTCCGAGCCGATCGACAATTCGTGGTGCAGGTGTTCGTCTCCACGCACATGACCAGCACCCAGAACCCCAACGGTCTGAACACGGTGACTCCCTACACCATCACCCTCGATCGAGACGACAACTGGCTCATCACCGACGTCGCGGGGATCGCGGGTGTGGCGCAGGACGGTTCCAATGGTGCGGGGACACCAAACCTTGCCCCCAACGACGCTGCCTCCCCGAACGCCTCACCGACAGCAACGACGCCTGCGACTCCGACTCCGTGAAGCCGCGACGCGCCGATCGCGAGTTCGGTTGGTCGGTAACGCTGTTCGCGCTCAGTGCGGCTGCGGTGGTCGCCGTGTTCATGCCGTGGGTGCGCGGTCGGGGTGCTCGCATTCCTCAGGGGGCCGAGTTGTCGTCGGCGCAACTGCAACAGCCGGGAGCCGCACAGAGCCTCCACTGCACAGGTATCAGCACGACAACCGGCGCAGTGCTGTTGGCCGCCGCGTGTGTACTGGCCTTCGTCGCACTGTGGCGAACGAGCCCGTCCTACCATTCGTCGGCAGCCGCCTACCTCGCGATCGTGGTGTCCGCCATCGGTATCGCCGCGGTCTTGTGGTTCCTCGTCGATGACACACTCCGCATCGACGCGATAGGACGGTCGGTGGACCTCGACGCCGATTCGGTGGTCCTCACCTGGTGGCCGTGGGCCGCCCTGGCGCTGTTCGCGTCGAGCCTGGTCGTCGGAGTCATGCTCATGCCTGCGCGTTCGGAAGCCGGCATGGAAGAAGGCCATTCGGTCGGGAATCAGCGAATGGAGAACTCATGCCTCTGCGGGTGATTCAGTGGACAACAGGGAACGTCGCGAAGGAGGCGGTCCGGGCGGTTGCCGCTCGGCCCGACCTCGAGTTGGTCGGGGCATTTGCGTACTCGCCGGCAAAGGTAGGTGTGGATCTCGGCGAGCTCTGCGGACTCGGGAGCGAGCTGGGAGTTCTCGCGACCGACGACGTCGACTCGCTGCTCGCTCTCGATCCGGACTGCGCCGTCTACAGTCCGCTTCGTTTCGACGTCAACGAAGTCGCATTGCTGCTGAGGGCCGGAATCAATGTCGTCACCAGCGCCGAGTTCGTCACCGGGTCGAATCTGTCGCCGTCGGACCGCGCATCGTTGGAAGCGGCAGCCGCCGCCGGAGGAGCCTCGCTTTTCGGCAGTGGCATGAACCCCGGCTTCGCACAGCTGGCGGCAGCAGTGGCCGGTGGCCTGTCCACCAGTGTCAGCCACGTGTCGATGACGGAATCGGTGGACGTCTCACAGTTCGTGGGCGACGCGAACTTCGCCGGCGTCGGATGGGGCCGCCCCAAGGGGGACCCGAACCACACTCGAAGTCGTGGCCGTGAACCAGAGATGGGTGGCGACCACCGCCTTGGAACCGGCATGGACCGTCGAACACGGCTACCTTCTCGACGTCGTCGGCGATCCCGCCGTGCATGTGCGTATCGGCCTCATCCCGACAGCAGCAGACCTGGCCGATCTCACCCCGGCACGGATGCGGGGGATCGGACTCCGCATCACCGCCGCGCCGCTCGTCAACGCCATACCGGCGGTGTGCGCGGCCCAGCCTGGCATTGTCACCTATGCCGACCTACGTACAGTGGCACCGCGGCTCATTCCACCAGCCCGGTGATGCGCTGCCGTCACGGCCGGACCGTGGCAACCACACCTCGATGGTCCGAACCGGGCAGGTCGACCGCCTCGAACCCGGTGGGAACGGGTCCGCCACGGGTCAGCACACGATCGAGGGCAAGCATCGGCGGGAACGCCCGATTCGCCGGGTAGGTCGCGACGATCCCCGCGCCCAGGTGGTCCGCCGCGTCGGTGAGACCGGGCGAGTACGGCGCATCCGATCCGGCGAGCAGGTCACGGAACGGGCGATGGTCGTAGGTGGAGTTGACGTCGGTCCCGATGATCAAGGGCAACGGCTCAGCACGCAGTTGCTCGCCGAGGCGTCGCAGTTCGAGTTGCCACTTCCAGGCGGGTTCGGGATAGGGCGGAATCGGGTGCAGCGCATAGAGCGCGCGGCGTCCGACCCCCGGAATGGTCACGACCGCACGGAGATTGGCGTGCGTCAGACCGGTGAGCTCTCGAGTGTCGGAGAGCGGGTAGCGCGAATAGATCCCCGAACCACTGCCGCCCTCACGAGGATCGAGGTAGGCGAAGGGCAGTCGCGCCCGCAGACTCGTCGTTTCGATGCGTCGGGCCGCGTCGGGCGTCAGCTCCACCACGGTGAGGACATCGATGTCGCGGTCGTCGGCAAGCCGTGCCAGAGCCGTCGTATCGGCTTGTCCGAGATAGATATTGGCCTGCATGACCCGCAGGTCCGACTCTGCGACGTGCTCGTCGGCGCCGACGAACAGCGGCACCTGAGTCGCCAGTCCGACAACGACGACAACGAGCGCCACCACCGCCGACCAGACGAACCGCGCAAGCCCGAGCAGGATCAGCCCGACCACCGCGCCGAGGATCATCAGCGGCGTGAACGCCGCCGCCCGGGCCCACACGGTGTTCGCCCATCCCGAGAAGTGCGCGATCACCCCGGCCACGCCGAGGGCGACCAGCAGCCAGCCGGTCACCGCAGCAATGTAACGCAACACTCCACCCCCCGATGGTGTTGTCGGACACGTTCTTTCTTCTCGGTTCAGTTCCCGTAAGCGACGTCGATCGCGTAGCGGTCGAATCCCAACCGATGGTACGTGTGCAGCGCGGCGGTGTTGTCGCCCTCCACGTACAGATTCACCTCACGCATTCCCACCTCGGCCAGGTGATGCAGTCCGGCCAGGGTCAGCAGCCGACCGAGCCCGCGCCCTTGGGCGGCCGGATCGACGCCGACGATGTAGACCTCACCGAGCTCCGCGTCGTGCTGCTTGGTCCAGTGGAATCCGAGCAGGGTGTCCGGCGCTGCCGCGTCGAATGCCAGGAACAGTCCCTGCGGGTCGAACCACGGCGCCGACGTGCGTTCGGTGATCTGCGCCAGGCTCCAGCCGCCCTGCTCGGGATGCCAGTCGAAGGCCGCATTGTTGACACGCAAGATCTCGGCGTCATCGGATTCGCCTGCGTAGGTGCGCAATACGATCGAGTCGTCGACGACGAGGTCGGGCAGCTGCGGGCCCGAGACCAACGACCTGCGCAGTTGCAGGAGCTCCCGGCGACGCTGCAGACCCATCGCGGCGGCCAACGCCACCGCCTCCGGCAGGTCACCGTGTGCCCAGACGCGCGGCGCCGGGTCGGACTCCGATCGCAGATCCGCGGCGGCCTCGAATGCCTTGTCCAGCAACGCCCGACCATGCCCGCGGCGTCGGAGCGCGGGGTCGACGACCGCCTCGATCATCGCGGACTCCCCCGGCCGTCCGGCAATGATGTTGGCGTAGCCGGCCGTCGAGAGCACGTGCACAGCGGCACCGTCGGCGGTCTCGATGGCCGCGACCGCCTGCTCCGACAACGGCGAAACTCCGTCTGCCGCAGTCGCTTCCCGTACAAATGCGAGCGCCCGCGCAGCCTCGTCGTCGTCGAGACGCGTGCGGACCGCGATACCGTCAGTTGCCATTGGCGCTGGTGCGCAATTCCTCGTCGAACGGATCCTCGCCACCGAGCGGGGCGTCGTCGAGGTCGAGGTCGTCGGAGTCGACTTCCGCCTGTGAACCGTCCAGTGCCGCATCCGAACCCGACGAACGACCCCGGCTCGGGCGAACCGCCTTGTACCCCACGTTGCGCACCGTGCCGATGAGCGATTCGTGTTCGCTGCCGAGTTTGGCCCGCAGACGCCGCACGTGGACGTCGACCGTCCGCGTGCCGCCGAAGAAGTCGTAGCCCCAGACCTCTTGGAGTAGTTGCGCTCTGGTGAACACCCGGCCGGCGTTCTGCGCGAGGTACTTCAGGAGTTCGAACTCCTTGTAGGTGAGATCGAGCGGACGGCCGCGCAACCGCGCGGTGTAGGTGCCCTCGTCGATGATCAGTTCACCCAAAGTCACCTTGCCCGACGCCTCTTCGGAGGTCACCCCGCGCGTACGGACCACCAGCAGCCGCAGTCGGGCGTCGAGTTCCGCGGGTCCCGTTCCGGGCAGCAGGAACTCGTCGATACCCCAATCGGCGTTCACCGCCACGAGCCCGCCCTCGGTGAGCACCGCGGCCACCGGGACGGCCGATCCCGTGCTGCCGAGCAGGCGGCACAGTCCACGGGCCGCTGCGAGGTCGGTCCGGGCGTCGACGATGGCGACGTCGGAGTTACCTGCCTCCATCAGCGACGAGACCTCGGTGGGCGCCACCCGAACGGTGTGCGCCAGCAGCGACAGCGACGGCAGAACCGCCTCGGGGTTGGGGTCGGCGGTCAACAGCAGGAGATCCATCGACACTCCGATCTTCCTTGTGAATGCGCCGCCGGGCGTACGGCCCCTCTACGCGCCGCACCTGGCCATTGTTTACTCTGCCTTACCAACGTGTGCGCGATAGGTGACAGAATAGCGCCAATGGCGCGATTCGCTGTTAACAAGGCAGGCCAGGGGTGAGCGAACCCGATCGACGGGGCGATCATGGCACGGGTTCCGATCGGCGGGTTCCCGGCCGTCGGTACGTCGCCATCGCCCTCATTGTGATCGTGGTCACAGGACTGCTGGCGGTTCTCGCCGACGTCGGCCTGGCGATCCGCACGGAGTATCAGATGTCCCGGGCGATCGCCGCCTCACCGCGGGTGTCCTTCGACCCCGAAGTGACGCTGAGCGGATTCCCTTTCCTCACGCACGTGCGTGCAGGCCGGTTCGACGGTGCCGTCATCGCAGCGCGTGACGTCACCCTGCCCGGCTGCGAGGGTCGAGGCGGCTGTCGCGGTGAACTCGGCGCGACGCTGGGGCTGTGGCACATCGATGACGCGTGGGACATCACGGCCGATGACGTTGTACGCACGGAGTCCGTCTCTGCCCACACCAAGCTCGATGCCGTCACCATGGCCCGTTACCTGGGGATCGTCGATCTGACGGTGAGCACCCCCGCACCCGACGGCAAGGTGGGCGGCGGCGGACCGCAGGACGGCGCCCCCAGCAGGCAGTCGGGCGTTGTCCTCACCGGCACCGTCGCCCTTCCCCCGTCCGCGGGCGACGACCCCGACAACCCGCCGTCGGCGTCGACGTTCGACGGACCCAAGGTGAGGGTCAGCGTCTCGGTGGACCTGAGCGTGCAGGATGGGCGTCTGGCGATCCGGGCGACCGACTATTACACGGGGCCCGAACGCCACGTCGATGCCGACGTCCCCGAGGCCATGCGGGCAGCCGTCCTCGATCGGTTCACCACGATTCTGCCGTTGATTCCGCTGCCCTGGGGCCTCACACCGCAGTGGGCGGCCAGCCTGGGCGGCGACATCCTGCTGCACGCGCAGGCCGGCCCGGCCGACCTGCGCCTCGATGCATTCTGAAGACGACCCCGCGTTTTCTGGCTGCCCGATGCCCTGTTGTACCCTCGTGGGCATGCAACAGCGCCGTGAGTTCTTGCTCACCCGACGCCGGGCGATCGACTTCTGTCGAGTCGCCAACTGTTGCTGTCGCCCGCAGCACTGACGGTCATCGAGGCTCTAATTCCTGCCTCGGCCCGTCCACCCGTCGATGACGACCGGTTCGTCGTGCGCCTGACGACTCCTGTGCCGACGTCTTGGTCGTTGCCCCTGTCAGAACACACCCCTGTCACAACCCCATCCACACATCTCTGGGAAGGACCCCAACCATGGCACGTTCCGATGTCCTGGTCAGCGCCGAATGGGCTGAGCAGAATCTCAACACCGACGGCATCGTCTTCGTCGAGGTCGACGAGGACACCTCGGCCTACGACGGCGGCCACATCGAAGGCGCCGTCAAGCTCGACTGGAAGACCGATCTGCAGGATCCGGTCCGTCGCGACTTCGTCGACGCCGACCAGTTCTCCAAGCTGCTCTCCGAGCGCGGTATCGCCAACGATGACACCGTGGTCCTCTACGGCGGCAACAACAACTGGTTCGCGGCCTACGCCTACTGGTACTTCAAGCTGTACGGCCACAACGACGTCAAGCTCCTCGACGGCGGCCGCAAGAAGTGGGAACTCGACGGCCGTCCGCTGTCGACCGACGCCGTGAGCCGTCCGGCCACCACCTACAAGGCCGGCGAGCCCGACAACACCATCCGCGCGTTCCGCGACGAGGTCGTCGCCGACATCGGCGTCAAGAACCTGGTCGACGTGCGCAGCCCCGACGAGTTCTCCGGCAAGATCCTTGCGCCGGCTCACCTCCCGCAGGAGCAGAGCCAGCGTCCCGGCCACATCCCCGGCGCCATCAACGTGCCGTGGAGCAAGGCCGCCAACGAGGACGGCACCTTCAAGAGCGACGAGGACCTCAAGGAGCTCTACGGTGAGGCCGGCCTCGACGGCTCGAAGGACACCATCGCCTACTGCCGCATCGGCGAGCGGTCGAGCCACACCTGGTTCGTCCTCAAGGAACTCCTCGGCCAGCAGAACGTCAAGAACTACGACGGCAGCTGGACCGAGTACGGCTCGCTGATCGGCGTCCCGATCGAACTCGGAGAAGGAAAGTAAGAAATCATGTGTGCTGCACCCAAACAGGGACAGAAACTGCCCGCAGGCGTCGACGTGGAGAAGGAGACCGTCCTGACCGGACAGGTCACCGACGCCTCGGGTAGTGCCGTGGCAGGCGCGTTCGTCCGTCTGCTCGACTCGACCGGTGAGTTCACCGCCGAGGTCGTCGCGAGCCCGACCGGTGACTTCCGGTTCTTCGCCGCTCCCGGCACCTGGACGATTCGTGCGCTGTCGTCGGTCGGCAACGGCGAGCAGACGATCAACCCCGACGGCCCGGGCGTGCACGAGCACGACATCACCGTCAGCAAGTGATCGCGTAGTCCCCAACGACGCGGCCCGGTCACCTCTTCGGAGGTGACCGGGCCGTTCGCGTTTCTCGCGGTCCCGTTCCTCCGAACGGACGAAATGTTGGCGCCGAACGCATTTCGGTACGTCCGTGCAATCGGACACATGATATTTCTGACGCATGTCCACGACGGTCACGCAGTCTGGCTGCGCATCACGACGCCGCCCATCCCTCCGCCTCCGATTGGCCATCACGATGCTGGCCCTGTTCGGAGCCGCATCGGCACATGTCGTCGCGCCCGCGCACGCGGCACCGTCATTCGAGCAGTTCGCACGATCCAACGTCCTGGTCGGGACGTTCTTCTCGGGTGACGGCGACCTGACCGACACGATGTACTACTCGTCCAACGGCAAGACGTTCAAGTACCTGTCGACGCCGTACCGTCGGGGCCAGAATCCGTTCAGCGATCCGTCGGTCATCTACCACAACGGATACTTCTGGATGCTGTCGAACTGGCCACGCAAGAACGGGCGGTTCTGGCCGATGATCGGCGTGTCCCGAGACGGCAAGAACTGGTCGAGACCGGAAGGGCGACAGTTCAACAACGGGGCCTACGCAGGCATCTCGCTGAATCCGGCGCCGCGCGGCAGCGACATCGTCGCCCCCGATTGGTACAAGGCCGCCGACGGCAGCATCTGGATCGTTCTGACCGCGGGCTACTTCGGACATCACCGCGGCCAGGTCGGAGCAGACCGGATGACGCCGTACATGGTGCGGGTCAACCAGCTCGACATCACCGCGGCCGGACGCGCTCGTGCGGTCCCGAGCGGACGAAGCATCATCTTCAACGCCGGACCCGCCAATCGCATCAATCTGAACCCCGGCGCCCGCGACCGTATCGACGCTTCGCTGTTCCAGCAGGGCAACACCAAGTACCTGAACATCAAGCGCGACGGCAACTGCAACGAGGTCTGGCGGTCGGGGTCGTTCAACGGGCCGTGGCAGCGCACCGTGAACTGCGCGGCGCGGGTGCAGGAGGGGCCGAGCATGACGCGCGTCGGCGGCACCTACTTCCTGTACACCGACAAGATCTACGGCGACCGCAAGATCTACTACTCGACGGCACCCTCCCCCAATGGCCCGTGGTCGGGTCCCACACCGATCACCACCATCGGCGGACCCGGCCGCACCCGGCACGGCACCGTCATCCGCCTCGACGATCGCAACGCCAAGTGCGCGGTCTACCGCATGCTGTACGGCCCCGGCTGCACACTGAGCTCGGGCCCCGCCGGTCCCGACTTCGGCAGCCTCGGCGGCCTGTTCGGTAGCTGACCGAGAGCGCGCCAACCCCGGAAGGTAGAATCGACCCGTGGTCATCTTCTTCGAGATTCTCCTGGTGCTCGCGGCATTGCTGATCACCTGGTTCGCCGTCTACGTGCTCTACCGACTGGTCACCGACGAGTCGTGAGCACCGACGCTTCCGGTGGCGACCCGCGTCGCTCCGGCGACGAGGCGATCAACCAAGCGGAAGCACGTGCCGTCGAATCGGGTAGCCGTGAACGCAACGTCCCCACCTGGGACGACCTCCCGCTGCCCGCCGACACCGCCAACCTCCGGCTCGGCGCCGACCTGCACCCCGGGTTGCTCGCGCTGCTGCCGATGGTCGGGGTGTGGCGCGGCGAGGGCGAGGGGCACAATCCGCACACCGGCGAGGACTACCACTTCGCCCAGCAGATCGTCGTCTCCCATGATGGTCAGAACTTCCTGAGCTGGGAGTCACGCTCCTGGGTGATCGACGAGGACGCGAACTTCGTCCGGCCCGATCTTCGCGAATCCGGATTCTGGCGCATCACCGAAGACGACAGCATCGAGTTCCTGCTGGCGCATGCGGAGGGCTGGATCGAGCTGTTCTACGGCCGTCCGCTCAATCAGACCTCGTGGAACCTGACCACCGACGTGGTGATCCGATCCGAGACCGGAAGCCACGCCGGTGGCGCCAAACGCCTCTACGGCCTCGTCGAGGACGGTGACTTCGCCTACGTCGAGGAACGCGTCGACGCCGACGGCGACCTCACCCCCCGGTTGTCGGCGAAACTACGACGCCACGTCGGCTGAGCGCGGTCACTCACGCCTGGCGTCGACTCCGGCACCCGTGCCGCAGCCTGCGGCGATCCGACCACGCCAGGTACAGATTCCGCTTCGGCAAGGCGCTGTAGACCACCGCGCCCAGCATGATCACCACCGACCCGTAGCTCGCGGCCGTCCCCGGCCGGCCGGGCCAGCCCGGGTGGATCGTGCCCGACGCCGACATGTACGGCGCACGACCGGCGCCACCCCCGACGCGCCGACCGACCACGGAGAAGACCTGCCCGGTCTTCGCCTCGGGGTCCACCGGGAAGGTCGCCATCGCACCCGGCGGGATCTCGGTCACCGCACGGACATGACCCCCGTTGTGCAGCACCGCCATCCACTTCTCGCCGGTGTTGCGCACGGTGATCGACGACCCACCGGTGCGGTACTGGAACGAGAGCCCGTCGCCCTCGGCATCGAGATGGTCCTGATGGGTGTAGCCACCGTTCCAGTCGGCGCTCCACGGGGTCAGATAATGCTGATCGAGAAACTCACGTCGAGTGGGGATCGGCAACGTGGCGCCCATCACCCGACCACCCTGCATCCAGAGCGCGCCGAACAGTCGGGGCATTCCGTCGGTGCGGGTCCCCTGCACATAGCAGAGCAGATCCTGTGCCGGCAGCGGCGTCACCTCACCGGGAGACAGGACCACCCGTTCGAGCAGTCCGTCGACGCCGAGCACCAATACACCGACAACCTCGTCGCCGCGGTTGTGGATGCTGGTGACCCCATCCTCGAGATGGTGGAAGATGCCGGCCGCGTGCGGGTCGTCGAAGACGAAATCCGGTGTGTCCGAACATCCGAAGTCCACATCACCCGGACCCCAGAACCGGCCCGCGAAACCCGTTGCCGCACCGCCGATCGACGACACGTCGCGGGGGGCGTGGGCCGCTTGCGTCGCTGTGGTGGTCATCGCTGTCTCCTCGATAGATCGGGCTGACAGTGCTAATTCCACCCGGTTCCGGCGTCGGACTCACGAGTAGTCCACTACGCGAATATGCCCGCGCCCCGACACGAAGCGGCCCCCGCACCACCCGAGTACGGGCGTATCCGACCGGACGGGTCGGGGTGCGGGGGCGGCGACACGAAGCGGCCCCCGCACCACCCGAGTACGGGCGTATCCGACCGGACGGGTCGGGGTGCGGGGGCCGGGTGACCATCGGGTATTCGCCGGCGCCGAGACGGATTCGCCTCGTGCGACATACGAATGCCACACGGTCAGCGCTAGCGGATGGTCACCTCACGTGTCCGTATGTCAATCAATTCCAGACCACCTCCTTCCTTGTGTACACGCGAACCTACGCCCGCTTTCGCGGTGCCGCAAAGGGTTTTTCGGGCATCCTCGAGAACTCGAGTTGAGTCGGGAAGGTGCGTCGGGGCCGGTGGCCAGGATCGAGCCCCTGACGGTGGTCTTTCGGGTATGTCCCGGAAGCGGACGCTGACGGGCCCGTGCTCAGTCACCAGTCGTCGGGCGTCGCACTCCGCCGAACGCGATGCCAGGCACCTGCGCCCACAAGAAATAGGGGAGGAGTTTTCTTCCCCGACCCTTGGTGTCCTCCCCCAGAATTTCTCGCGGACGACTACGAACCCCGGGGAAGAAACTCTTCCCCTAAATTTTGCGGGCACGACGCTGGCGCATTTCCGCAGGTCATCGCGGTCGGTCACCTAACTCGTCGAGCCAGGGAGCGGGTGACTGCTACGGCGTCGGCACCGGAATCGCACCCGGCACGGTGGTCGACGGCGCACCGCTCGGCGGCGCCGACACCGGGGGTTTGAGACCGGGGACCGGCTTCGCGCCGGGCGGGACGGACGACACGACGTCGACCTTGCCGCGGAACGAGTCGTCGGTGATCACGTCGATCGCGTTCACCAGCCAGCGGTCGCTGTCTTTCTGCATCGTGTACGTCAGGCGGCTCGGGTTGATGCTGACCAGTTCCTTGTTGCCCTTGCGGGTGACCGACTGGTTGATGAAGAGAAGGACGGTCGAGGTGTCGCGGGTGTTCGTCACCACACCCGCATCCTGGATGGTGACCTCGGAGACCACATCCTGCTTGCGCACCTCGGCTGCCAGACTCGCCTCGGTGATGGTCTTGACGTATTCCGGCTTCGCCCCACCGGTCAGGATCGACATCGACTGATCGATGTGGTCGGTGATGTTGCCGGCGTTGTAGCCGAACATCGTCACCGCGTACTGCTTGGCCGCCTCGAGTGACGTCTCGCGAGATTTCTCCGTCGCGCGTCCGTCCCAGAAGCGCATCCCCAGGAACACCGCGGCGGTAGCGGACGCCACCAGCAGCACTGCCAGCACCGCCCCGACCAGTTGCTTCCGGCTGATCTTCATCACGCCACCCACTCATAGTTGGTGACCTTCAGGTCGCCGTTGATGCGCGTCATGTCGACCCGCCACCGGAACGTCTGCACCTGCATCGGCAGCTTGCCGTCCAGCGAACGCTGCTGCCAGCCGAACACCATGATCACCGACCCCTCGTCGGGTTCGGCCTTGGTGACCGCCTCGCTGAGGATCGTCGTCTTGGTCTCCACATTGGTGTCGCGGACCAGCCCGACCGCCTGCTGCGACGAATCCTGCAGCTGCTGCTTCACCTTGCCGCTCGAGTCTTCCTGCACCGTCTTGAGGACCTGGTCGACGTTCGACGGATTCATGCTGGTCAGGTTGATGATGAACTGCGACGCGAACGACGAGTACTCGGCGCGCAACGCGTCGAGATCCTTCTGCCGGTTGATTCCCACGGCGAAGACCACAGACGCGGCCACGAAAGCGAGGATGAGAACCCCGGCGACGATCGCGAGCGCGAGGTCTCGACGCGAGCCCGACGACGAACCGCGGTAGCGGACCTTCGGCACGGTGCTGCGGTCGGTACCCGACGACATCCGCGCCTGCCGTCGCTCCCGATAGCTGACGGTGCGCTCGATTTCACTCGGATCGCGTTCGATTTCGGTGGTGGAGTCGGCAGTGATCTCGACACGGCTCCTCGCCTTGCGGCTCGGTGCCGGCTCGATCAGCGGGGAGGTCGCCTCGTCGGGTGAGGCTGTTGTCTCGACCGGCGCCGGCTTCGGCTTCTTCTTCGCCCGCCCCATCGGCGACGTGCGAACGGGTCGTGTGCGTCGGGTCGTCGGGGTCTTCTCGTGTACGTCGGATTCGGGTGTCATTTGCCCACCGTCTTCGTGATCAGGGACTGCCATGTACCGCCTTGCGCATTGTTTCCGGTACCGGCGTTGTAGGTCTTGCCGTCCGGGCCGATGAAGTCGCCGGAAGCCGGATCGTATGTGGTTGCGTACACCGCCGGGGCCGGGTTGTAGCTCGACGGGGTGCCCGGCGTCACGTTACCGGACCGCTGCGCCTCCCATTTCAGCCCGAACGGCAGCCCCCGTTGGAATGGATCCACGGTTCCCGGCTTCGGCTTGTAGCCGGTCCGGCATTCCGCGGGCGTCGGCGCACGTCGTCCCGGGTACTCGACGCACGGGTAGTTGCGCGCACCGCGCACCGCGAGGTTCGAGTCCTGCGGCACCCGGCACAGCATGCCGGCGGGCAGTTCGCGTGCGGTCTGCTCCGACGGGAAGCGCCACTGCTCCTTCGGCAGGAACCCGATGTTGCAGGGTGGGCGGTCCTGGAAACCGAGCGAGAAGTTCACGTTCGGTCCGTACCTGACGCTGCCCGTGTTCAGTGCGGTGATCAGCGCCGCGATCAGCCGCGGGTAGATGACCAGGATCTGCCGCATGTTCGGCAGGTAGACGGCCTGCGTCTTGGCCACCACGCCGAGGTTGGAGACCAGTAGCGGCCACGACTGGTTCATCGACGCGAACAGATCTTCGCTCGTCGACACCGTCGACGGCCCCTTGGTGAGGATGTCGGTGATCTCCGGCCGGTTGGCCCGCAACTGGTCGGTGAAGGTGGTGACGTCCCGCGTCCAGGCGCGAATGTCGTCGGCGGTCCGCGACTGGGTCGCGAGGAGCGCACCCCCCTGATCGACCAGCGAGATCGTGGTGTCGGTGTTCCTGTTGGCCTCGTCGACGAACAGCGCCATCGAGTCCAGAAGTCGTTGCAGCGCTTCGCCGGTGCCGTTGAACGCGACGAACGCCTCGTCCATCAGCGACCGCAACTTGGTGTCGCCGACCTTCTGCAGTAACGCGTCGGCCTGGTCGAGCATCGTCGAGATCTCCACCGGCACATCGGTACTCGACACCTGTGAACCCTCGGAGAGGTTGCCGCCGGATGGATTCGGCGGAGGGGTGAACTCCACGTACTGCTCACCGATCGCCGACACGCTGCGCACCGACGCCTGCGACGACGCGGGGATCTCGGCACCGTTGTGGATGGTCAGCTCGGCGGTGACCCCGTTGTCGGTGAGCCGCACCGCCTCCACCTTGCCGACGTTGACGCCGCGGAAGCTGACATTGGCATTCTCATAGAGCCCACCGCTGCTCGGCAGGTTGAGGTCGACGCGATAGCTGCCCACCCCGAACATCGACGGCACGCGGATGTAGTAGACACCCACCGCCACCATCGCGACCACGGTCACGACCGCGAAGATGATCAGCTGGATGCGGACGAACTTGCTGATCTTCATCGATGACCACCTCCGGGCGGCACCATTCCGGGCGCGGGCACCGGCTCATTGGTGTCGCGCGGCCGCTCACCGCCGGGTTGCAGCGGACCGGTGAACGGATTGAGGCCACGCGCCGCGGCCCCCGCCCGACGCCCCAGCACGCCCTCCGGACCCGTGAGTCCGATGCTGGCGAACATGCTCTTGCTCAACCGGGCTGGGGTCAGGTCAAGGACGAGGTCGGAGTTGACGTAGTCGCCCTTCACGATCGTCGGGATCATGGGTTCGTAGAACGGGAAGGTCAGCAGGATGTTCAACGACTGCGACAGGGCCGGACCGGTGGCCGCCAACTGCTCCAGGGCCGGACGCAGTCCTCGGACAAAGGTCTGGATGTCGTCGGTATTGGCCTTCAGGACGTCGTTGGTCGTCCGCGACACCTTCGTCACGGCGGCCAGCATGTCGGTGAGATGCACCCGCTGGTCGACGAGCAACCGGAGGATACGTGGGCCGTCGGCCAGCGCCTTCTCGATCGTCGGGCTCTGCTGGTTCATCGTCGCCGAGAGTCGGTCGAGTCCCTCGGTGGCCTTGATGATGTTGGCCTTCTGAACATTCAGGTCCCCGACGAGCGTGTTGAGGCGTGGGATCAGCGCCCGGATGGCGTCCTGGTGACCGGAGAACACCTGATCCATCTCGTGCACGATGTCGCCGAACTGGCTCAGGCCACCGCCGTTGAGCACCACCGACAGCGAACTCAGCACCTGCTCGGTGGTCGGGTAGGTGCACAGTGCGACCTGCTGAGCGGAGTTCACGTCCGGGACCGCGGGCACATTCGGGTCGGTGACGATGTTCGACTGCTCCGGGCATTTGGTGAGCGGGATCTCGTCGCCGGCCTGCATCATCGCCCCGGTCGGCTTCTCCGGCTGCACGATCTGCAGATGCATCGACCCGAGCGCGCTGGTCATCCCGACCATCACGTGCGAACCGACAGGCACCATCGTGCCCTTGCTCAAGCGCATCGTGACCTGAGCGTTCCAGTTCTTGACCTCGATGTCGCCGACGCTGCCGACGGTCGCGTCGTCCATCAGGATCGGCGCGTTGTTGACCAGCCCGGCGGCGGTCGGGATGACCGCGGTGATCTCGTAGTCACCGTCGCCGGTGCCCTGTGCACCCGGCACGGGCAGCGAGTTCGGGCCGTCGAAGGAGCATCCCGCAAGAATCGTCGCGACCACGACCGACATCACGACCAGCCAGCGGCGCCCCGACGCCCCGCCCCTCATCGTCCGGTCTCCCATGGAATCAACAGCCCTCGAAGTCCGGACTTCTGGTTGTCGCGCCGGGTCTCGTTGTCGATGCGTTGCTCGTTCTGTTGTGCACGCGCCCGCACACTCGCGTTCTGGTAGGTGATCTGATCGCGGTTGGCGTTCTTGCCCGACACCGGGTTCGCGAGGAACGGCGGATAGTTCATCGAGATCGTGGTGAGAATCGGGGCGAGCACTTCGACGCAATGGTCGACGTCGGCGCCGGAGAATCCGGGCCGGTTGTTCGCGTCCATCGTCCCGCACAGCAGCGTGATCAGGTTGGTGCCCATCCCGAGGCCGAACACGCCCGACAATGCGCCGGACAACGGGTTGTAGATGTTGAAGAAGTTCGCGAGCTGGTTGGGTGCCGAGTGCAGCAGACCACGCAGCTGTTCGTCCTTGTCGGCGACGATCCGCAGCGAGTTCGCCAACCCCTGCGACGACGCGGTGATCGAAGCGCCGTTGCGGTCGATGAAGGTCTTCACCTCGGTCATCGCCGTGGACAGGCCGTGGAGTGCGCCATTCAGTTCGGTGGTGTTCTCCGCAAGAACCGAACTGACCGAGGCGATCCGGCCATTGAATTGCACGAGCTGCTCATGACTCTGCGACAGCGCGTCCGTGAGCTTCTGCAGGTTCTTGATGGTCGCGAACAGGTCGCCGCGGCCGGCCGCGAGCGTCCCCATCACCTCCGACATCTGGGTGATCGACGTGTTGATCGCCGCACCGTTGCCGTTGAGGTTGGCCTCGAAGGTGTTGATGGCGTCGGCCGCCGTGCCGTTGTTGTCGGCCTCCGGGCCGACCGCCTCGGTGAGTCGGGTCAGCTGCTTCTTGATGTCGTCCCATTCCATCGGCACCGCGGTGCGCTCCATCGGAATGGTCGCGCCATCGGACATCGCGGCGCCCTGGGAGTAGACCGGCGTCAGCTGCACGAACCGTCCCGACACCAGGCTCTGCGCGACGATCACGGCTTTGGCATCGTTCGGGATGTCGACGTTCTTGTCGACCTGCAGGACAACCTTGACGTCACCCCGACGCGGGGTGATCTCGGTGACCTTGCCGACGTTGACGCCGAGCACACGCACCGGGTCGCCGCTGTAGAGGCTGGTCACCGACGGGAAATAGGCCGTGAAGGTATTGGTGGTGGCGCGGGTGAACACAGTGAATCCGACCACCACCACGGCGACGGCCAGCAGTGCCGCCAGCCCGGCCAGGATCACGCGACGTCCCATGGTCATGGTCAGCCCCCTGGTCTCGGTGTCGGAGTGAGCGTCGGATAGGTCGGTTTCGGTGCCGGCGGCCGCGGCGGGTCGGTGCCGGCGGGCGGCGCTGCGCTCCACGCGTTGGGCAGCAACGGGAAGCCGGAGTACATGATCGCCTTCCACAGCTGCGGATACTTCCCACGCAGCGCCGACATGAACGCCGCGGTGTAGTCACCGAACGTGCTGACGCCGACCAGCGAATCGAAGTTCGGTCCGGACGCCACGGCCTCGCCCAATGTGTTGGCATACGGCCCGAGGCGGTCGATGGTCTTCTTCAGGTCGGCTTCCTTGTCGGTGAGAATCTTCATCACCCGGTTGAGCTTGTCCAGCGACGGCTTGAGCTGCTGATTGTTCTCCGCGATGAAGGCGTTCAGTTGTCGCGTCACATCCCGGAGTCCGACGATGAGCTGACCGAGCGCCCAGCGGCGCGTCTGCACCTCACCGAGCAGCGAATTGGCGTCCACCAGAAGCTGATTGATCTGCTGGTTGCGATCGCCGAGGACCCTGCTGACCTGGTTGGCCTTGGACAGAAGTGCGCGCAGCGCGTTGTCCCGTTCGGCGATGGTCGTCGACAGGCGTGCGACGCCGTTGACCGCGCCCTGCACCTGCGGTGGCGTGTTCTGGAAGGTCACCGTCAGGGTCCGCAACGCCAGGTTCAGCTGGTCGGTATCGGTCTCCGACAGGGTCGAGGTGGCGCCCTCCAGCGCATCCTGCAGCGAGTACGGGGAGATCGTCTGCGTCACCGGGATCGAGCCGCCCGGCTTGATCCGATCACCCGGATGCGGGATCACCGTGAGGTTGCGTCGGCCCAACACCGTTTCGGTCTTGATGGCCGCCTGTGAGGTGTCACCGAGTTCGACGGTGTCGTTCATGCGGAACGACACCCGCACCTTGGTGCCCTGATCGGTCTTGGCGAGCGCGATCGACTCGACCGTACCCACCTGCACGCCCGACACCGAGACGATGTCGCCCTTCACGAGCCCGCCGGCGTCGTCGAAGTAGGCGCTGTAGGTGCTGATCGGCGAGAGGAACGGCAGCTTGTCCATCTGCATCGCGGTGATCACGACCAGCGCGGTGACGACCAGACCGATCACGCCGATCTGGACGCGGCCACGGCCACCGCGTTTCTTCTCGCGGGCGACGTCGGCCTCGTCGGAGGCGCTTCTGCGGCTGGAGAACATGCCGCCGAACGGCAGACTCATTGCTGCGCACACCTCCCCCCGGCGCGGGTCTTGTTGCCCATCACGTCATTCGAGGTGAAGTACACCTGCTGACCCCCCGGTCCGCCCAGCAGAATCCGAATGCGGCAGAAGTAGATCTGCAGCCATGCTCCGTAACTACCCAGGTTGGACAGCTTCTTGTAGTCGTCGGGCAGTCGCGAGATGAGCTGCCGGATATACGGTTCGGCGACGAGTAGTTCGTCGGAGGTCTTGCCGGTCGCTGCGATCGTGCGGGTCAGGTCCGCGCGCGTGGAACCCAACAGACTGGCAAGTCCGGTTGTGACCTGCGATGTCTGGGTGATCGCAGCACCGATCGTGCCGCGCTGCTCGTTGAGTCCGGTGACGAGTTGCTGCAGGAGATCGAGACTGGTGTCGAGGCCCTGGCGGTCGCCGTCGATGGTGCCCAGGGTGGTGTTCAGGTTGTCGATGACCTGCCCGATGAGCTTGTCGCGGTCTGCGATCGCATTGGTGAACTGATTCGTGTTGGTCAGCAACTGGGTCAGCGCGAGGCCTTGGTCGTCGCCCTGGAACACCTTGATGATCGACGCGGTGAGGTCGTTGGCCTCGTCGGGGTTGAGCGTCCGGAACAGCGGTTTGAACCCGCCGACGAGCTTGTCGAGGTCGAGCGCGGGCTCGGTCTGGGCGACCGGGATCACCGCACCGTCGTCGAGGAACTCGTTGACGTTGCCGGTGCCCTGCTGCAGTTCGAGGTAGCGGTCGCCGGTCAGGTTCTCGTAGCGGACCAGCACCCGCACCGACTTGGGCACCGGGTACTTCTGGTCGACGGTGAACTCGATCTCCGCCTGGTTGTCGCGGTTGAGCGAGACGTCTCCCACCGACCCCACCTCGACGCCGGCAATCTTCACCTTGCTGCCCGCCTTGATGGCCGACGCGCTGGTGAACACGGCGGTGTAGTCGTTGGACGACCCCGACCGGTACCGGCTGAACACGACGACGAGAGCGACGAAGACCAGCACCATCACGATGGTGAACGCCCCGAGTTTGATGACGGTCGCGCGAAACGCGCGGGCACGGTTATCCACGGGCCGGCTCGCCGAAGATGAGTTGGAACAGCTTCTGGGAGTTCACCTTTGGCGTGGTCCTCGGCTGATAGGGGTAGTTGGCGTTGTCGGTGACGTAGAACTTCGTGTGCTCGGTGGACGACGGGTTGCTCAGCCCGGTCTCGCACGTCGGGGGGCCCGCGCCGCGCACCTGCGGCAAGTCGTACGGGTACTGGTAGGGGTCCTTGCCGGGCAGGATACTGGCGTCGAGCATCAGGTTGCCGTTCTTTCCGCCCATGTACGGCGCGGCGATCTGTGCGGCCGACGCCGTCGACGTGATGAAGCACTTGATGCCGGGTGCGTTGTAGCCGAGCAGCCGGGCCACCGGACCGATGTCGGTGAGCGCCGAGATCAGCGTGGGTTTGGTGGGTGCGACGACCCCGCCGATCGTGTTGGCCATTCCGGTGGTGTTGATCAGCAGCGCGTCGAGGTTGCTGCTGTTGTCGACGAGGTTGTTGCCGATCGAGGTGAAGTTGTCGACGGTACGCAGCAGGTTCGGCATGCTGTCGGCGTACACGTTGGTCACGGTGGCGCCATCGCGGAACAGCCGATTCAGTTCGGGCAGATGCGGATTGGTCTTGCCGAGCAGACCCGACAGCTGATCGAGCGCGACCCCGATCTCGGCCCCCTGGCCGGCGAGCGCGGTGTTGATGGCGCCGAGCGTGGCGTTGAGCTTCTCCGGCTGCAGGTCCGCGAGTACCGCGACGAGCTGCTGGTAGACGGTGTTGAGTTCGACGACGACCCGATCGGCGGAGATCTCGGCCCCGGCGGTCAGATGCCCCTGCGCCCCTTCCGGCGGGATGCTGAGGTTCACCGCCTTGGCACCGAAGATCGTGTTGGACTTGATGTCCGCGGTGACGTTGCCGGGGATGTGGGCCATCTGCGAGTCGTCGATGTTCAGGGTGAGGACCGCCTGGCCATCGGTCTCGGTGATGGTGTCGACACGCCCCACCTCGACGCCGCGCAGCTTCACCTTGGCGTCGGGATTCATCACCAAACCGGCACGCGGCGCCACCAGGGTGACCTGCTGCGTGCCCGAGAACCATCCGAGGAACTGCGCCGTCGCACCGACCACCAGGGCGACGATCACACCGACCATCACCACTGCTGCCGTCCGCCGCACCCCGCGGGAGCGCTCCTGCCTACGTGTCATCCCCTACCCCGCCAGGTTGAACTTGCCGTCGGCGCCGTAGATGGCGAGCGAGGTCAAAAGTGTGATCACGACCACAACAACGAGCGATGCCCGCACCGCGTTCCCGACCGCCACACCGACGCCCACCGGGCCGCCCGAGGCGTTGTAGCCGTAGTACGTGTGGATCAGCATCACCGCGACCGCCATGCAGATCGCCTGCACGAACGACCACAGGATGTCCGACGGTATGAGGAAGGTGTCGAAGTAGTGGTCGTAGACGCCCGGCGACTGGCCGTAGATGAAGACGGTCGCGAAGCGACTGGCCAGGAACGAGGCGAGTGACGCCAGCGCATAGAGCGGGATGATCGCCACGAGACCGGCCACGATCCGTGTGCTGACCAGGTACGGGATCGACGAGATCGCCATCGTCTCGAGCGCGTCGATCTCCTCGCTCACCCGCATGGCACCCAACTGGGCGGTCGCACCTGCGCCGATCGTCGCTGCCAGCGCGATACCGGAGATCACCGGCACGGCGATGCGCACGTTGATGAACGCGGAAAAGAACCCGGTGAGCGCTTCGACACCGATGTTGGCCAGCGAGCTGTAGCCCTGGACCGCGATGGTTCCGCCGGTGAACAGGGTGAGGAAGCCGACGACCACCACGGTGCCGCCGATCATCGCCAGCGCGCCGGTACCCATGGAGATCTCCGCGATCAGCCGCAGCGTCTCCTTCTTGTAGAGCCGCAGTGCACGCGGGATGGCGACAATGGAGTCCCAGTAGAACAGCGCCTGATCGCCGATCTGATCCCAGTCCTCGCCGGCACGTTTGATGGCCACACGGGCCGTGTGGAATCGGGTGGTGAAGGGAAGGACCATGTCAGCCCGCCGTCGCCTTCAAACCGACAGCGGTCACGACGACGTTGACCACGAACAGCGCCATGAAGGAGTAGACCACCGTTTCGTTCACCGCGTCGCCGACGCCCTTCGCGCCGCCCTTCACGTTGAGTCCCTGATAGCAGCCGACCATCCCGGCGAAGAGCCCGAACAGAGCGGCCTTGACCATCGAGATCATCAGCTCACCGAACCCCGTCAGCAAGGTCAGGTTGGCGACGAACGCGCCGGGGTTGACGTCCTGCAGGTACACCGAGAAGACGAAGCCGCCGCCGATGCCGATGGTGCAGACGAGGCTGTTCAGCAGGAGGGCCACCCCGGTGGAGGCGATGATCCGCGGGACCACCAGGCGGTGGATCGGATTGATACCGAGCACCTTCATCGCGTCGATCTCCTCGCGAATGGTGCGTGCACCGAGGTCTGCGCAGATCGCGGTCGCGCCGGCACCCGCGACGATCAGCACCGTGACGATCGGTCCGATCTGGGTGATGGTGCCGAGCGCCGCACCCGCTCCCGAGAGATCCTGTGCGCCGATCTCACGAAGAAGGATGTTGAGGGTGAAGCTCACCAGCACGGTGAACGGAATCGCGACGAGCAGGGTCGGCACCATCGACACCCGGGCGATCGCCCACGACTGCTCCACCGTCTCGCGCCACTGGAAGGGGCGATGGAAGAGCTCACGGGCCGACTCGACACCGAGAGCAACGAAATCTCCGATCCCCCCGAGTGGCGTCGCCAGCTTCCCTAACACCAGCACTCCTCACCGTCGCCGTAGGAACCGCCCCGTCGCTTCGCTCGCTCGTTGCAAGTACCCCGTCGCTTCGCTCGCCCAGACGACCACCGCGAAATATCACGCAGATACCCGCCGGTTTGGTCAGTTGACCAAGGCGCTGGCCGAGAAGCCGCGCCCCGGGTCACGGCCCGCGAAGTAGCTGGTCAGCGTTTTCGACAGATCATCGGCATCCCACGCGTCACCGTCGGCGGCAAAGACCTCGTCGACGGTCGGTGCAGCCATCAGCGTCACCTGAGGACCGTAGACCACAAACACCTGTCCGGTCACGCCATCCGAATCCGGCCCGGCCAGATAGTTGACCAACCGCACCACGTGTTCCGGCGCGAGCGGATCGACGCCGTCGTCGGGCGCGTCGCCAAAGGTCGCTGCGGTCATCGCGGTCCGCGCGCGCGGACAGATGGCGTTGGCGCGCACCCCGTAGGACTGCAGCGCACGCGACGCCGAGATCGTCAGCGCGGTGATTCCCGCTTTGGCGGCACCGTAGTTCGCCTGCCCGGCAGGTCCGAGCAGGCCGGCCTCCGACGAGGTGTTGATCAGCCGCCCGTAGACCGGGCCACCCGCCTGCTTGGACGCCGACCGCCAGTACGCGGCCGCGTTGCGGTTCAGCAGGAAGTGACCGCGCAGATGGACATGGATCACGAGATCCCAGTCGTCGTCGGTCATGTTGAACAGCATCTTGTCGCGGACGACGCCCGCATTGTTGACGACGATGTCGAGCCCGCCGAGCTGTTCGGTGGCCGCGGCCATGATGGCGGTCGCGGTCGCCGAGTCGCCGATGTCGCCGCCGACCGCGATCGCCCGACCGCCGGCCGCGCTGATCTCGTCGAGCACATCACTGCTCTCGAGCGCGGCGGGCAGGTCGTTGACGACAACCGACGCTCCCTCGCCGGCGAGGCCGATGGCCTCGGCTCGGCCAAGGCCCGCACCCGCACCGGTCACGACCGCGACCCGTCCCTGGAGTGTTTGTCCCACCGCTGTTCCTCCCTGAGCTGAAAACTAGAACCTGTTCTAGCATGTTCGCTCCCGAGATGGAACCGAATGGACAAATGTCCCAGGTTCAGTCCTCCTCGATCGACAACGCAGACTTGGGACAGTTGGCGACCACCTGACGCAGTTCCTCTTCGCGCCCCTCGGGGACTTCGTCTTTGAGAATCACCAGGTAATCGTCGTCGTCGAGGTCAAAGATGTCGGGTGCCATCCCGACACAGATCGCATTGGACTCGCATAGGTCGAAATCAGCCTTGATACGCATGGCAACCATCTCCTCATCGACTCACGACCGGTTGACGGGCTGTAGCTCAACAGGTTAGAACGTGTTTCAGAAGTTGACGATACCGGGCCGGGTTGCGGCCCACCAGATCAACAAATGTCTACCGACGGAGTACCGATGCGCATCGCCTACACCGAACAGCAAGCCGAACTCCGCCGTGAGCTCCGAACGTACTTCTCCGCGCTGATGACCGACGAGCGTCGCGCGGCGCTGACGAGCGGTGATGGCGAACTCGGCCAGGGTGACGCCTACCGTGACGTCGTCCGCCAGATGGGGCGCGACGGATGGCTGGCGCTCGGCTGGCCCACCGAGTTCGGCGGGCAGAACCGCTCGATGATGGATCAGCTGATCTTCACCGACGAGGCCGCGATCGCCGGCGCCCCGGTCCCGTTCCTGACGATCAACTCGGTGGCGCCGACGATCATGAACTACGGCACCGACGAGCAGAAGGCGTTCTTCCTGCCCAAGATCGCGGCAGGCGAACTGCACTTCTCGATCGGCTACTCGGAGCCCGGAGCGGGCACCGACCTCGCCGCCCTGCGCACGACGGCCGTGCGCGACGGTGACGACTACGTGGTCAACGGCCAGAAGATGTGGACGTCGCTGGTCGCCTACGCCGACTACATCTGGCTCGCCTGCCGGACCGATCCGTCGACCCTGGAACCCGGCGCCAAGAAGCACCGTGGGATCTCGGTGCTCATCGTGCCGACCACGTCGGAAGGGTTCGGCTACACGCCCGTCCACACGATGTCGGGCGTCGACACCAGCGCCACCTACTACCAGGACGTCCGCGTTCCCGCATCGGCACTCGTCGGCGAGGAAGGGCGCGGGTGGGCACTGGTCACCAACCAGCTCAACAACGAGCGGGTTGCCCTGTGCAGCGCCGCACCCATCCAGACCGCTCTTCGCGAAACCATCGAATGGGCACAGCACACCAAGACCGGCGACGGCCAGCGGGTCATCGACGCACCGTGGGTGCAGACCAACCTCGCCCGCGTGCACGCCAAGGTGGAGTTTCTCAAACTGATCAACTGGAAGATCGCGTCGATCGCGGCATCCGGCGAGGCACCCAGTCCCGCCGACGCCTCCGCGACAAAGGTGTTCGGCACCGAGTTCGCCACCGAGGCCTACCGCTTGCTCATGGAGGTCGTCGGGCCGTCCGCCACCCTGCGCGCGAACAGTCCCGGCGCGCACCTGCACGGTCGGCTGGAGCGGTTCGCGCGGACGTCGCTCATTCTCACCTTCGGTGGCGGCACCAACGAGATCCAGCGCGACATCATCGCCATGCTCGCCCTCGGCCTCCCGCACCAGCGCCGCTGACCCCATCTGAGTCGAAGGATCACCCATGGATTTCACGCTCCCCGAGTCCGCCACCGATGTGCAGGGACTGGTGCGCGACATCGCCACCACCCTGAGCACACCGGAGCGTGCCGCCGAACTCGAGGCCGCAGCCGCACCCATCGACGCCGACCTCTGGCGCGAACTCGGGACGGCAGGCTTGCTCGGTCTCGAGATCCCGTCGACGCTCGTCGGCGAGTCGGGCGGCGACCTGTCCGCCGTCGAGAACTGTGTTGCCGCCGAGGAACTCGGCCGGACGCTGGCGCGGGTACCGTTCGGTCCGCACGCCATTGCCGCGCTGCCCGTGCTCGCCGCCCGGGCCGATGAGTCGTTGCGCGAACGCATTCTGGCCGCCGCAGCTGCCGGCACCACCGTGCTGACCGTGGCGTTCGAAGAGGACCTCGGGCCCGACGCCACCACGCCGACCGCGACCCTGTCGGCCGACGGACGGCTGAGCGGGGTCAAGGTCAACGTCCCCTACGCCGAGGCCGCCGATCTCTTCGTGGTCAATGCGATCGGACCCGACGGCGCTGTCGCTGTGGCGGTTCCCGCCGACGATCCCGGTGTCCGCGTCACCACGGCCGTCTCCACCGGACTTCTCCCGATCGCGGAGGTCGAGTTCGCCGACGTCGCAGTCACTTCCGATGCCGTGCTGGCCGGCGGGGTCGACGCGGTCACCGACATCGCGAATCGTCTGGCACTGGCTGTGTGCGCCGAGCAAACCGGAATCGTTTCGCGCGCACTCGAACTCACCGCCGAGTACGCACGCGAGCGCGAGCAGTTCGGCCGGGCGATCGGCTCCTTCCAAGCCGTCGCACAGCGACTCGCCGACGGCTACATCGACGTTCAGGGTCTGTCACTGACCACCACGCAGGCGGCATGGCTGTTGGCCAACGCCGACGACGACACCCACGGAGTGTCCGACGCCGACCTGCGCACGGCGATCGCCACCGCCAAATTCTGGGCCGCCGAGACCGGGCATCGGGTGGCGCACACCACGGTCCACGTCCACGGCGGCGTCGGCCTCGACACCAGCCATCCCGTGCATCGATACTTCCTGCGCGCCAAGCAGAACGAATTCACCGCCGGCAACGTACCGGCCTCGCTGCGCACCATCGGCACCGCACTCGCGGCCGCTCCCGTCTGAGTGGACACAATCGCAGGACTCCTGCACGGGATCGGCGACGTCGACAACAGGGGCGTTCGCTGTGGCGATCAGTTCATCTCGTGGCGAGAGCATCTCGGTGCCTCCCGTACCCGGGGAGCCGCGCTGCGCCGTGTGTTGAGCCCGGATCGGCCACCGCACGTCGGGGTTCTGATGGAGAACTCCGTCGAATTCAGCCTGCTGCTCGGCGCGGCCGGACTCGGTGCGTTCGTCCTGGTCGGGCTGAACACGACACGACGCGGCGAAGCGCTCGCCGCCGACATCGCCCGCGCGGACTGTCAGATCGTGCTCGTCCACGCCGCTACCCGTCACCTGCTCGATGATCTTGCGTTGGACGCAGTTCGGGTGATCGACGTCGACGAGCCGGAGTGGCAGACGTTGGTCGGTTCGAGCGTTTCCTCCGACTTCGGCGTCGTGACTCCAGACGATCTGATGATGCTGATCTTCACCTCCGGAACAACCGGCGATCCGAAGGCCGTCCGGTGCACCCAACGCACGTTCGCCGTGAGCGGGCAGATGCTCGCCGAACGTTTCGACATCGGCGCCGACGACGTGGTCTACCTGTCGATGCCGATGTTCCACTCCAACGCGGTGATCGCCGGATGGTCGGTCGCACTGTCCGGCGGTGCGGGTGTCGCTGTCCGCCAACGATTCTCCGCATCGGGGTTCCTGCCCGATGTGCGCCGATACGGCGTCACCTTCGCCAACTACGTCGGCAAGCCGCTGCATTACATCCTCAGCACGCCCGAAGCGCCCGACGATGCCGACAACACGTTGCGGATCATGTACGGCAACGAGGCCACCGCATCCGATCGCGACCGCTTCGCCACCCGATTCGATTGCCGAGTGATCGACGGCTTCGGGTCCACCGAGGGCGGTGTTGCCATCACCCGCACACCCGACACCCCGGCCGACGCCCTCGGTCCGCTCCGCGCGCCGACCGCCGTCGTCGATCCCGACTCGGGTCTCCCGGTGGCCGTCGGGGAGGTCGGTGAGATCGTCAACTCCGCTGGTTCGGGCCTCTTCTCGGGGTACTACCGCGACGAGAATTCGACCGCCGACCGGATGCGCGGCGGGATCTACCACACCGGCGACCTCGCCTGGGTCGACGACGCCGGCTACCTCCACTTCGCCGGTCGGCTCGGTGACTGGATGCGCGTCGACGGCGAGAACCTCGGCACCGGTCCCATCGAACGAATCCTGCTGCGTCACCCACGGATCGCTCAGGCCGCGGTGTACGGAGTACCGGTGGAAGTCGGCGACGAGATCGAGGCCGTGTTGGTCACCGATGATCTCGACCCCGCCGATTTCGGTCAATTCCTGTCCGAACAAACCGATCTCGGCCCCAAGCAGTGGCCGCATCGCGTTCGGGTGGTCGACGCACTACCGACCACCGCGACGTTCAAGACCCTCAAACGCGAACTCGCCGCCGAGCGCACACCGCCGACTTGGGTGCGCACCGGCCGGACGTATCACGCCCCCACTGCTGGTTGAGCAGCGACCAGCACAATCCGTTACCGCTGCCCGATTCGAAGAGGCCCGATCCGCTCCAACCACTGCCTGAGCATGAATCCGTGGAACGGAGCCAACCTACGCTGCCTGAGGTGCGACGAGCCCTTGCGAGGAGCCTCGAAGGCCTGGTGACGTCAGCTCACCAGGCCCTTCGAGGCTCGTCGCTTGCGCTCCTCGCACCTCAGGGAGCGGAACAGAACTCAGGAGCGGAGGGGGCTCAGGGAGCGGACGTGGGACACCTCAGCGACCGCGATGGCGTCCCGAGTGCGGAACGGAGCGGCTGTCTAACCCAGCGTCGAATCCAACCGCTTGACCGCCTCGTCGTATTCGGCGACCATCCCGGCGATCATGTCGGCGACCGGGACGATGTCGTTGCAGCGTCCGACAATCTGCCCGGCGGGCATCGCGACCACCCCGGGGTCGTCGGCCTGCGAGATACGCGCGTGGGCCTCGGCGACGAGGAGGTTCTGCAGCGGCATCGGCAACGGCTCGGGTGCCCCGGCGGTATCCCAGGCGTCGGTCCATTTGGTCTTGAGCAGGCGCGCCGGTTTGCCGGAGTAGATGCGTCGACGCACGGTGTCGCGGGATGTCGCCGACAGCAGTGCCTTCTGAACCGTCGACGGCCCCTGCGCCCCGTCGGCAATGCCCAGTCGGTATTCGGCCGCGGTGAGCCAGTAGGTGCCCATCCACACCCCTTGTGCGCCAAGCGCGATCGCGGCGGCGATCTGACGCCCGCTGCCGACTCCACCGGCGGCCAGCACCGGAGCCGAATCACCCACGGCGTCCACGAGTTCGGGCCACAGGATCATCGACGTGACCTCACCGGTGTGGCCGCCACCCTCGTAGCCCTGCGCGATGACGATGTCCACGCCCGCCTCGACGTGATGCAGCGCATGATCTTTCGCACCCGCGAGGGCCGCAACGAGCACACCGTGGTCATGCGACGTCTGGATGACATCGGCCGGCGGCGATCCCAGCGCATTGGCAATGAGCTTGATCTGGCCGTACTTTCGCGCATGCTCCATCGCGACGTCGACATGGGAACGGGCGACCGAGTGCAACCAGCCCAGCACCCCGGCATCCACCCGATCACCACTCGGCAGCGGCGGCACACCGAGGTCGTCGAGCGTCCGTTCGACGAAGGCCCGATGCTCGGGCGGGATCATCGAGTCGAGATCGACCTTGCTTCCCTCCGTGGGGATCTTGGCCGGCATCACGATGTCGACACCGAACGGTTTGCCGTCGGTGTTCTCGTGCATCCACTCGAGGACCTCGTCGAGCTCGTCTGCCTCGTTGAACCGCACGCAACCGAGGACACCCAGGCCGCCGGCGCGGCTGATCGCCGCGGCGACGTGCTGGCTCGGGGTGAAGCCGAAGATCGGGTAGTCGATGCCGAACCGGTCGGCCAATTCTGTACGCATGTCAGTGCCTTCCGGATGGAGCGTGCGCCTCGTCGGCGGGCCGTTCCGCGGTGATCGATGCGCCCCACCGATAGTCGGGTTTCCCGGCCGGTGATCTCTTGATCTCGTCGACGAACCACACACTGCGCGGGCACTTGTAGCCGGCGAGTTCCTTGCGGACGACGTCGTTGAGTTCGTCGAGCGTTGGGCGTGCGCCGTCACGAGTCGCGATGACTGCGGCCACCCGTTGTCCCCATCGATCGTCGGCGATCCCGACGACCACGGTGTCGAAGACATCCGGATGCGCCTTGAGTGCTCCCTCGACCTCTTCGGGGAATACCTTCTCGCCACCGGTGTTGATCGACACCGAACCACGGCCGAGCATCGTGATGGTGCCGTCGGCCTCGAGCTGCGCGAAATCGCCTGGTAGCGAATACCGTACGCCGTCGAACTCCTTGAATGTCTTCGCCGACTTCTCCGGATCGTTGTGGTAGCGCAGCGGAATGTGGCCCGTCCGCGCCAGCATGCCGACCTCACCGCTGCCCGGTTCGACCCGGGTGCCGTCGTCGCGCAGGACGTGGGTTTCGCTGTCGGCCTTGACCCGTGGGCCACCGGTGTGCGGCGCACCCTTCGCCACCACGCCGAGTCCGCCGAACCCGGTCTCCGACGACCCGATCGCGTCGATGACGATCGCATTCGGGAAGCGGTCGAGGAACTGCTCTTTCACGCTCGGCGAGAACAACGCGGCCGACGAGGCAACCGTGACGACCGAGCTGAGATCGAGGTCGGGATTCTCGGCAAGGGCCTCGATCATCGGGCGTCCCATGGCATCTCCGGTGATGAAGATGACGTTGACGCCGTGGCGGGCAACGATCTCCCACGCAGCAGAACCACTGAACTCGGGATAGACGACCGCTTTGCCACCCCCGAACAGCGACTGGAAGATCGCCCATTGCGACCCGCCGTGGATGAACGGAGGAATCGGGAACCGCACCAACTGACCGCCGTCGGCACCGTCGCGGGCCAGCTTCCACTCGTCGGTCACCGGCTCGCTGTTGAACCAGTCAATGCCCCCGCCGAGCACGCGCCAGATGTCCTCCTGGCGCCACACCACACCCTTGGGCCGTCCCGTGGTGCCGCCGGTGTAGAGCATGTAGAGGTCGTCGGAGGAGCGTTCCTCGAAGTCACGCTCGCCCGGCGATTCGGCGATGGCGTCCTCGAACCGAATCGCATCCGAGTACCCCGCGCACCGCAGATCGGTCTCGGTGCCGTCGTCTATGACGATCCGGTGCCGCAGATCGGGCGCTTTCGGCAACGTGTTGCAGACGCGTTCGCAGTACTGCCGCTCGTGGATGAGCACCGACATCCCCGAGTCGGTGAAGATGTGCTCGAGTTCGGACTCCACGTAGCGGTAGTTGACGTTCACCATCACCGCACGAGCCTTGAAGATGGCGACCATCGCCTCGACCGATTCGATCGTGTTTCGGCTGTACAGACCCACTCGATCGCCGGGTTTCACCCCCACTTCGCGGAGCTTGTGCGCCAGCGCGTTGGACCGGCGCTCGAGTTCGGAGTAGGTACGCGACGTACCGTCGGATTCCAGTGCGACGCGCTCGGGCATCAGGTCGACGGCGTGCTCGATGAGATCGGCAATCGTATAGGCCATGGCAACAAAATTAGAACGTGTTATCGTTTTCGGCAAGCTGCTGATTCACGCGATTTCCAGGAGACGACGATGACCGCACTCACCGACTCCACCGCCGACACCGACCACGCCCCGCACTGCCTGGTCGAGAAGCGCGGTCATATCTTGATCGTCACCATGAACCGGCCCGAGGCGCGCAACGCGCTGTCGGCCGAGATGATGAGCATCATGGTCCAGGCCTGGGATCGCGTCGACAACGACCCGGACATCCGGGTCGCGATCCTCACCGGAGCCGGCGGCGCTTTCTGCGCGGGCATGGACCTGAAGGCCATGTCGAAGAACGCGCCAGGTGACACCGTCGATCAGGGCACCTGGAATCCGGCAGCGCTGCCGGCCCTGCTCAAGGGTCGTCGGCTCACCAAGCCGTTGATCGCGGCGGTCGAGGGCCCCGCCATCGCCGGTGGTACCGAGATCCTGCAGGGCACCGACATCCGCGTTGCCGGCGAGACCGCAAAATTCGGTGTCGCGGAGGCACGGTGGGGTCTGTTCCCGTTGGGCGGCAGCGCCGTTCGGCTCCCTCGGCAGATCCCGTACACCATCGCCGCCGACCTGTTGCTCACCGGACGCCACATCACCGCGGCCGAGGCCAAGGAGTACGGCCTGATCGGCTACGTCGTCCCCGATGGCACCGCCCTCGACACCGCACTCGACATCGCGGAGACGATCGCGGGCAACGGGCCACTGGCGGTCCAGGCCATCCTCAAGACCATGCGCGACACCGAGGGTCTGCACGAGCTCGACGCCTTCGAGATCGAATCCAAGCTCGGCATCGCAGTGTTCAAGAGCAAGGACGCCAAGGTGGGGCCGCGCGCCTTCGCCAACAAGGAAAAGCCGGTCTTCACCGGCGAGTGAGCACCGCGTCGTGCGACTTCTGACGGCACTGTTCGGCCCGCAGGACGCCGCCGAACGCACCGCCGCACTCCACAGTGCAGGCATCGACGGTGTGTTCACGTTCGAAGGACCGCACGACGTCTTCACGCCCTTGATCCTGGCCGCCGGCGCGGCACCGGTCAGCCTCCTCACCAACGTGGCGATCGCGTTCCCGCGCAACCCGATTCACGTCGCGCACCAGGCCAACGACCTGCAACTCATCTCCGGCGGGCGCTTCACGCTGGGTCTCGGCACCCAGATTCGTCCGCAGATCGAGAAGCGGTTCGGCGCCGAGTTCGACCACCCCGTCGACCGGATGGTCGAATTCGTCGCAGCACTGCGGGCCATCTTCGACTGCTGGGGCACCGGTTCGCGCCTCGACGTCGATGGTCGTTTCTACCGGCACCGCCTGATGACCCCGGCGTTCAACCCGGGCCCCAATCCGTACGGCCCGCCACCGATCTACGTCGGCGCGCTCGGGCCGCGACTGACCCGGGCGGTCGCCACGCACTGCGACGGACTGCTGATCATGCCGTTCACCAGCGATCGATTTGTCCGAGAGTCCGTCATGCCCCTCGTCGACGCCGGCCTGGCGGATTCCGGGCGGGCCCGATCACAGTTCGACGTGGTCCCCGAGATCATCGTCGCAACCGGCCGCGACGAAGCCGAACACGACGTGGCCGTGGCCGCCGCACGCCGACTGCTTTCCTTCTACGGTTCGACGCCGGCGTATCGGCCCGTGCTGGATCTCCACGGCTACGGCGACCTGCAGCCCGAGCTCAACCTGTTGTCGAAGCAGGGCCGGTGGGCCGAGATGGCCGACCTCGTCGACGACGGCCTGCTGGACACCATCGTCGCTCGCGGAACGCCCGCCGAGGTCGCCGCGACCATCGCCGCGCGAGCTGCAGGAATCGCCGATCGGGTGGCCCTCTATCAACCGTTCCCGATGGCCGACGAGTGCCTCGCCGAGGTCAGCGCCTCGTTTCACGGCTAATCTGTCCGCCACCAGCGGATACAAGTGGGGCAAACGTCCGGCATAATAGGGCCCGGTCTCGACAAGGTATCGGGGCCGCGGACGACACGGGGGCGCGACGGTGGCAGGTAGGTTGGCGCAGGCCGCGCGGACACACTGGCTTCGTAACAGCTGGTCCGGTCAAGAGTTCCCCCATCCGGGCAAGCGCCGGCCGATCGTCGGTGACCTTGAGGTTTCCGATCCGCGCAACCCGATCCTCAGCGTCCTCACGCTGGGCAAGGAACTCGGCGAGATCTATGAACTGAAGATCTTCCGGCAGAAGTTCGTCTTCGTCGCCACCGCGGAACTCGTCGCCGAACTGTGCGACGAGACCCGATTCCAGAAGACCTTGCCGCCCGCGATCGACGCGCTACGCGAGTTCGGCGGAGACGGTCTGTTCACGGCGTACAACGACGAGCCGAACTGGCAGCTGGCCCACGACCTCTTGATGCCCGCGTTCACCAAGGCGTCGATGCGGTCGTATCACGAGATCATGCTGGCGGTGACTCGCGAACTGTTCGAGTACTGGGACGGACTGCCGACCTCGCGTGTCGACGTCACGCGCGACATGACGAAGCTGACCATGGAAACCCTCAGCCGGTCGGCCTTCAGCCGTGATTTCGGGTCGTTCACCAGCCCGACTCCCCATCCGTTCGTCGGCGCAATGATCCGCGGTCTGGCCACCGCGCGACGCAAAGGCGGTATCCGCACCGCACCCGGCGGGAAACTGGCCGGGAAGTTCCTCAGTCACAAGATGGCCAAGGACCAGGAATGGGCCGACGAACTGCTCGACGACCTGATCGCCGCCCGGGCCGATGACCGATCCCAACACGATCTGTTGGGCATCATGCTCAACGTCGCCCATCCGGAGACCGGGGAACGGCTGTCCCCGATCAACATTCGCTACCAGATCCTGACCTTTCTCGTCGCCGGCCACGAGACGACCTCGGGCGCACTGTCGTTCACCCTCTACTTCCTGGCCACCAACCCGGACTGCCTTCGCCGCGCACAGGAGGAAGCCGACGCGATCCTCGGCGACGACCCCGACGCGGAACCGACCTTCGATCAGGTGTCGAAGTTCCGTCATATCCGGCGGTGCCTCGACGAGTCGCTGCGCATCTGGCCGACGGTGCCGGCGTTCTCCCGAACCCCGTTGTCCGACACCGTACTCGGCGGACGGTACCCCATGCGCACCGACGACTGGGCACTGATCATGCTCGGGCAGGTACACCGCGATCCCGCGGTGTGGGACGAACCCGAACGCTTCGACCCCGACCGCTTCCTTCCCGAAGAGATCAAGAAGCGGCCGGCGCACAGCTACAAACCCTTCGGCACCGGCATGCGCGCCTGCATCGGACGGCAATTCGCGCTCCACGAGTCGGTTCTCGTCCTCGCCCGACTCGTACACCGGTACGACCTCACCCCCGACGCCGACTACGAACTCGACGTCACCGAACGACTCACCATGGTGCCCAGAAACTTTCACGTGACCCTTCGCCGCCGACGCGCGTACCCATCCTCGTCGATCGAGTCACGCAGCCACGCAACCCATTCCGGATAGCCGACCGCTCCCGAGGCGCCCTTCCGCTGCCCGACCCGCCTTCCACTGCCCACCTCCGCGGCCTGGATTACCCCGCTGCCCACCTCCGCTGCCTGGATTACCCCGCTGCCCACCTCCGCTGCCTGAGGTGCTCGAGGCGCTAGCCGAGAGCCTCGAAGGCCTGGTGACCTCACCTCTTGGTCGCCGAATTTCCTTGTCTCACCGGGCCTTCGAGGCTCCTCGCTAGCGCTCGTCGCACCTCAGGCAGCGGGGGTAGCCCAGGTGCGGAGGCACCTCAGGCAGCGGAAGTCGGCAGTGGTGGACCCCAGGGAGCGAACGGAGGTGTCAGGTTCAAACTCACACCAACGTCGCCAACTGCCGAATCATCGCGGGGTCGCGTGCGGTGACCATGAGCATCGTGACGCCCGCAGCCTCCCACTGCTTGATCTGGTGGCGCACTTCGTCTTCGGTGCCCACGATCATCGTCTCGCGCACCATCTCGTCGGGTACCGCGGCGATGGCCTCCGCCTTGCGGTCCGCCAGGAACAGCTCGACGATCTCGTCGACCTGATCGCCATACCCCATCCGCCGATACAGTTCGGCGTGAAAGTTCTTCTCCTTCGCGCCCATTCCGCCCACATACAGCGCAGTGGACGGACGGTAGGCGTCGAGTACCGATCCGACGTCGTCGGTGACGACGACCTGTGCGGTGGCCGCCACCTCGAAGTCCTGCCGGCTGCGTCGGGCCCCCGGTCGCGCGAAACCCTCGTCGAGCCAGGCGTTGTATTGATCGGCGAGGCCGAGGCTGAAGAAGATGGCCAGCCACCCGTCGGCGATCTCCGCGGTCTGCGCGACGTTCTTCGGCCCTTCGGCGCCCAGCCAGATCGGGATGTCGGCGCGCAACGGGTGGGTGATCGGCTTGAGCGGCTTGCCCAGTCCGGTCGATCCGGGCGCATCGGGCGGATAGGGCAACGGATAGTGGTCGCCCGGATTGGTCACTCGCTGCTCGCGGGCGAGGACGTCGCGAACCACCTGGACGTAGTCGCGAGTCCGGGCCAACGGCTTGCCGAACGGCTGGCCGTACCAGCCTTCGACCACCTGCGGACCCGACACGCCCAGCCCGATGATGTGGCGGCCGCCGGACAGATGGTCGAGCGTCAACGCGGCCATCGCGAGGGACGTGGGCGGACGTGCGGACAGCTGGGCCACCGCCGTGCCGAGGCGCACCCGCGTTGTCGCGGCACCCCACCATGCCAACGGGGTGTAGGCGTCCGAGCCCCACGATTCGGCCGTGAACACGGCCTCGAAGCCGCTCTGTTCGGCGGCCGCGATGAGCTCCGGGGCGTTGGGAATGGGGTCGGCGCCCCAGTATCCGAGCTGTAGTCCGAGCTTCACAGTTCTCCAGTTCATCCTGCTCGCCGACACCGCGGGGCGAGTCCGTGACGTGCACCTTGTGCCCAATACTAGAACGTGTTCTACTCGTTGGTGTGAGCATCAGCGCAACCACCTCGCCTGGCCATGCGTCGCCTGTGGCCGTTGTCGAAGAACCGAAATCGCCGATCCTGACGGCTCCGCTGTCGAATTCCTTCGGGTACACCCGTTCCCTCGGTCCGGTCTTGAGCCAGTTCGCGCTGGCCCTGCGGGACGGGCGGATCGTCGGGTCGGCGAACAGCGACGGCACCGTGTCGGTACCGCCCGTCGAGTTCGACCCCACCACCGGATCGCGGACGTCGGAGCTCGTCGATGTGGCAAGCGTCGGCACGGTGACCACGTGGACGTGGCAATCGGAACCCACCGCCGCCCAGCCCCTCGATCGTCCCTTCGCGTGGGCCCTGATCAAGCTCGACGGCGCCGACACCGGACTGCTGCACGCCGTGGCCGTCGACTCCGCCGACGAGATGTCCACCGGCATGCGGGTACACGCGGTGTGGCGTTCCGCCCGAACCGGCCGCATCGACGACATCGCACACTTCGCTGCCGGCGATGCCACCGAAACGGCGCCGGCCAACACCGAAGGGGACTCGGGCGAGCGCAGCGACGGGGCGTTGGACTCGGGCGAGCGCAGCGACGGGGCGTTGGACTCGGGCGAGCGCAGCGACGGGGCGTTGGACTCGGGCGACACCAACGTGGTCATCACGACGCCGATCACCACCGAGATCATCCACTCCGCCAACGAAGAAGAGTCGGTCTACCTCGAAGGACTCAAGGCGGGCAAGCTGATCGGCAGCCGGATCGGTTCCGGCGTCGACGCGGGCCGCGTCTACTTCCCGCCGCGCGGGGTCAGTCCCGCCGACGGCGCGCGCAGCGTCGAACGGGTCGAACTCGCCGACACCGGCATCGTCACCACGTTCTGCATCGTCAACGTGCCGTTCCAGGGCCAGCGGATCAAGCCGCCCTACGTCGCCGCCTACGTCTTGCTCGACGGCTCCGACATCCCCTTCCTGCACCTCATCCTCGACTGCGAGGCGTCCGACGTCCGAATGGGCATGCGCGTCAAGGCCGTGTGGGCGCCCGAAGAGGAGTGGGAGTACTCGATCGGCAACATCAGCCACTTCGCACCCACCGGCGAGGACGACGCCGACTACGAAACCTACCGTGACCACCTCTGATAAGGGACCACCTCTGATGACCCTGCCCCGCATCGCGATCGTCGGCTTCGCGCACAGCCCCAACGTCGCCGGCACCCATGGCACCACCAACGGCGTCGAAATGCTGATCCCCTGCTTCGACAAGCTCTACGCCGAACTCGGCATCGCCCGCACCGACATCGAGTTCTGGTGCAGCGGCTCGTCGGATTACCTTGCCGGACGTGCCTTCTCGTTCATCTCGGCGATCGACTCGATCGGCGCCATGCCGCCGATCAACGAGTCCCACGTGGAGATGGACGGCGCCTGGGCGCTCTACGAGGCGTGGGTGAAGATCGCCACCGGCGAGGTCGACCTCGCGCTCGCCTACGGATTCGGCAAGGCGACCGCGGGCAACATGGATCAGACCTTGGCACTGCAGACCGACCCGTACACCGTCGCGCCACTGTGGCCCGATGCCCGCGCGCTCGGCGCCCTGCAGGCCCGCGCCGGGATCGATGCCGGCGTCTGGACCGAGGCCGACATGGCCGCCGTTGCGGCACGCACCACCGGAGCCTCCGTCGACGAGCTTCTCGCGTCCGACTACGTAGCGAATCCGTTGCGCGCCCACGACATCGCGCCATACACCGACGCCGCGGCGGCGGTCGTCATCGCCAGCGAACGTCGGGCCCGCGAGCTCGTCGCCAACCCGGCCTTCGTGACCGGTTGGGACCATCGCATCGACACACCCAACTTCGGCGCACGCGACCTCACCGTGTCGCCGTCGACCAAGCTGGCCGGCGACACGGCGTTTGCCGGCCGGAGCCGAGCCGTTGACGTGGCCGAGATCAATGCGTCCTACACGCATCAGGAGCTGATCGTGCGCAACGCGCTCGAATTGCCGGAGACCGTGCGTATCAACCCATCCGGCGGATCGCTGGCCGGCAACTCGCTCTTCTCGGCCGGCTTGCAGCGCGTCGGCTACGCGGCACACGAGATCCTCACCGGCAACGCGCAGACCGCGCTCGCCCACGCGTCGAGCGGCCCGCTGCTGCAACAGAACATGGTGGTCACCCTCGCTGCCGAGACCGCAGGAGACGAAAACTGATGGCACACAACAATCGCGCAGCGGTACTCGGGACCGGGCAGACCAAATACGTCGCCAAACGCCACGACGTCACGATGGCCGGCATGTGCCGTGAGGCCATCGACGCCGCGCTCGCCGACGCCAAGGTCTCCATCGACGACATCGACGCCATCGTGATCGGCAAGGCCCCCGACCTTTTCGAGGGCGCCATGATGCCCGAACTCGCCATGGCCGAGGCGATCGGCGCGGTCGGCAAGCGGCTGATCCGTGTACATACGGCAGGCTCGGTCGGCGGGTCGACGGCCAATGTCGCCGCGTCGCTGGTGTTCGCCGGCGTACACCGCCGCGTGCTGGCCGTCGCCTGGGAGAAGCAGTCCGAGTCGAATGCCATGTGGGCGTTGTCGATTCCCGTTCCCTTCACCAAGCCGGTGGGTGCCGGTGCGGGCGGCTTCTTCGCCCCACACGTGCGCTCCTACATCCGCCAGTCGGGTGCGCCCGAGCACGTCGGCGCGATGGTCGCCGCCAAGGATCGCCGTAACGGCGCGTTGAACCCCCTCGCCCACCTGCATCAGCCGGATCAGACCGTCGAGAAGGTGATGAGCTCACAGATGCTGTGGGATCCGATCCGCTACGACGAGACCTGCCCGTCGTCGGACGGTGCGTGCGCAGTGGTCATCGGTGACGAGCAGGCCGCCGACGATGCCGTCGCCGCGGGCGATCCGGTCGCGTGGGTTCACGCCACCGCGATGCGCACCGAACCGCTGTCCTACGCCCACCGCAACGTCGTCAGCCCGCAGGCGGGTCGCGATGCGGCAGCGGCACTCTGGAAGGCCGGCGGCATCAGCAACCCCCTCGACGAGATCGACGCCGCCGAAGTGTACGTGCCGTTCTCGTGGTTCGAGCCGATGTGGCTGGAGAACCTGGGCTTCACCCCCGAGGGCGAGGGCTGGAAGCTCACCGAGGCCGGCGAAACCGAGATCGGCGGTCGGATCCCCTTCAACCCGTCCGGCGGTGTGCTGTCGTCGAATCCGATCGGCGCGTCGGGCATGATCCGCTTCGCCGAGGCCGCGATCCAGGTGATGGGCAAAGCGGGCGATCATCAGGTCGCCGACGCGAGGAAAGCCCTCGGGCACGCGTACGGCGGTGGGTCTCAATACTTCTCGATGTGGCTCGTGGGTGCGGACAAGCCGCTGCACTGAAAGTAGGGGAAGAAGTTCCTCCCCTACCCTTGGTGTCCTCCCTGCTTATTTCCGCGGGGAGGGCTCCAACTCCCACGGACGAATCTCGGGGATGAATCCCGGGCGACGCCGCTCACGCGACGAGGCCGGCGCGCTGCAGCGCTTGCATGATCTTCTTGGCGAACTTGACCGGGTCCCTGAGGTCGGCCCAGGTCCACCGGACAACGATGATGCCGCAGTCCCGAATCGCGTCCTCGCGGAGCTTTTCGGCGTAGATGACCTCCTCGGACAGCCGGTGCCCACTTGCCGCCGACTCGCGGTGGTACTTGAACTTCCCGTCGAACTCGCCGACGACGAGCACGCGGCCCTCGGCGTCGCGCCATCCGAAGTCGCAGCGCTTCACCGACCCGTCGGCAACGGTCACCTCGACCTGGAGCTCGGGCTCCGGGATGCTGGGGTTCTCGCAGATGACGCACTTGCTCAACGATTCACCGATGCTCTCGGACCCTTTCGATGCGAAGGGAAGTGCCGCACGCAGCGTGGCGATCCCGTGTTGGCGACGCAGCGTCGAGGCGATCGCGTCGAGATCGATGTGCTCATTGCGTCGGCTCGCCTGATAGAGGCCGGAGTCCAAGGCGCACAAGGCTTGACGGGGAGTGCCGGTCATCGCGACATCGCACACCGTGCGACCGATGGATGTCATCGTCGTACCGTCGATCGTGACCAAATGCTCGTCCGGAACATCGGTTTGGTGAATTGCCAGGTTCGGCGACGTGCGACCTGAGCGTCGAGAGACGAAATGTACAGTCGACAAATCCGGTTGGAGCAACGGAATCTTGAGCATCGCGGCCGCGGACTGGTGGCTGAGAAACCTGTTCGGCCTGCCGGTCCGGAGTGCCGCGCGGATCATGTCGAGGTACCGCTCCTCGCGACGGGTGATCGTATCCTCGTCGTCGGACTCGGTGACGCGGACGTAAGTTCCCCACCAGACACGCTCGATGGTCTTGTCGCGCAGAGCTTGTCGGATCTCCCAGTCGGATGTCCCCTTGGGAACGATGTCGCGGCGGAAGACGAGTGGGTTGTCGGTGGGTGTGGTGCGGAAGTCGAACTCTTCGGGGTTGGTCATCGCCCGATCGTGCGCCACAATCGCGCCGTCCAGCGACGCTTATCCACAGGTGTGCACAACCGGCTTGACCTTCTTCCCCGAGATTCGTCCGCGGGAGTTGGAGTCGTCCGCGCGAAATTGGCGGGGAGGACACCAAGACTAGGGGAAGAACTTCTTCCCCTACTTCTTTCGGGCCTCCGGAAGTGCGCACGCAGCCCCGTCGGACATACCCGTCGGACGGACGCCGAGCCCCTGGTTGAGCCGCGCGCGCTGGTTCTCCCACGCGATCGTGGCAGCCAGCTCCGCCAACTGTTTGTCCGAAAGATGTTGCGACAGTTCGCGACGCACCTCGGCGAGATCATCGCCGACGGCGGGTGTGATCGTCATGGCCTCGGCGTAGGCGAGCACCAGCTTCTCGACGGCAGAGTAGGCGTCGCTGTCGCGGAAGACCGGTAGGTCCCGGATCTGACGCTCGGTGACGCCTGAACTGCGCGCGAGAGCAGAGCCGATGTCGAGACAGAACTCGCAACTCACCAGGCCTGCCGTCTTGAGCTCGGCGAGCTCCTTGAGCTTGGGGTCCAGCGCGTTGCTCAACAACAGCGCCGACTCGTAGACACCGGTGCCGACCAACAGCTGCGGCCGGCGTCCGAGCCACCCCACCAGGTCACCCCGGTGTCGGCGAGCCGACCTGAACGCCTTCACATAGCCACGAGTCCGATCCAGTGCACGCATCACTCCACCGTAGCAGCGTGCCCGGACCTCTCAGGCGCGGCGAACCGAGTTGATCGTCGCCTCAACCTCCCAAAATGCGCGTAGCGCAACGAGTTTGCCGTTGTCATCAGCACGGTAGGTGAACACTCCGCGGGCTTGCGAGACGTGGCCGGCGATGTGCGTGACGATCTTCCCGATGTAGGCGACCTCGTTGCCGCAGATGATCTCCTCGTCGAAGACGAAGTCGATGCTCTCCGTGGTGGCTATCGACTTGTCCCAGAAGTCGGCGATCTCGGCGTGACCGTGAAACCCCTTGCCCTCCGGATCGAACATCGACGGTCCGACCGGATCCTCCACCGACCCCTCGGCGGCGAAGTTCTCCACCCACGCCTGCTTGTCGCGGGTGGCGACAAACTCGCGCGAGCGTCGTCCGGCCACCACGGCCGGGTGGTTCTGACGATCGATGTTCAGGTATGCGGGAGTATCACTGGTTGCCGTCATCCTCACTTGGTCCCGTAATCGACCTGGAGTTCCTTGACGCCGTTGATCCAGCCGTGACGCAGACGACGCGGCGCCTCGAGCTTGGTGATGTCGGGCACCAGATCGGCGAGAGCGTTGAACATCAGGTTGATCTCCATGCGGGCCAGGTTGGCGCCGACGCAGAAGTGTGCGCCGTTGCCGCCGAATCCGACGTGCGGGTTCGGGTCGCGCAAGACGTTGAAGCTGAACGGGTCGTCGAACACGTCCTCGTCGTAATTGGCTGAGCCGTAGAACATTCCGACGCGTTCACCGGCCTTGATGTCGACGCCGCCGACCTGGGTGTCGTTCTTGGCGGTGCGCTGGAAGCAGTTGACCGGCGTCGCCCAGCGGACGATCTCGTCCACCGCGGTCGCGGGGCGTTCCTTCTTGAACAGTTCCCACTGGTCGGGGTGGTCGAGGAAGGCGTTCATGCCGTGGCTGATGGCATTTCGCGTGGTCTCGTTGCCTGCCACGGTCAGCAGGATGAAGAAGAAGCCGAACTCCGCCTCGTCGAGCGACTGTCCGTCGATGTCGGCGTTGACGAGGACACTGACGATATCCTCCACCGGGTTCTTCCGGCGTTCCTCGGCCATGTTGTAGCCGTAGCCCAAGATCTCGGCCGACGCCATCTGCGGATCGACGCCGAACTCCGGGTCGTCGTAGTTCATCATGTTGTTCGACCAGTCGAACAGCTTGGTCCGATCCTCCTCGGGCACACCGAGCAGGTCCGCGATGGCCAGGAGCGGCAGGTCGACGGCCACGTCGTGGACGAAGTCACCGGTCCCCTTGTCCGCGGCGGCCTTCACGATGGTGCGGGCAGCATCGTCGAGCTTCTCTTCGAGCGAGTGGACTGCCCGAGGGGTGAACGCCTTGGACACCAGCTTGCGCAGACGGGTGTGGTCCGGCGGATCGTGGTTGATCAGCAGCGCCTTGGTGACGTCGAGCTGATCCTGGGTCATCTCGTCGTCGAACCGCATGATGACGCCGTTGGTGGCGGTCGCCCAATCCGCGTTGTTCTTGGAGATCTCCCGGATGTGCTGGTGCTTGGAGATCACCCAGTAGCCACCGTCGTGGAAGCCGCCGCCCTTGCCTTGCGCCTGCGCATTCCACCAGACCGGCGCGGTCTTGCGCAGCTGCGCGAACTCCTGCACCGGAATACCCTTTTCGAGCAGGTCCGGATTCGTGAAATCCCACCCCTCCTGCTCCATGAACGGGCACTTCGCGACACTGTCCGAAGCACTCGCACCCGCGGTCACCGATTCGCTACCGATCGGGGCGCTCTGGGCCTGGGTCACGTCACACCACCTCGCTGTGAGATCTCGTTGAGACTAGAACCTGTTACAAATCTCATTGAAGCACATAGATTCCCGTCGCGCGAACACGAATGAGAACTTGTTCTAGTTTTGTCAATGTGACCTGGGTCTATGGTCCCCGTCACTCTAACTGAAACTGATCTCACGTGCTTCCAGTAGGTCCGCCCATCATCTCCGACCCTGGCCCATGGACGAGAACGAGAACATGTTCTACTTTCTAGGTATCCACGTGGAATAAGCCAAAGGGGTGTTGGGCATGGGTGTACCGGTGATCGTCGAAGCTGCCAGGACGCCGATCGGCAAACGTGCGGGCTGGTTGTCCGGCCTACACGCCGAAGAGCTGTTGGGAATCGCGCAACGCGGGCTCATCGAGAAGGCCGGCATCGACCCTGCACTTGTCGAACAGGTCATTGGGGGGTGTGTGACCCAAGCGGGCGCGCAGGCCGGGAACGTCACCCGCAAGGGCTGGCTCTCGGCGGGCCTTCCCGACACGACGGGCGCCACCACCATCGACTGCCAGTGCGGATCGGCGCAGCAGGCCAATCACCTGATCGCCGGACTCATCGCGACAGACGCGATCGATGTCGGCATTGCCTGCGGGATCGAGATGATGTCGCAGGCCGCACTCGGCGCCAACGTCGGAACCCAGGCCGGGCCGTATCACGCCGAATCCTGGCAGGTCGACATGCCCGACCAGTTCACCGCCGCCGAGCGGATCGCGCAGCGCCGCGGCATCACCCGCGCCGACGTCGACGAACTCGGCGTTCGGAGCCAGCAGCGCGCGCGTCGCGCATGGGACGAAGGACGATTCGACCGCGAAGTGCTCACCTTCAAGGCGCCCGAACGCACCCGCGAGGGCGAACTCACCGGCAACATCATCGACGTCAACCGCGACCAGGGACTCCGCGACACGACGCCGGAATCCCTTGCGGCGCTGAAGCCGGTGATCGAAGGCGGCATCCACACGGCCGGGACGTCGTCGCAGATCTCCGACGGCGCGGCCGCAGTCCTCATCATGGACGAGGCCAAGGCACGGGCCCTGGGACTCACTCCGCGCGCCCGGATCAAGGCCCAGGCACTGGTCGGCGCCGAACCGCATTATCACCTCGACGGCCCGGTGCAGGCCACCGAGCGGGTACTGGCGAAGTCGGGAATGTCGTTGTCCGACATCGACATCGTCGAGATCAACGAGGCGTTCGCATCCGTGGTGCTCAGCTGGGCGCGCGTCCACGGCGCCGACATGGACAAGGTCAACGTCAACGGCGGTGCCATCGCACTCGGACATCCGGTGGGCAGCACCGGATCTCGCCTCATCACCACGGCCCTGCACGAGCTCGAACGCAGCGACTCGCAGACCGCCCTGGTCACCATGTGCGCGGGCGGCGCACTGGCAACCGGCACCATCCTCGAGCGGATCTGAGCATGGCGAAGTCGGCCTTCGACCCCGACAGCCGGCCCAAACAGCTTGACTCGCCGTTTGTCTCACGTCTGATCAAGCTGGGCTCGCGGGCCAACACGGCGATGTACAAGGCGACCGGCGGACGGCTCGGCGGCACGTGGCGGGTGGGCGCCGGACTGCACAAACCGGCACCGGTCTGCCTGCTGACGACCATCGGCCGCAAGAGTGGCAAGCCGCGCACCGCACCGCTGATCTACCTACGACGCGGCGACGCGTTCGTGGTTGTCGCCTCGCAGGGCGGCAGCGCCACCCACCCGGCGTGGTATCTGAATCTGCGTGACAATCCCGATGTTTCGATTCAAGTGGGCAAGAAGACGTTCGATCTGCGCGCCCGCGTCGCCTCCGACACCGAACGTGCCGAGTTGTGGCCCGAACTGGTGAATGTCTATGCCGACTACGACACGTACGCCGCGTGGACCGATCAGGCACCCACCAAACGCATCATCCCGGTGGTGATCTGCGAACCGCGCTGACCGCTCTCAGCGCCGGTTGCGGGACAGCTCCCGGACCGCGGCGCCCGCCCAGGAATCCAGGAACGTCCGCAACTCCGGACCGGATCGGGGCGGAGCTCCCGGATCGAGAACCATCGACTGCAGCGTGCGCAGCACGATCTCGGTGATGATGTCCAGCTCGTCCGCGCCATAGCCCGCGCTCGCCCAGTCGACGTCGAACCGCCCCACCACCGAACCCGCGAACTGACGAGCGAGGTCGGAGGTGAACTCACCCACGACGGGGATGCTCAACCTGTCGGCCCGTAGGAGCAGGCCGACATAGTTGTCGGTGACGAGTTCCTCGAGCACCCCGGCGATGCCCTCGACGATCGCGGTGTCGGGCTCGTAGATCCCGCGCAGGCGGGCCGTCATGCGTTCGAGCAGTCCCTCGACGGCGTCGACCGCCGTGGCCGCGAGAAGTTCGTCGGTCCCGCCGAAGTAGCGGTACACGGTCTGACGTGTGACACCGAGTTCACGGGCAACGTCGGCCAGACTCGTCGCGGCCCCACGCCGGTCGATTGTCAGGCGGGTGGCGGCCAGGATCCGCGCCACCGCCTCCTCGTCGTTGACGGGAACACGGCCGCCCCATCCATGCGTACGCACCAGACGACCCTACGTCACCACGACACCTACTCTCCGGTAGACATCGCGGTCCGATCGACCATACGCATTGAGGCTTGGTGTATGGTGGTGTGACAACGCGCACAGCACGACGACGCGCGCGTTCCGACCTCGAAGGAAGCCATATGACCGCACCGACCGAGGTGTGTCCGTTCCGCAAGGGATTCGACTTCACCGACCCCGACCTGATCGAGCACGGGATGCCCATCGCCGAGTTCGCCCAACTGCGCCGCACCGAACCCGTGTGGTGGAACGAGCAGTTGCCCGGAACCGGCGGCGGTTTCCACGACGGTGGGTACTGGGTCATCTCCAAACACGCTCACGTGCGCGAGATCTCGAAGAACAGCCAGGTGTGGTCGACCAACGCCAACGGCGCGATCATCCGGCTACCGGAGTACGTCACCTCGGACCAGATCGAGTTCACCAAAGCGCTCCTGATCAATCACGATCCGCCCGAGCACACTCGGCTGCGCAAGATCGTGTCGCGGATCTTCACCCCCAAAGCAGTTGGCGCCCTTCATGAACGACTGAAGGAGTCGGCGGCGCGCATCGTGACCGACGCCGCCGCGAAGGCCGACGGCAACTTCGTCGACGACGTCGCGATCCACCTGCCCCTGCAGGCGATCCTGGACTTGATCGGCGTCCCCGAACCCGACCGCGCGCGGATTCACCTGCTCGTCGACGCGATCATCAACAGCGACGATCCGGATCAGTCCATCGACCCGGCCACCGCGAACGCCGAGTTGCTCGGCTACGCCTACAACATGGCCGAAGAACGTCGCAAGAACCCGACCGACGACATCGTCACGACCCTCGTGCAGGCCGACATCGACGGTGAAGCCTTGAACGAGTTGGAGTTCGGCTTCTTCGTCATCCTGCTCATCACCGCGGGCAACGAGACCACTCGCAACGCCACCACCCACGGGATGAACGCCTTCTTCGATCACCCCGACCAATGGGAACTGTTCAAACGCGAACGGCCCGCGACCACCGTCGACGAGATCCTCCGGTGGGCCACCCCGGTGCACGCCTTCCAGCGAACCGCCCTGTCCGACACCACAGTCGGTGGCGTGGAGATCGCCGAAGGCCAACGGGTCGGCCTGTTCTACAGCTCCGCCAACTACGACGAGGACGTCTTCGACGATCCGTTCACCTTCAACATCTCCCGAGATCCCAACCCGCACCTGGCTTTCGGTGGAAACGGCGCACACTTCTGCATCGGCGCCAACCTCGCCCGCCTCGAGTTGCGGCTGATCTTCGACGCGATTGCCGACACACTCCCCGACATCTCGCGCATCGGCGACATGCGTCGCGTGCGCTCGGGGTGGCTCAACGGCGTCAAGGAACTCGACGTCCGCTACGGCTGCCCGGTCGCCTGAGGCCGGCGGGAGGGGACTCAGGCCGCCGGCTTCAGCGCCCACGCCGGCACCCAGTGCGTCACCCTCTCCTCGCGCCCCTTGGCCTTGACGGTGTAGGAGACCCGGCCGAAGAAGTAGCCCCACTCATCCCGCATCCAAGCGGTGAGAACGGCGGTCTGCACGGCGCGGATCTGCAGGCCGTCGGGCTGGTAGCGCCCCACGAAGTGCGGTGGCGTCGGGAACAGCGCAGACAGGTCGATGAGAACGGCCCGGTGGCCCACCGGGTAGTAGACCTGACCGTGCCGCTGGCCGTTGTCACCACCGATCGCCTTCATGCCCACTATCGAACTCTAGTTCGATAGTGGGCATGAACTCAACTCATCCGACGCCGCGGTCGTTACCGGCCCAGTACTGGGCGCGCAGCGCCTTCTTGTCGGGCTTGCCCAGTGCGGTCAGCGGCAGTGCGTCGGCGAAGATGACCTGCTTGGGTGACTGCACCGCGCCCTTGCGTTCCTTGACCGCGGCCTGGATCTGCTCGGTGACGCGAGCCTTGGCCGCGTCGTCGGACTCCGCGTCGGCCCGCAGCACGACGACCGCTGTGACGGCCTCGCCCCACTTCTCGTCGGGCACCCCGATCACTCCCACCTGACCCACCGAAGGATGTTCGGCGACAACGTCTTCCACCTCACGCGGGAACACGTTGAAGCCACCGGTGACGATCATGTCCTTGGTGCGGTCGACGATGTACCAGTAGCCGTCCGTGTCTTCGCGAGCGATGTCGCCGGTGCGCAGCCAGCCGTCGCGGAAGGTGTCGGCGGTCTGTTCGGGCAGACCGAGATATCCGCCGGCCAACAGCGGTCCCGCGACGCAGATCTCGCCGGGTTCACCCTGCGCGACCGGCTTGTCGTCGGGCCCCAGAAGGGCCGTGCGCAGGAAGGCCGACGGACGACCGCAACTGCTGAGCCGGCGCTGATCCTGGCCCTTGCGGGGATGGGCGTCCTTGGGCAGATAGCTGATCACCATGGGCGCCTCGGACTGCCCGTAGTACTGGGCGAAGATCGGCCCGAACCGCTCGATCGCCTCGGCCAACCGGACCGGATTGATCGGCGACGCACCATAATACACGGTCTCCAGCGACGACAGATCCCGCGTGCGCGAGTCGGGATGATCCATCAGCGCGTACAGCATCGACGGCACCAGCATCGTCGCGGTGATCTTCTGTTCTTCGATGGTGCGCAGCACCTCGGCGGGATCGAACTTCGACAGCACCACCATCGACCCGCCCTTCATCAGGGTGGGGATGAAGAAGGCTGCGCCCGCGTGTGAGAGCGGGGTGCACAGCAGGAATCGGGGGTGTTCGGGCCATTCCCATTCGGCCAGTTGGATCTGCGTCATGGTGGCCATCGCGCGGGCAGTTCCGATGACGCCCTTGGGTTTTCCGGTGGTTCCGCCGGTGTAGGTGATCGACACGACATGTTCGGGCGGCAGCGGCGCGGACACCAGCGGCTTGGGCTGATAGGTGTCGGCCTCGGCGATCACGTCGCGGCCCTGGCCGGCGAGCGCCTCGGGCACCGGACCCAGGGTCAGGATCTGCTTGAGGCCGTCGACGCGCTCGAGCAAGGCGACGGCCCGCTCCACGAACATCGGCACCGGGTCGATGACCAGAGTGGTGACGCCGGCGTCGGAGAGGACGTAGGCGTGGTCGTCGAGCGAGCCGAGCGGATGCAGCGCGGTTCGTCGCCAGCCCTGCGTCTGGCCGGCCCCGATGACGAACAGCACCTCCGGCCGGTTGAGGGCGAGGAGACCGACGGCGGTGCCGGTGCCCGCGCCGAGCGCCTCGAACGCCTGGATGTAGCGGCTGACCGCGGCGGCCATCTCGCCGCCGGTCATCTCGGTGTCGCCGAGGACGAGTACCTTGCGGTTGGCGTGGCGGCGAAGCGCAGCGACCATCAGGTCGCCCATGTGGGTGCCGCCGCGGAGATGGTCGAAGTCGGAGGTCTGCTGAACGTCGGTCATGGGTCCACACTAGGACGTGTTGCAACTTGAGGGAAGCACATCCGCTCGATATCCGGTTTCACATGCACATATGCGAAATTCAATGAAAGTAGAACCTGTTTCAATTCAGCCACACGGTGTGCGTTGCAGAGGTTGTGACGCAGTCGGGCGTGCGCACCGGCTGTGGCCTAGGATCACTGTCATGACTGATCTTGACCTGGCCACCGCCCGCCGCGACATCACCGACGCCCTGCTCACCGCGCTCGAGCGTCGGCACGAGGTTCTCGACGCGATCGTCGACGCCGAGAACCACGACGAGGCCGTCGACGCGATCGCGAGCCTGCTGGGCAAGTCGCAGTTGGGTGCGCAGGCGATCCTCGACATGAAGCTCGACGGCCTGACCAAGGATCAGCGTCGCAAGAATCAGGCCGAACTCTCCGATCTCAACAACGCACTGACCTTCACGCTGGCCGAGCGTCCCGCCAGCAGCGGCGACACCCTCGACCTCCGACCGTTCTCCGCCGACGGCGACGCCGACCTGTTCGCGGTGCGCACCGACGAACTCGGTGTCGCGGGCGACGGTTCGGGCGCACCTGCGGGCAACCTTGACGACGAGATCAGCAAGGCCACCGGCCGCGTCGACAACGAGGAAGCCGTCTGGCTCGTCGCGGTCGAGGGCGCCGACAAGGTCGGGTTCGTCTTCGGTGAACTCACCGACGGCGAGGTCGACGTCCGCATCTGGATCCACCCCGAGCACCGCAAGCACGGCTACGGAACCGCGGCCCTGCGCAAGTCGCGCTCGGAGATGGCCGCCTACTTCCCCGGCGTACCGATGGTGGTGCGCGCACCGGGAGCGTGAGCTCAATGCATCCATACGCCACCAACCCGTGTGAGTAGAGTTCATCTCTGTGGTGCGTGGTCCGCTGGAGCGGGATACCTGTCGCGACTACGTGCTGCCCGCACTCATAGCGGCCGGCTGGTCTGACGACCAGATCCGGCCGGAATTTCCCGTCACCGCCAAGCGAATCCTGACCGCAGCCGGCGCAACTCGAGACCTTGGCGACGGACGGGTCGACTACGTACTCGAGGTGATACCCGGCGTCCCGGTCGCTGTCGTTGAAGCCAAGCGCGAGTACCGGAACGCGGCGGACGGCCTACAACAAGCGGTTCGCTATGCGCAGCAGCTCGACGTTCCACTCGCCTACGCGACGAACGGCGACTCGATCATCGAACGCGATATGCGTTCGGGCAGAGAACGACACGTGAGCTCGTTCGTGACACCGCCAGAAGCTGCGGACCGTTACGCGCAGCTACATAGACTTGACGCAGATGGATGCGCACTCATTTTCTCCGAGTTCAATCGCGGCAAGCGAACCGCTTCTGGTGACGTCGTCACGCCACGTTGGTATCAGGTGGTGGCAATCCACCGCGTCCTGCGCGCCATCGCCCGGGGTGATCGACGGGTCTTGCTGTTGATGGCCACCGGTACTGGTAAGACGTTCACCGCCATGCAACTCGTCCACAAGTTGCGCACTCATGCACGAAAGACCGATCGCCGGAGCAACTACCGGGTGCTGTATCTCGCCGATCGTGACATTCTCGTCGAGGATCCGAAACGCAAGGATTTCACCGCCGCCTTCGGAAGCGATCCGCTGTGCCGCGTCGGCGGTAGGTACGATCGCTCGCGCGAGATCTACTTCGCCACATACCAAGCACTATCAGGCGGTCGCGGCGATTCCGACGAGCTATTTCGCCGGTACCGCCCGGACTTCTTCGACGTTGTGATCGTCGACGAGTGCCACCGTGGCAGCGCTTCCGAAAACTCCTCGTGGCGAAGGATTCTCGATCACTTCTCCGACGCAGTTCAGGTCGGCCTGACTGCCACGCCGAAGCAGGATGACACCGTCGACACCTACGCGTACTTCGGTGATCCGGTATTCAGTTACTCACTCCGACAAGGTATCGAGGACGGATTCCTCGCACCGTACCGCGTTCGGCTGGTCCGACTCAGCCCCGACACAGACGGATGGGAGCCGGATCCGGGCCAGCTGGATCGCTACGGTCGCGAAATCCCTGAAGGCCAATACTCCACGCGCGATTTCGAACGAGTCGTTCGATTGCTGGCGCGCACCGACCTTGCCGCGCAATATCTCTCGCGCATTCTTGAGCGTGACCCCGATGGCAAGATGATCATCTTCTGCGTCGACCAGACGCACGCGGATGACATGCGTCGAGCGATGTTGAATGCCAACCCGCAGCGCAGCGCCGACGACAGCGAGTGGGTGGTACGGATCGTCGGCGCGGAGACCGAGAAGGCGCGCCTCCTCGACAATTTCGCTGATCCCGAACGAGATCCACCGTCACCCCTGGTCGCCACGACATCCCGGCTGCTGTCCACCGGCGTCGACATCCCCGACTTGAAGTATGTCGTCATCTTTCGTCCCGTCGGGTCAGCTGTGGAGTTCAAACAGATCGTCGGCCGCGGGACTCGGCTGTATCCCGACCGCGGCAAGACATCCTTCGAGATCATCGACTTCGTCTGCGCAACAGATCATTTCGACGACCCAGATTTCGATGGTTTTCCCACCCGCACGATCATCGACAACGGCACTGCACCATCGGAGCCAGCCGACGACGACATCGACACAGAGCCAGCAGGCGAACCGGCGGTGGCACAGACTGAACCGGATTTCACCGCGCACAACCCCGAGGGGGATGCCACCGGAGACCACTCGGACGCCGAACCACGCACCAGATTCGTTGTGGATGTCGGGAATTTCCGCGTGGTCGCCGAGGCAGTCCTCGTCCCCGATCGGTCAACCGGCAACTTGGTCTTGACCGACTACGGCGAGTACATCGCCACTCAGATACGCCAAATAGCCTCGAGTCCAGACGAACTGGCGCAGCGGTGGACGACGGCCATCTCGCGCGCGGAGGTACTCGCCACACTCGACGACCTCGGCGTGAAGCTCGACGAGATCGCCCCGGACGGCTTCGCCGATCTCGACCCACTCGACGTATTGGTACGCATCGCGTGGAACCGCCCGACCCGCACCCGCGCCGAACGCGCCCGCCGGGCGCGCGAGGCACATCACCGCGACCTCGACGCGCGCTCGGACATCGCACGAGCCGTACTGAACGCGCCACTCGACAGCTATGCGGAGTTCGGCGTTGACGAGATCACCTCCCCGCAAGTTTCGAAGGTTCCCCCATCTCCGACATCGGACGACCCGCCGATATCGCGCGAGCCCTGGGGGACGAGCAAGACCTGGCATCCCTGATCGACGAGGTCCAAACGTGGATCTATGACAAATTTGTATCTTGACGGGGATGCTTCACGTCAAACTAAAGTAATGATTGAGTTCTACGTGCTACGCTCTCCCCGTGCCCGGGCCAAGTCAGGACCTCAGACGCGAACTGCAGTCCGTCGCGTTCTCCCAGCACGGATACTTCACCGCCGCACAGGCGCGCGAGATCGGGTACAGCTACCAGGCACAGAAGTATCACGCCGACCACGGCAATTGGCTACGAATCGACAGGGGTTTGTTTCGGCTTCCCGGGTGGCCCGCCGCACCCGAGGACACGTACATGCGGTGGGTCCTGTGGAGCGGCAACCGGGCGGTGATCTCCCATGACTCGGCACTCGCGCTCCACGGCTTGTCCGACTCCAATCCTGCACGCGTGCATCTGACCGTCCCATACGGATTTCGCGCGACCGATGACGCGGTGATCATTCATCATGCTCAGGAATTGCCGGACTCTGACATCGAGCACCGAGGATCGTGGTCGCTGACAACAGTGGGCCGCACACTCGCCGACGTGGCCGGCAGCGACACCTCGCAGGAGATCGTCACGGACGCGGTGGCCGACGCGCTCGATCGCGGGCTGATAACCAGACGACGACTGGTCCGTCGTGCATCAGACAGCGACGACCGCACAGCACTCCGACTCGAGCGCGCACTGTCTGCCGGGATCGATCGATGAGCACTCGCAGCAACCGCCAACGTTCGGTCAACGATCGAATCCGAATTGCCGCACAGGAGCGCGGCATCGACGCCAATCGAATTCGACGTGGGCTCGTGTTCCAGCGAATCCTGGCTCGACTTGCGATCCGGGGTGTTGTCCTCAAGGGCGGATTCTGCTTGGAGGTCCGACTCCCCGAAACCGCCCGCGCCACCAAGGACATGGACCTGGTTGGACGCATGGCCATCACCGATGACCCCCTGGATCTGCAGGACACACTCGACGAAGCACTCGACGTCGATACCGACGACGACTGCTTCACATTCGATGTCGGCCGCCCGCGTCATCTCCGCGACGAGACCGAAGATGCACGCGCGTGGCGTATTCCGATCACCGCGTATCTCGACCGCGAACCTTTCGAACACGTGAAAGTCGATCTGGTAGGGCAGATCGATGAGGTAGCTGGTTCGACGGAGTAACTGAGTGTTCCACCACCCGTACCGATCCCCGGAATCGAGGCGGTGTCGGTCACTGCTGTCGACGTCTACCAGCACGCCGCCGAAAAGTTCCATGCACTCGCGCGGATCTACGCCCACGACCGCCCGTCATCCCGTGTGAAAGACCTCGTCGACCTCGTTCTACTCGTCGAGGCCGGGCTCCTGGTAGACCTCACCAGGCTCCGCGATCGACTGGCAGTCGTGTACCGCAGCCGCGACGATTCTGCTCCACCGGCGGATCTCGATCAGCCACCACATGATTGGGCGCGGCCGTTCACAACCCACATGACAGACGTGCACTGCCACGTCACTGACATCAGCTACGGCTTCGCACAGGTACGGACGGTCTACCTGTCAGCGATTTTCGAAGGAGACACCGAATGAGCAGCAAGGCGCCATCAACCAGGACGAGGGCGGCAGCACCGCAAACCACCCGTGCTCGGCTCCAGTCCATCATCAAAGAGTCCCGCAACATCATGCGCAAGGACGCCGGACTCAATGGTGAACTGGATCGCCTCCCTCAACTCGCGTGGTTGCTGTTCCTGCGCGCCTTCGACGAGGTCGAGAACGAACGTCGAGCACTCGACCGCTCCTACAAGCCGGCGATCACGGGTACATATCGCTGGTCGGCGTGGGCGAACGGCGATCTCACCGGTGACCCACTCTTGGAATTCGTCAACGGCGATCTGTTACCCCATCTGCGCGAGACACGCGGGTCACAGTCGGCCGGCGATACCCGTGACACGCTTGCGTCCATCTTCGCCAACATCGACAACAGGATGCTCAGCGGCCATCTGCTGCGCGAGCTCGTCGACCAGATCGACAAGGTCGACTTCGCGAACGCCGACGACCTCCACACCATGGCGCACCTGTACGAATCGATGCTCAAGGAAATGCGTGATGTCGCAGGCGATTCCGGCGAGTTCTACACCCCACGCCCGCTCGTCCGATTCATCACCGACATGGTCAATCCGCAGGTTGGCGAAGAGGTCATGGATCCGGCGATGGGTACCGGCGGCTTCCTCGTCGAGGCATTCGAGCACATGATCGTGAACGCGAGGACCGCACGCCAGCGTGAAAAGGTGCAGGCGTCGATCAGAGGGTTCGAAAAGAAGTCGATGCCATATCTGTTGGCGCAGATGAACTTTCTGCTGCACGAGATGGACGGTGCACGCACAGTCCAGACCAATTCGTTGATGAACCCCATCGCCGACATGCGCCGCGATGGCGTCGATGTCATTCTGACCAACCCTCCGTTCGGCGGTGAGGAAGAGAAAGGTATCCAATCCCACTTCCCCGCCAATCAGAGGACCGCGGAGACGGTGTGGCTGTTCCTACAAGCGGTCAAGGCGCGACTAGAGAAGCGAAAAGGCCGCTGCGGCATCGTTGTTCCCAACTCGGTCCTCTTCGATCAAGGCGTCGGGGCACGGATCAAAGCCGACCTGATGAGCAAGTTCAATCTGCACACCGTGCTTCGCCTGCCCAATGGTGTCTTCGCGCCGTACACGATCATTCCGAGCAACGTGTTGTTCTTCGAGCACGGCAAGCAACAGGATCATGTCTGGTTCTACGAGCACCCGTTACCCGAGGGACGCAAGAACTACACCAAGACCAAACCACTGCAGTTCGAAGAGTTCGCGGACTGTGAGAAGTGGTGGGGTGGAAGCGATCGCGAGGGTCGCGTGGAGAATGAGCGGGCCTGGAAGGTGCCGCTCACCGACATCGTCGACGGCAAGTACAACCTCGACCTCCGCAATCCGCATCGGCCGGACGATCTGACACACCGGTCTCCCTCCGAGCTGGTGGCCGAACTAATCGACACCGAACGTGAATTGCTCGGTGTACTCGAGCAATTGCAACGGGAGATCAAGGAGTTCTCCGCGTGAAGGCAAGGACAGCGAAGCTTGGTGAGCTCCTCACACTCCGGCGCGAAAAGGTAGAGGTCGAGCTAGCCGAGTCATATACCGAAATCGGAGTCCGTTCGTTCGGAAAGGGACTATTCATCAAGCCGCCCGTAACAGGTGCCGACCTAGGTGACAAGCGGTGCTTCTGGATTCGCGAAGGCGACCTCGTCGTCAGCAACGTATTTGCCTGGGAGGGCGCGGCCGCGGTCGCGGACCGCGAGCACGATCTCTTGATCGGCTCTCATCGCTTCATGACCTGGACGCCGACCGCGGCCGATGTTTCGACCGCCTATCTTCGCCACTTCCTGACGTCGGACGCCGGAATCAGGTTGATGGCGGCCGCCTCGCCAGGTTCAGCCGGCCGGAACCGAACGCTCTCGGTATCCAACTTCATTTCGATCACCGTCCCGCTTCCAACCTTGCGTGTGCAGCAGCGCATCGCCGATCACCTCGACGCCATCGAGGTCATCTCGGCGAGAGCGAGTTCGAATAGCGTTGGTAGGAAGGCCGCTTACCACGATCTCGTCAATCACTTAGAGCAGCGTTCCGCCATGTCTGTTGGCACAACCCCCCTCAGGGACGTGGTGACGCTCCGCAGAACCGCTGTGAACGTCGCGCCCGATCACCGCTACCAGATGGCGGGGCTGCTGAATCGTGGACGTGGGATGTTTCGTCGTCCGGCGATCAATGGAAACGAGACCAAATACACAACCTTGTACCTGGCCGAAGCCGGCCAACTGATTTACAGCAAGCTGTTCGGCTGGGAGGGGTCGATCGCAATCGTTCCGGACGATATGGACGGTTGCTACGTATCCAGTGAGTTTCCGACATTCGACATCGACTGCGATGCAGTCGATCCTGTCTATCTCGGGCACATGCTCGGGTGGGAAGGTGTGGTCAACCAGTTAGCCTCATCGACGACGGGGTTGGGCCAAAGACGCCAGCGTGTGAACATTCCAGACTTTCTCCGTGTCGAAATTCCTATCCCACCTCTGGGCGAGCAGCAGCGCATAGGGGTGGCGCTTGACATGGCCCGCCGCGCCGTCGAATTGTCCGATGCTCAGAAGTCGATCTCCAACGCCCTCCTCCCCGCCGCTCGCAACGAGGTGTTCAACGCAATGCTGTGAGGTTCTGCGAACCGGACCAGATCGAGGATCAAATTCTGTCGTACCCCTCTGCGATAGTGGACACATGTTCGAACCGGGGCGGGACACCAGCGAGGCCACACTGGCCGACGCGGGTGAAACCGACCTGGCCACAGCAGCTTCGGCGTTCACCCGCATCGAGTTCGAAGCGATGGCCCGCAAAATCCTGGCCGCCTACCACCTCGGCCGCAAAGTCTTCGACCGCGTGCAGGCCGCCGACTCCGACCGCTACCGCAAACGCATGCCCGACAAAGCCGCCCTGCGCGAAGTCTCCCTGCATTTCGCCGTCCCACCGGCCACCGCCGGACGGTGGATGACTCTGGGCGCTCTGCTGCAAGACCTCCCGGCGGTACGGGCCGCGTTCCTCGCCGGGGACCTGTCCGAATCCCGCGCCTCCTTGGTCGCGCACGCCGTTGTCGGCGTGGATGCCGAGCAGCGTACGGCTGCCGAGGAGGCCGCGTTGATCCTGGCCGGCGGCGCGTCCACCAACGCGGTGCTGTCGGACAAACTCGACGAACTGGTGATCGCCCTGGACCCCGACGCGGCGGCCGACGTGCGGGAAGAGTTCGCCGAACGCTACCAAGACGTGCGCTTCGCCAAGGCCCCGTACGGGCAAGTCGCCATCTCAGCGACGTTGGGATTGGGTGACGCCCGCTATCTGCAATCCCGGATCACCGGGCTGATCCACCACTACCTGTGCGCCGACGATCCGCGCCTGCCCGGTCAGCAACGCGCGGATGCGCTGGTCGCCATCACCCGCGGCCGTACCGAGTTGGAGTGCCAGTGCGGGTCAGACACCTGCGGTGCCCGCGCGAACCAGAAGCCGGACCCCGAACCCGACCCGGACCCGGCTGACGACGCAGACGCAGATGTCGACGCCGAGGTCGCGCCGAAACCGGACGCTGCGTCCGCTAAGCCGTCGACCGCACTCGTACCCACCCGGTCGGCGGTGGTGGTGGTCACCGACGCCCCCACTTTGGCGGGTCTGACCGGGGAGATGGTGCCGTTCGTGCCCGGCTACGGCGTCATCGACCCCGCCCACGCGCGTGCACTCGCCGAAGATGCCACCTGGACCGGCATGTACCGCGAAAGCCAACGGTTCATGCATCGCAGTGACCCCACCGACACCGACCCCGATGGTCGGGTCAGCATGTTGCGCGCCGGACGACCCCGAAAAGCCGGCCGCATCCACGTACCCGCCCACCTCGGCGGCAACTCACAGACCGGCTCGGCGCTGGTCCGGGTGCTCTCACGCCCACCCAACCCCACCCCGATCGACCCCACCGGACACGGTGGGCTACTCGTACCCCCGGTCGGGGCGTTGGACTACGAACCAACAGACGCACAGCGGCGCGCCATCGCGCTGACTGACCACCACTGCCGCGGACCCTACTGCGGACGACCCGTGGCCGAATGCCAACTCGACCACGTCAAGCCCTACAACCATGCCCACCCGATCGACGGCGGCTGGACCATCACCGACGACCTCATCCCGCTGTGCATCCCATGCCACCAGTTCAAGCATCTCGAGATTTGGATACCCACATTGGCCGAAGGACGCGCAGTCATCTGGCGGCACGCGGTCACCGGCAAGGTCATCATCACCTGGCCATAGTCCGGCTACTTCACGTCCGGCGCTGTGATGCTGGCCCAATCGTCGCCACTCACGATGACATGATCAAGGAATCGGATACCTACTTCCCGGGTGGCCCGGCGAAGGCGTTGCGTGGCCTCACGGTCCTCAGTGCTCGGAATCACGGTGCCACCCGGATGGTTGTGCGCCAACGCAATTGCCACCGCATCGTGTCGAAGTGCCAGCGCAAGGATCTCGCGGACGGGAACCATGCACGAAATTGCGCTCCCCGTCGCAACAATCGCGGACTTACGCAACCGGTGCGCGGCGTCGAGGATCAGCAGCAGAACGTGCTCGGTTCGTACGCTGCCGATCCGCGAGATCGCCGCAGCCGCAATGTCTGCCGACGAGGCGACTACCGGTGCGTGAACGAGGGATATTCGCGAGGATAGTGCGAACGCCGCCACGAGGGTGCTGGCCTTGGCGGCACCGATCCCAGAGTGCCTAGCCAGTTCGTCAACGTCTGCGTTAGCAATTCCGGCCACACCGCCCAGTTCTGCAAGCAATACGGCGGCCAATTCTGTTGCAGGTCTGCCACGCGTGCCCGACCCGAGAAGGATTGCCACCAACTCGGCGTCGCTGAGCGCCGCCGGGCCAAGCGACGCAAGGCGTTCGCGGGGGCGATCACGGACCGGGCGGGACATCAACGGTGGTAAGCCGGGGCCAATCATTCCGGTGACGATAGCGCCCATTTCACGAATGCTTGGGCGGTTGTCAACAGGACAGCAAGATAGTGCTCACACCCGCCGCGGCACCCCGAATCGCGCCACGATGGCCCGGATCTGATCGCCCTCGTCGACGACGAAGGTCTCCGACACCTTGGCCGCCAGCCCGAGAAACTTCGGCGCGACGTGGACATAGTACCGGGTTGACACACTGTGTCCGTCGACCTCCGCCTCGAAATCGCTGATGCGGTGGATCAGACGGAACTGCGGGCCCCGCGCGAGACTGCGCGCGATGTGTGGACCGTTGCGTCCGGTCTTCACCCCGAATTCCACTCGCGTGCAATCGGGATGGAGAGAGACGGCCGACGCGTCGTGGCTCACCAACGCATCGACGTAGGCCTTGGCGGCCGCGATGCGTGCGGCGTCGCGCTCGCTCACCGGGCGCCGTACACGGGCACGGGTTCGGGCGTCTTGGCCAGCAGCTCTTCGACGACGGGACCGAGTTCGGCGGGCTCCCAACGGGATCCCTTGTCACGTTCGACGCTGCGCTGCCACCCGTCGAGCGCGGTGATCCGCCCGCCTTCGACCTCGAAGACGCGGCCGGTGACCGACGCCGATTCGGGTGACCCCAGCCAGACCACGAGTGGGGAGATGTTGGCCGGGTCCATCACATCGAACGAGCCGTCGGCCGGTGCCGCCATCTGTGCGGCCATGTCGTCGCCGGCGCCCATCGTCATCTGCGTGCGAGCCGCGGGGGCGATCGCGTTGGCGGTGACTCCGTAGCCGCCCAGTTCCGCCGCTGCCTGGATGGTGAGACCGAGGATGCCGGCCTTGGCCGCCACGTAGTTGCCCTGGCCGACCGAACCGAACAGTCCCGCACCGGAACTCGTGTTGATGATGCGTCCGGCCGGCTGCCGTCCCGCCTTGGACTCGGCCCGCCAGTACGCGCTGGCGCTCCGCAGGGTGACGAAGTGCCCCTTCAGATGAACCCGCACCACGGCATCCCATTCGTCCTCCGACAGCGACACCAGCATGCGGTCGCGGACGAATCCGGCATTGTTGACCAGGATGTCGAGACGACCGAACTCGCTCACCGCCGTGTCCACCAGCGCGGCACCGTAATCCCAATCGGCGACGTCGCCGACCGAGGCCACAGCTTCCCCACCGGCGGCGCGGATCTCGTCGGCCACGGCCGCTGCCGCGTCGGCCGCATAGTCGTTGACCACGACCCGCGCGCCGTCGGCCGCGAAGGCCAGCGCATGCGCCCGTCCGATACCCTGCCCGGCGCCGGTCACGATCGCGACCCGACCCTCGTTCACCCTGTCACCCAAGACTTTTCCCTCTCAGCTTGCTGTTCCAACCGTCTCGTTGTTCACTGTGGCCGCATCCAGGAAGGCCGGCTTCTCGCCGCCGCCGTGCACCGTCAGCGTCGACCCGGTGACGTATCCGGCCAACGGGGACAGCAGGAATGACACCGCATTTCCGATGTCGGCGGGAGTGGCCATCCGACCCATCGGGATGGTCGCGCCGACCGCAGCGACCCCGTCCGCATCGCCGTAGTGCAGGTGCGACTGTTCGGTCTCGACCGGCCCGGCCACGACGGAGTTGACCCGCACGCGCGGCGCCCATTCGACCGCCAGCGACGACATCAGGTTGTCGAGTCCCGCCTTCGCGGCACCGTAGGCCGATGTCCCCGGCGATGGCCGGTGCCCACTGACGCTCGACACGTTGACGATCGCGCCGCCGTCCGCCTGGGTCTGCATGACGGCGTTGGCGTGGCGCGCGACGATCATCGGCGCCAGCAGGTTGAGTTCGACGATCTTGCCGGTAAACCGGGCCGACGCGTCGGCCGCCGGTACAAACGGCGACCCGCCCGCGTTGTTGACCACCCCGTCGATCCGGCCGTGCTCGTCGGCGATCTGCCGGATCATCGCCTCGACCGCCGCGTCGTCGCGCACGTCGCAGGCCACGAACTCGACGTCGCGCAGGTCGGCGACCACGTTGTCGGGGCTGCGGCCGCAGATCACCGGCACCGCGCCGAGCCCGACGAGCGTCCTGGTGATTCCCGCGCCAACCCCTCGAGCACCGCCGGTCACCAGGACGACCGTGCCTGTCAGGCCCAGATCGACCTGTGACTGCGTCTCCATGGGTGCTACCCTACCAAACAACCAAGCACTTGCTTGGTTCGATTTCTCTGATGTTCGATGCTCGACGAGAGGAGCACGAGTGCCGATCACCACCGACACCACCGCATCCGGGATCGTGACGGTGACCGTCGACTATCCCCCGGTCAACGCACTGCCCTCGGCTGCCTGGTTCGAATTGGCCGACGCGATCACCGCAGCCGGAGACGACCCCGACACCCATGTCGTGGTGCTGCGCGCCGAGGGCCGTGGGTTCAACGCGGGCGTCGACATCAAGGAGATGCAGGCCACCGACGGCTTCGACGCTCTCATCGGCGCCAATCGCGGTTGCGCCGCGGCCTTCTCCGCCGTCTACGACTGCGCGGTCCCGGTGATCGTGGCGGTCAACGGGTTCTGCGTCGGTGGCGGCGTCGGCCTCGTCGGCAACGCCGACGTCATCGTGGCCTCCGACGATGCGGTCTTCGGGTTGCCCGAGGTGGATCGCGGCGCACTCGGCGCGGCCACGCATCTGGCGCGCCTCGTTCCGCAGCACATGATGCGCACGCTGTACTACACGGCCCAGAATGTGACGGCACAGCAACTCGAGCACTTCGGCTCGGTGTATCGCGTCGTGCCGCGCGAGCAATTGCTCGACACCGCACTGGAAGTCGCCGAGATGATCGCCGCCAAGGACACCCGCGTGATCCGGGCGGCGAAGGAAGCGATCAACCACATCGACCCGGTGGACGTGAAGTCGAGTTACCGGCTGGAGCAGGGCTTCACCTTCGAACTCAACCTCGCCGGCGTCGCCGACGAACACCGCGATGCCTTCGTCGCCACCGGAAAGCCCAAAACCAGCGCTGCAGCTCACGCCAACGGAGGACCGGCCTGACATGACGACCGACAAGACCAGCACGCTCGACGACGTGGTGGCCGAGCTGCGCGATGGGATGACCATCGGCATCGGCGGCTGGGGTTCGCGACGCAAACCGATGGCCCTGGTGCGGGCCATCGCCCGGTCCGACGTCAAGGACCTCACGGTGGTCACCTACGGCGGGCCAGATCTCGGTTTGCTGTGCGCCGCAGGCAAAGTCCGGCGCGCGTACTACGGGTTCGTGTCCCTGGACTCGGCGCCGTTCTACGACCCCTGGTTCGCCAAGGCGCGCACGACCGGCGCGATCGAGGTGCGCGAGATGGACGAGGGCATGGTGAAGTGCGGGCTCGAGGCAGCAGCTGCGCGCCTGCCCTTCCTGCCGATTCGCGCGGGTCTGGGCTCGGACGTCCTGCGGTTCTGGGAGGGCGAATTGAAGACGGTCGAGTCGCCGTACGCCGACCCCGACGGGCGAACCCAGACGCTGATCGCCATGCCGGCATTGCGACTCGACGCGGCCTTCGTCCACCTCGACCTCGCCGACAGCTACGGCAACGCCGCCTACACCGGTATCGACCCTTACTTCGACGACCTGTACTGCGCCGCAGCCGATCGCCGCTATCTGGAGACCGACCAGCTGGTGTCCACCGAAGTGCTGGTGAAATCCGTTCCGCAACAGCGCCTTCTGCTGAACCGCATGAACGTCGATCGCGTTGTGCACACCCTCAACGGTGCACACTTCACGTTCGCCGGAGATTACGGCAGGGATGAGAGCTTCCAGCAGTTCTACGTCGAATCCGCCAAGGAACCCGAGACCTGGGAAGCGTTCTCGGAGCGCTTCCTTCGCGTCGACGAGGCAACCTATCAGCGCGAAGTCGCAGCCTGGCAGGCAGAGCGGGCCGAGACAAAGGAGGACGGCAAGTGACGACCACCGAGACCACCGAGACTGCGGTCACTCGGGCCGAGTACTGCGTGATCGCTTGCGCCGAGATCTTTTCCGGTGCAGGCGAGATCCTGGCGTCGCCGATGGCACCCACCCCCCTTCTCGGCGCGCGACTGGCTCGGCTCACCACCGAACCGGACCTGCTCATCACCGACGGCGAGGCGCTGATCTTCGCCGACACCCCGGCCATCGGACGCTCGGGTCCCATCGAGGGCTGGCTGCCATTCCGCAAGGTGTTCGACGTCGTCGCGTCGGGCCGTCGCCATGTGGTGATGGGAGCCAACCAGATCGACCGATTCGGCAACCAGAATCTGTCGGCCTTCGGGCCGCTTCAGCATCCGACGCGCCAGATGTTCGGTGCGCGTGGCGCTCCCGGCAACACCATCAATCACCCGACGAGCTATTGGGTGGCCCGGCACTCGGCACGCGTGTTTGTCGACACGGTCGACATCGTCTGCGGCGTCGGCTACGACAAGGCCGACCCATCCAACCCGGCCTTCGACGACCTCGACATCCACCGTGTGGTGACCAACCTCGGTGTCTTCGACTTCGGCGGGCCCGACCACACCATGCGCGCGCTGTCGTTGCATCCCGGCGTCACGGCCGACGAGGTGGCCGAGAACACGAGCTTCGAGATCGCGGGGCTTACCGACGCCCCCGAGACTCGTCGCCCCACCGATGAGGAACTCGGACTCGTCCGGGACGTACTTGATCCCAAGGGTGTTCGGAATCGAGAAGTTCGATGACGGCATCGGCGCGGGCCGCCTCGCTGCCCACGAAGTTCACCGAGTTGGTCGGCGTCGAGTATCCGGTGGTGCAGACCGGGATGGGCTGGGTCTCGGGCCCGGCACTCACGTCGGCCACGTCGAATGCCGGCGGATTGGGCATCCTCGCGTCGGCGACCATGACCTACCCCGAGCTCGAGGCCGCAGTCGCCAAGACGAAGTCGTTGACCGACAAGCCCTTCGGCGTCAACATCCGTGCCGACGCCACCGATGCCGGGCAGCGGATCGATCTGCTGATCCGCGAGGGTGTCAAGGTCGCGTCGTTCGCGCTGGCACCCAAGCAAGAACTCATCGCCAAGCTCAAAGAACATGGTGTGGTGGTCATCCCGTCCATCGGCGCCGCCAAGCATGCGGTGAAGGTTGCTTCCTGGGGCGCCGACGCGGTCATCGTGCAGGGCGGCGAAGGCGGCGGCCACACCGGACCGGTGGCCACCACCCTGCTGCTGCCGTCGGTGCTGGATGCGTTGTCGGCCAAGGGTATCGACATGCCGGTGGTCGCCGCCGGCGGCTTCTTCGACGGGCGAGGACTGGCCGCCGCGCTGGCCTACGGGGCCGAAGGTGTCGCGATGGGCACGCGCTTTCTGCTCACCTCCGACAGCGCCGTCCCCGACACCGTCAAGCAGGAATACTTGCAACGAGGTCTCGGTGACACCGTGGTGTCGGTGAAGGTTGACGGCATGCCGCATCGGGTGCTGCGCACCCCGCTCGTCGAAGCACTCGAAGGCGGCAGCCGGGTCAAGGCACTGTACGCGGCGGCACGAAATGCCAACGAGTTCAAGCAGATGACCGGGATGCGGTGGACCACGATGCTGCGCGACGGACGGTCGATGCGCAAATCCGGTGAGCGCACCTGGCAACAGATCATCATGGCCGGCAACACCCCCATGCTGCTCAAAGCCGGGCTGGTTGAGGGCGACACCCGTGCGGGTGTGCTGGCGTCGGGCCAGGTGGTCGGCATGATCGACGACCTGCCCAGCTGCGACGAACTCATTCAATCGATCATGACGCAAGCGCATGAACGACTGAAGGCACTCGGCTCGTTGGGGTGAGCCCGGCGACCGTCACGTGGCGATGCCGGCATGCTCGGTGCGTAGGTCTTTCTTGAGGATCTTGCCGCTCGGGTTCTTCGGTAGCGCGTCGGCGAACACCACGTACTTGGGTCGTTTGTAGCCGGCGAGAATGTCCGAAAGATGTTTTTCGACATCGTCTTCGGTGATCGTTGCCCCCTCCTTGGGGACAACGACGGCGGTGACCGCCTCGATCCATTTGGGATGCGGCACACCGAACACCGCGACCTCGGCCACGCCGTCGAGGCGGTAGATCGCCTCCTCGACCTCGCGTGAGGCGACGTTCTCGCCGCCGGTCTTGATCATGTCCTTCTTGCGGTCGACCACTGCCAGATAGCCGTCGGCGTCGATGACACCCAGATCGCCGGAATGGAACCACCCGTTGCGGAAGGCCGCCGCGGTCTTCTCCTCATCGTTGTAGTAGCCGAGGCACGCGTGCGGGCTGCGGTGCACGATCTCGCCGACCTCACCGGTGGGCACCGGGTTGTCCTCGTCGTCGACCACCCTGGTCTCTACGTTGAGCGCAGCCCGACCCGCCGAGCCTGCGTGCTCGATCTGTTCGTGCGGCAACAGGATCGTGGCGAGCGGCGACATCTCGGTCTGGCCGTAGAAGTTCCACAGCGACACCTGCGGAAGGCGTTGTGCCATCTCACGCAACACCTCGACCGGCATAGCCGACGCTCCGTAGTAGCCCTTGCGCAACGACGACAGGTCGCGACGGTCGAAATCGGGGTGACGCAGCAACGAGATCCACACGGTCGGTGGGCAGAACAGTTTGGTGACGCCGCGCGATTCGATCGTCTCGAGGACCGTCGCCGGATCGGGTCCCGGCAGGATGATGCTGGTCGCGCCCAGGTACACGTCGACCGACAGGAAACAGTCCAGCTGGGCGCAGTGAAACAGTGGGAGCGAATGGATTTCGATGTCGTCGGCGCTCATCCCGCCGTCGATGACACACGAAACATACTGATTGATCAGCGATTTCGAGGACAGCAGCACACCCTTGGGCCGCGATTCGGTGCCCGAGGTGTACATCAGCCGCAGCGGATCGTCGTCAGCGACGGACACCTGCGGTGGCGTCGCATCACCGTCGAGCATCCACGCGTCGACGTCCTCCCACTCGGTGTCGGGACGGTCGGGACCGGTGGTGATGAATCCTCCGACCACGTCGACACCGGCCTGCTGCACAGCGTCGGTGACGACCGGCGCCAGAGCGTCCTCGGCCACCACGGCCGACGCCCCTGAGTGTTCGAGAATGTAGGCGATCTCGGCGGCACCCAACCCGAAGTTCACCGGCACGAGGATGACGCCGAGCCGGGCGGTCGCGTAGTGGAGGACCGCGAACTGCCAGTTGTTGTGGCTGACGAGGGCCAGTCGTTGCCCCTTGTCGAGCCCGCGCGCGACAAGAGCGTTGGCACATCGATTGACCGCCGCGTCGAACTCGGCGAAGGTCAACTCGCGCGACCCGTTGATGATAGCGACCTTGTCCGGTAGTCGCGCGGCGGTGCGTCGAAGCAGGTCAGACAGGGTTTGCTGCCGTGCGACCTGAATTGCCGCATCTGTCTGGGGCGTGAACTGACCGACCATGCGTGAACCCCTTCGTCCGTGTTACTCACGTCACAGTAGCAACTTGTTGTTGAGCGCAACCAAGTGCTGTGATCGTATGGATTTGAGGCCGTCGTCAGCCCTGACGCGTGTCGGCCTTCAGGAGGTTTGATGCATACGATCGAGGTCACCGGTCACCACCAGCGCGAGGCGTGGGCCGCCAAACAGATGCCGCGGGTCGAGGAAGTCCGACCGGGCCTGTGGTCGATCCCGGTGCCGATGCCCGGCAATCCACTGCGCTACATCCTCGTCTACGCGCTCGCACTTCCCGACGGACTTGCTCTGATCGACACCGGATGGAATGCCGACGAGTCGTGGCAGGCGCTGGTGAACGGCATCCATGCCACCGGTCACGACATCGCCGACGTGCGGCATGTGTCGATCACACACCTACATCCCGACCATTTCGGCCTGGTCCCGCGCCTCCTCGAACACGCCGATCCGGTGCTGGCGATGCACCGCAACGACGCACGGCACCTGCGGTATCACACCGATGCCGAGGTGGCCGCCGAGATCGACGCCGAGATCGCCGAATCCGAGACGCTCGGCGGCCCGCGCATCGATCCGTCCCGTAGTGGCCTCAACGTGTTCGTCCGACTGCCCGACGGACGCAAGGTCGACGTCGAACTCGACCACGATGAGCCGCTCAACCTTCCGGGCTGGAACGTCCGCGCGATGTGGACCCCCGGCCACACCGCCGGACACATGTGTTTCGCCGACGACGACGCCGGCGTGATGTTCACCGGCGATCATCTGCTTCCGCGCATCAGCCCGAACGTGTCGACGAGTATTTTCAGTTCGCCCGATCCGCTCGCCGAATACCTCGTGTCGCTGGCGAATACCGAGAACGTCGGCGATCTCGAGGCATTGCCGTCGCACGAGTACCGGTTCCGTGGGCTCGCCGATCGCGTCACCGACCTGTTGGGCCATCACGAGCAACGGCTCGACGAGATCACCGCCGCCGTGCGCAAGGATCCGGAGTCCACGCCCTGGGAGATCACCCGATCGGTCACCTGGTCCCGACCGTTCTCCGAACTCTCGGAAGGCTTGGCGTACATGGCGTTACGCGAAACCAACGCGCACCTCATCGTCCTCGGTGAGCGCGGTGTCCTCACCGCGACGCCGGGCCCGCCGATCCGCTGGTCGGCGGCGGTTCCGAACTGATCGGCAACATTCTCTCCACCAACGGTCGCACCGTCTCTGCGAGGTCTCCCCTGCCAACTCCCGCTCGACGATGCAGCCCGTACGTGTGAGCGGCGACAATTCCCTCCAGCACGGTGACCAGTTCATCGGCCGCAGTACGAGAATCAGCCGCACGAGGATCGGAAGCCGACAGCGCGGTCATCAATCGTTCTGCTGCCGGCAGCGAGAAGAAGCACCGGGACAGCGCATCTCGCGTGCCGACGGCCAGCGAGGGGTCGAGGGCCAGGGCCAGCCTGGCGAACACATCGGCACGTCGTTCGGTGAGTAATTCATCGAGATAGTCCGCGATCAATACTCCCGGAAGCATCGGCTCCCCGGCCATCCGCGACTCGAACCGCTCGCGTGAGCGTTCCACCAAACGCTCCGCCGCGGCCCCGACCAGCGCCTCTCTTGTCCGGTAGTAGTACGACGTCGAGCCCCGAGGCAGATCGAGCCGACGGTCGACGCCCTGATGGGTGACTGCGTGCGTACCACCGGTTGCAGCAAGCTCGATGGCCGCGTCGCAGATGGCAGGCCGACGGCCGGGGCGAGGCATGCATCGACGGTAGCACAAGACTCTATGATGATAGAGTTACCGTATGCAGTCACCGCGTCGGCGTCGATCCCCGCAGGTCATCGCCGGTCCGCACACATTCGACGAGGCAGCAGCACGTGCCGGCTTCACGCTCGACCCGACACAGAGTCGCGCCGCCACAGTGCTGCGCGAGAGCGACCGCTGGCTGTACCTGACCGGACCACCCGGTCGCGGCAAATCGTGGCTCATGGACGTGTTCGCATCGGCACTACCGACTCAAGCTGTCCTGCGGGTTCACTGGCACACCTTCATACGGGACCTCCATCACGCGATTCGGCGAGCGGGCGGGCTCGACCCGGCAGTGGCCGAACTGATCGGCTCACGTTCGGTGGTGTGCTTCGATGACTTCGACGTCGACGACCCGGCCGACGGGATCTTCGTCGCGAGAATCCTCCGCTACGCAGCCGAACACGGTGTGCGCGTGGTGTTCACGTCGAACCGCACCCCCACCGAACTCATGCCGAACCCGCTGTTCCACGATGGTTTCCTACCGACGATCAATCTGATCCAAAACTCGTGCACCACAATTCTTTTGGATGCGGGCGTGGACTATCGGACGGTATCGAGTCGCGATTCCGGATTCGCGTCGGGACGATGGACCACCACCATCCCCGCAGACGCCGTGGAGTATCGATGCCCAGTGTCCGTTGCCGACCGGACGCTGCCGGCACGACGCGCCGAACCGCACCTTCTGTGGGTCGACTTCGCGGACATCTGCGGACGTCCGCTCGGCGCCACCGACTATCTGACCCTCAGCGATCGCTTCCGCCGATGGATGGTCACCGGAATCCCCGACCTGTCTACCGCGGGTCGCGAACCGGCACAACGGTTCCTGCATCTTGTCGACGTCCTCTACGACCGCGACATCGCCACCACCTTCGTCTCCGACGTCCCTCGTGAGTATTTCGGCCGACGTGGACCGGTACCGATGGCAACACCACGGCTACTCAGCAGGCTCGGAGAGCTCGGGTGAGGGCGGGCGGCTACCGCGGGAGGATGCCGTCGAGGACGACGGACAGGTACTGATCGGCGATCGCCTCGACGGTGAGGGTTCCACCTGGGCGGTACCAGCGCACGGCGACCCACACGGTGTCGCGCATGAAGCGGTAGACGAGTTCGACGTCGAGGTCGGCCCGGAACTCGCCGTCGTCGACGCCGCGTTGCAGCACCGACTGCCAGAGTTGCCGGAACTCGGTGTTGAGTTCGCCGATGTAGGCGAAACGTGCTTGTCCGGCAAGGCGTTTGGCTTCGTCTTGGTAGATCGCGACGGCGTTGCGCTGGGCGTCGATCGACTCGAAGGACGCAATCACCAACTGGCGCAACGTCTCGGTGGCCGTGAGACCGGCAGCGGCGATCGCGCGGTAGCGGTCGAAGAGGTCGTCGAGGAAGCCACGCAAGATCTCGTCGACCATCGACTCCTTGGAGTCGAAATGGTGATAGAGGCTGCCCGACAGAATCCCGGCGGCGTCGGCGATGTCACGCACCGTGGTGGATCGCAGACCCTGCTCGGCGAACATCCGCCCGGCCGTGGCCAGCAACTCGTCGCGACGCGACGTCTGCGTGCTATTGCGTGGTGACACCACACCTCCTGAGGGTCTGACCCACCCTAGCAAGCGCTTGGCCGGGACCGTCTCACAACGGCCCCGGCCAAGGGGGTGTCACATCAGCAGAACAGGTCAGCGCAGGCGCTTGCGCACCTTCTTCATCGCACGCTTGTTGAAGAAGTTCCACATCTTCATCTGGTTGTTCGTCAGCTTCGTGTCCTTGGGCAGGAACGGCGGCGACATCATCTCGGCGATCGACACCGGCAGTGTCGAGAAGGCGATCGCACGTGCGTGGCTGAACGTCTCGAAACCGGTCTTGCCGTGGTAGCCACCCATGCCCGAGCGACCGACGCCACCGAACGGCAGGTCGGCGCCGAACATGTGTGCGGCGAAGTCGTTGCCGTTGATCGAACCGCTGCGCGTGCCGTCGGCGAGCGCGGCGAAACGGTCGTTGTCGTCGCCGCACCAGTACATGGTCAGCGGATGCGGATGCGACGTGATGTGGCTGATCACCTCACCGAACTCGCGGTAGGGGTACACGGTGAGGACCGGACCGAAGACCTCGTCCTCCTCGATCTTCATGCCGGCCTTGACCCCGGTCAGCAGCGTCGGCGGGATCTTGCGGCGCTCGGCGTCCGGCAGCGGCTCGCCACCCGGGATCACCTGACGCTTTGCCGCTCCCAGCGACTCGGCATCCTCGATCAGTCCGACGATGCGGTCGTAGTTCTTCTGGTTGATCGTCGACGTGAACTGCTCGTTGTCGTAGATCGTCGGGAAGTTCTTGGTCCAGCGTGCGACCACCTTGTCGGTGAACTCACCCAGCTTCGATTCGGGAACGAACACGTAGTCGGGGCACAGGCACACCTGGCCACCGTTGACCATGCGGGCGTCGGCCAGCATGTTGGCGGCCTTGTCGATGTCGGCATCGACGTCGACGACGGCCGGGTTCTTGCCGCCCAGCTCGAGCGTCACCGGCACGAGGTTCTTCGCGGCCTCCTGCGCCACCGACGCGCCGACGTCGGGCGACCCGGTGAAGAACATGTGGTCGACCTTGAGCTTGGCGAAGTCCGACCCCGAACCGTGCTTGGGTGTTATGACCGCCAACTCTTCGATCGAGAAGTACTTGGGCGCATGCTTGGCGACCACCTCGGTGCAGCGTGCGGTGATCGACGACGGACGCATGACGACGCGGTTACCCGCCGCGAAGGCCGAACCCGCCGGCACGAAGGTCAGCTGCAGTGGGAAGTTCCACGGGCCCATGATTCCGACGACGCCGAGCGGGTCGTGGCGCACCCGCTGCTTGAAGCCGAGCATTCCCTGCAGCTTGGCGGTGTTGGTCTCGGCCATCCACTCCTTGACGCCCCGGCGCTGGTGGGCGAGGTCGATCATGCAGCCGGCGACGTCGGTGGCCAGCGACAGCTCGCGCGGTCGCGAACCGAAGTCCTCGGCGAGCGCTTCCGCGATCTCCTCGGCGTTGTCGAGCAGCAGCGCCGACAGTCGAGTGATGCGGTCGATGCGAACGTCCGCGCTCGGGATGCCGTCGCGCAAGAACGCGGCCCGCTGGATCTCGACCAGCTCTGCCATCGTGTGTTCTTCAGATGACTCGCGGCGATCCGCGTTTGTCACCCCGGCGCCGGTCTCAGCAGGCTTGGTCATCGAGATCCTCCGATTTGGTCGTGATGTGGCGGTTGAAACGAATATGTCCGCCCGTTCCACACCATAGTATGCGCCAGATCACAGGCATGTGGCTACGCCTGTTGTCAGAAGGATCGGGACACGACGGCCACAGATCAGGCCATCGTCACCGGCTGAGACCGGCCCGGCTCAGCCCAGGCGCTCGATGATCGTCACGTTGGCCGTGCCACCGCCCTCGCACATCGTCTGCAGGCCGTAGCGGCCCCCGGTGCGTTCGAGTTCGCCCAGCAGGGTCGCGAACAGTTTCGCGCCGGTGGCGCCGAGCGGGTGGCCGAGCGCGATGGCGCCACCATTCGGATTGACCTTCGCGGGATCGGCGCCGGTCTCCTTCAACCATGCCAATACGACGGGCGCGAAGGCCTCGTTGATCTCCACGACGTCGATGTCGTCGATGCTCAGACCGGTCTTCTCGAGCGCGTACTTGGTCGCGGGGATGGGTGCGGACAGCATCATCACCGGGTCGTCGCCGCGCACCGACAGGTGATGGATGCGCGCACGCGGCGTCAGACCGTGCTCCTTGAGTGCCTTCTCGGACACGACGAGCGCGGCCGACGAACCGTCCGCGATCTGCGACGCGACCGCCGCGGTCAGCACCGACCCCTCGGCGAGCGGCGCGAGACCGGCCATCTTCTCCATCGACGTCTCCCGTGGGCATTCGTCGACGACGCAGTCGCCGAGCGGGACGTTCTCGTTGTCGAAGCGGCCGGCCGCGATGGCCGCGCGGGCGCGTTCATGCGACTGCAGCGCCCACCGCTCGAGATCTTCCCGGGACAGATCCCAGCGCTGGGCCATCATGTCGGCGCCGACGAACTGCGAGATCTGCGCGTCGCCGAATCGCTCCTGCCAGCCCACCGACTCCGCGGTCGGCGTGCTGTAGCCGAACTCCTTGCCCGCGATCATCGCCTGCGAGATCGGGATGGCACTCATGTTCTGCAGTCCACCCGCGACGACGATGTCCTGGGTGCCGCTCATGACGCCCTGCGCGGCGAAATGGATGGCCTGCTGCGACGACCCGCACTGCCGATCCACTGTTGTCCCAGGCACTTCCAGCGGCATACCGGCGGCGAGCCATGCGGTCCGGGCCACGTTGCCCGCCTGCCCGCCGATGGTGTCGAGGCAGCCGAACACCACGTCGTCGACGGCGGCCGGGTCGATCCCGGTGCGCTCGACGAGTGCGGAGATGATGTGGGCGCCGAGATCGGCGGGATGGGTCTTGGCGAGTGAGCCATTGCGTTTGCCGACCGGGGTGCGGATCGCGTCGACGATGTAGGCCTGCGGAGTGGACATGGTTGCTCCTGGTGGTTGTTGTTGTCGGTCAAGCTCGTTGGCTGGAGATGGAGACCACCTCGCCGGTCAGGTACGTGGTGTAGTCGCTGGCCAGCATGGCGATCGTCGCGGCAACCTCCCACACCTCCGCGGCTCGGCCGTAGGCCTCCCGGGACGCGAGTTCGTCGAGCAGGTCGTCGCTGGTCACCTTGGCCAGGAAGGGGTGTTTGGCGATCGATGGTGCGACCGCGTTGATGCGCACCCCCACGTCGGCGGCTTCCACTGCGGCACAACGGGTCAGCGCCATGACACCAGCCTTGGCCGCCGCATAGTGCGCCTGACCGCGTTGCGCACGCCAGCCGAGCACCGACGCGTTGTTGACGATCACCCCATTGTGTTCGACGCCGCCGAAGTAGCGCAGCGCAGCGCGCGTTGCACGGAAGGTACCGGTGAGGGTGATGTCGACAACGCGGTCCCACTCCTCGTCGGACATCTCGGCGACCGGCGTCTCCCCGCCCAGGCCGGCGTTGTTGACCAGCACGTCGATGCGGCCCAGTTCGGTTGCGGCACTGTCGATCAGCGCGTCGACCTGCGCGGTCTCCTGCACGTTGCAGGGAACCTGCGACACGGCGCGCTCGGGGAACTCATCGGCGAGTTTCCGGGCCGCCTCGCCGAGTCGGCGTTCGTGCCAGTCGCTGACGAGGACGTCGGCGCCCTCGAGCAGGGCACGGCGCGCGCTCGCAAAACCGATGCCGGTGCCCGCGGCCGCGGTGACCACCACCTTCTTGCCGAGCAGCAAACCGTGCCCGGGGATCTCGGTGGGGACAGCCGCGAGCGGTGAGCGCACTGGGGTCTGGGTCATGACTGCCGGGCCTCTCGGGGTAGGCCGAGCACGCGCTCGGCGATGATGTTGCGCTGCACCTCATTCGAACCGCCATAAATGGTGTCGGCGCGGGTGAACAGGAACAGTCGTTGCCAGTCGTCGAGTTCGACGTTCTCGGGATCGGTGATGTCGTTGACCACACCTTCGACGGTGGCCGCGGGAGCGATCAACGACGGCGCACCGACCACGTCCACTGCAAGCTCACCGAGATCCCGATGCCAGTTGGCCCACAACAACTTCGACACCGAGGCGGCCCCAGCCTGATTCGTTACGTCCCCATCGAGGGTGCGCTGAGCGTGCGCACCCATCACCTTCAGGCCGATCGATGCCCGCGCCAGCCGGCTCGCGATCTCCGGATCATCGATGGCGCCATTGCTTTTCGCGGTGTCGACGAGGTTGTCGAGTTCGCGGGCAAATCCCACCTGCTGCCCGAGCGTGGACACGCCACGCTCGAACTGCAAGAGCCCCATCGCGACCTTCCAGCCGTCGCCGGGTTCACCCACGATGAGGTCGGCGTCGGCGACGGCGTCGTCGAAGAACACCTCGTTGAATTCCGATGTGCCGGTGAGTTGTTGAATCGGCCGGACGGTGACGCCGGGCTGGTCGATCGGCACCAGCAAGAAGCTGAGTCCACTGTGCCGCGTGGAGCCAGGCTCGGTGCGGCACAGTACGAACACCCATTGGGCCACATGGGCGAGGGAGGTCCAGATCTTCTGTCCGTTGACGATCCAGCGTCCGTCGTCGAGCCGAGCGGTGGTCGACACACCCGCCAGATCCGACCCGGCGCCGGGTTCGGAATAGCCCTGCGCCCACAGCTCGGTGACGTCGACGATACCGGGCAGGAAGCGCTGCTTCTGCTCCTCGGTCCCGAACTCGATCAGTGTGGGTCCGAGAAGTTCTTCGCCGAGGTGGTTGACGCGAGCGGGTGCGTTGGCGCGGGCGTATTCGCGGTGAAAGATGATGCGCTGTTCCAGCGTCGCACCGCGTCCGCCGTACCGGGCGGGCCAGCCCAGGCAGGTCCAACCAGAAGCGGCGAGATGTCGATCCCAGGCCAGCCGGCCGTCGAAGAACTCGTGCTCGCTACCCGGGCCGCCGCGACCCCTGAGGTACTCGAACTCACCGGCGAGATTCTCGTCGAGCCACGCACGCACGGCTGCGGCGAACTCGTCGGCGGCACGGGGCGTCGACTCTGCCGACCGACTCCGGGCCCATTCGCCGAGGTCGACGGCCCGATCCGCGAGGTTGATCGAGGTCATGACCGTCAGCATAGCCCACCAAGCAAGTGCTAGGTTGGGGCTGGTGCTAGGTTAAGGACCATGGAGCAGCCCTCGTCGACGCCCGCCGCGAGCTACCCGCAGACCACACCGGCCGCGCTGCATCGCGCCGCCGCCACCTGGCCCGACCGTATCGCCATCATCGACGGCCAGTGGCATCCCTCGACACATCCACACCTGGAATTGACGTGGGCGCAATTCCACGGCGTCGTCCGCGCATTCGCCGGTTCCCTGGTTGCGTCCGGCATCGAGCCCGGTGACCGGGTGGCGATCTGGGCGCCCAACAGCTTCCACTGGCCGATCGCCGCGCTCGGCTCGCACTACGCGGGCGCCACCCTGGTGCCGCTCAACACGCGCTACACCGTCGGGGAGGCCATCGAGATCATCGAGCGGTCGGCCGCTCGCGCGGTGATCGTGTCGGGCGAATTCCTCGGCTCCGACCATCTCGCCGAACTGCTGGCCGATCATGCCGATGCGATGCCCGACGTGATCATCCAGGTACCGCTCGCGCCCAAGGCCGTGCCACCCGAGCCGGCCACGTCGTGGCACGACTTCCTCGAACGTGGCACTGCGGAGTCGCTCACCGAGGCCGATCGTCGGGCCGACGCGGTGTGCCCCGACGATCTCTCCGACATCCTGTTCACCTCCGGAACCACCGGAAAGTCCAAGGGTGTCATGGCAACCCATCGTCAGACGCTGGCCGGGTCGCATGCGTGGGGCGCCAATGGCAGCCTGCATCCCGGCGATCGCTACCTGATGGTGAACCCCTACTTCCACACCTTCGGCTACAAGGCCGGCATCCTGCCGTGCGTCCTGTTCGGTGTGACGATGCTGCCGCTCGCGGTGTACTCACCCACCGCCGCGATGAAACTGGTCGACGACGAGCGCGCCACCATCTTCCCCGGCGCTCCCACCATCTTCCAGACCATCCTCGACGCCGTTGACCGCGATGGCTTCAACCTGTCGACCCTGCGACTCGTTGTCACCGGTGCCGCGATCGTGCCGGTGGTGCTCATCGAACGCATCCAGCGCGATCTCGGCGTCGACACCGTCGTCACCGCCTACGGCCTCACCGAATGCAGCGGCTTCGTGTCGACCTGCACGCCCGACGACGATGACGAGACCGTCGCCAACACCTGCGGACGCGCGTTCGCGGGTATGGAGATCATGCTCTCCGAGCAGGGCGAGGTGCTCGCCCGCGGCGACATGGTCATGGTCGGCTACCTCGACAACGAGGAGGCCACCGCGGAGACGATAGACGCCGACGGCTGGCTGCACACCGGCGACATCGGAACCATCGACGCCGGCGGCAATCTCAAGATCACCGACCGGCTGAAAGACATGTACATCTGCGGCGGCTTCAACGTCTACCCCGCCGAGATCGAGCAGACCCTCGCGCGGCTCGACGGTGTCACCGAATCGGCCGTTGTCGGGGTGCCCGACGAGCGGCTCGGCGAGGTCGGGCGCGCCTACCTCACCATCCGCAACGACGCCGGACTCGACGAGGACGCCGTGATCGCCTATGCGCGTGAGCATCTGGCGAACTTCAAGGTGCCGCGATCGGTGGTGTTCGTCGAGGCGTTCCCGCGCAACGCGGCCGGCAAGATCCTCAAGCGGGAGCTTACGTAAGCCGCTGCAGATCCGGCGCACGGTCCGGTCGGTAGGGCTTGCCCGCGTTGCCGTGGTCGATCCATTCATCCACGGTCGGATGGACGAGGTCGCCGGGTAGCGGACGACGAGATCGCCACCCGCCGGCCAGGATCCATGTGCGCCCGTTGGGGTGCAGCCAACCTTCGGTGGCATGCCCGGCCGGCAGCCCGGTGGAAAACGGCACCGACAGTAGTGACGAGTACTTCTGCTTGCTGAGGGCCAAACCTGCCTCGTGTGCCTCGCGCAGCATCCAGTCGAAGGCGACGTCGGACGCGTGGTGGTCGTCGTCGTACTGGCCGCCGACATCGCTGTGCACGCCAGGGAACCAGACCTCGAGGTGCCGGCCGTCAGACTCTTTGACTGTCGTCGCGTCGAACCGGTAGCAGCCGTACGGGCGTCGACGTTCGTCGAGCGCCATGGCATGACGGGCGATGTTGACGTTGGCGATCTTCGCGGTGTACGGCCAGCGCGCCTCTTCGAATCCTGCCCGGACATTCAACGCACCAACGGATTTGACCGTGTCCCAGACACCGAGGAAATGCACTTGCTTGGTTGACGTGTCGAAGGTGCTCGGAAAGTCCGGGTTCCCGAACCTGTTTCGGAACTTGTTGCGCGGCTTGAAGTATTCCTCGGTTCCGGCGTTGCCACTGTTCTGCGCATACAGCTTGACGGCATAGGGCGTGAGGTTCTCGGCACCTGGTCGGAGCAAACCGATCGTATTCAGCATCCCGGTGAGCGCCCGCGCGGTGTACGCGCCGCGGGAGAACCCGAACACGAAGATGCGGTCACCTTTTCGGTAGTTGTTGGCGAGGAAGTTGTAGGCCTCTTCGAGGTTGTCCTTGACGCCGTAGCCGGCGACGAGTCCCCATCCCCGCGTGAGCGCCTTGCCCACCTTGGTGACCGCGCCACGTGCGCCCATCGTTCCGACTCCCGGGTCGTAATAGGCCAGCTGCGCGTCGTTCTTCACGCAGACGTCGAAGAGTCGGGCGACGTTGGTGCTGCCCTGCTCGGGCTCATTCTTGGTGCCGTCGAGGCAGACGACGAGGTTGCGTCCGGCGCCGTTCTGCTGCTGCGGTGTCGCGGGCATCCCCGGAGTCTATAGACGACACTCGATCAGGACAGCCACCGCCACCTGTGGTGTGCTGTTCGGGTGACACGAACTGCCGCAGACGACGCCGTCGAACTGCTGACTGCTGCCGGCATGCTTGACCCGGACGCCGACACCACCCGCATCGACACCCACGGCGCGACCGTCCTGCTCAACGGCGACCGGGCGTGGAAACTCAAGCGGCCGGTTCGCTTGCGCTACTTCGACTTCTCCACCCCCGATCGTCGTCACGATGCGCTCGCCGCCGAACTGGAGCTCAACCGACGCACCGCGCCCGGCATCTACCGTGGACTGCACGCTATCCGGCGGACCGACGACGGATCGGTTTCCCTAGACGGAGAAGGCGACACCGTCGACTGGGTACTCGAGATGACCCGCTTCGCCGACGACGCACTCCTCGTCTGTAAGGCCGAGAACGGCGGGCTCGACGACGCATTGTTGCAACGTCTGGCCGAACGGGTCGTCGACCTGCACGACGGTGCCGAGGTGTGCGACGACCCGCACGGCGCGGCGCGGCTCCAGAACGTGGTCGACGGCAATCTGGCGAGCATGGCTGCCTTTCCGGACATCATCGAGCCGGATCAGGCCCAGCGTCTCACCGACCGGCTGACGGAGATGATCGCCTCGCACGCCGACCTCCTCGACGCCCGCGCCACTGCGGGCCGGGTGCGACGCGGACACGGTGACCTGCACCTGGGCAACATCGCCGTCGTCGACGGTGAGCCGATCCCGTTCGACTGCCTGGAGTTCGACGCCGAGCTGGCCACCACAGACGTGCTCTACGACATCGGCTTTCTCGTCATGGACCTGTGGGCGCGCGGGCTCCACCACGAGGCGAACGTAATGATCAACGCCTACCTCGACCTCTCCCCCGCCGACGAGGACGGCTACGCGCTCCTGCCGCTCATCCTCGGCATCCGCGCCACCGTCCGAGCGCATGTCGCGGCGGCCGAGGGTGCGCTCGAGCGTGCGCATCATTACCTCTCTCTCGCAATCGGTTTCACCGAGCCCGAGCCGCCGAGGCTGGTGGCCATCGGGGGCGGATCGGGCACCGGGAAGTCGACCATCGCACGAGCCGTCGGCGGCGACTTGGCGCCCGCTCCCGGCGCACGCATCCTGCGCACCGATGTCCTGCGCAAACGACTCGCCGGAGTGGCGATGACCGCACCGCTCCCCCGCTCGGCCTACACCGACGAGGCACGCGCGAAGGTCTACACCGAGTTGTACCGGCTCGCCGAAGCCGGCCTGCGAGGTGGCATGAGCGTCATCGCCGACGCGGTGTTCGGTCGGCGAACCCAATCGACGACGATCGCGGACATCAGTGTCGACTTCGCCGGAATCTGGCTGGAAATCGATGAGCAGGAACGTATCTCACGCATCGAGCACCGTCGGCCGGATGCGTCGGACGCGAACGCCGACGTCGCCCGACGGCAGACTCAGACGTTGGAGAAGCCCGATGAACGGTGGTCTCGCGTCGTAGCGGATGACGCTGCCGCCCAACGGGTTCGGCAGCTACTCAGTCGCGGATGGGCTTGACCAGCGGGAACAGGATGGTTTCGCGGATACCGAGGCCGGTCAGCGCCATCAGCAGGCGGTCGATGCCCATGCCGGTGCCGGCGGTCGGCGGCATGCCATGTTCCATGGCGGCGAGGAATTCTTCGTCGAGCACCATGGCCTCGTCGTCGCCCGCGGCAGCCAGACGGGCCTGGTCGACGAAGCGCTCACGCTGGATGACCGGGTCGACGAGTTCCGAATAGCCGGTGGCCAACTCGAAGCCGCGGACGTACAGGTCCCACTTCTCGACGACGCCCGGGATGGTGCGGTGCGCCCGGACCAGCGGCGAGGTCTCGACCGGGAAGTCCCGCACGAACACCGGGGCGTCGAGCTTGTCCCCGACCATGTGCTCCCAGAGTTCCTCGACCAGCTTGCCGTGGCCGTAGCCCTTGTCCTTCGGGATCTCCAGTCCCACACGAGAAGCGATGGCCAGCAACTCGTCGACGGTCGTGCCGCCGCTGTCACTGAGGGGAATGATCTCCTGGCCCAACGCCTCCGACAGCGACGGATACATCGAGAGCGATGTCCACTCGCCGGACAGGTCGTAGGTGGAGCCGTCGGGCATGGTCGGGGTCAGTGTGCCGAGCGCGCCCTGGCAAACCTCTTGGACGAGTTCCCGAGTCATCACCGCGGCGTCGTCGTAGGTGCCGTAGGCCTGGTAGGTCTCGAGCATCGCGAATTCGGGCGAGTGCGTGGAGTCGGCACCCTCGTTGCGGAAGTTGCGGTTGATCTCGAAGACGCGCTCGATACCACCGACGACGCATCGCTTGAGAAACAGCTCCGGCGCGATCCGCAGGAACAGATCCATGTCAAAGGCGTTGGAGTGCGTCACGAATGGGCGTGCCGCTGCGCCACCGTGCAGGGTTTGCAGCATCGGCGTCTCGACCTCGAGAAACCCTCGCGCGTCGAGTGCCTTGCGGAGTTCGGCGATCACCGAGATGCGGGTGCGCGCCATCTGTCGCGCCTCGGGGCGCATGATGAGGTCGACGTAGCGCTGGCGGACGCGGGTCTCCTCGTTCATGTCCTTGTGCGCGACCGGCAACGGCCGCAGCGACTTCGACGCCATCTCCCAGCTGTCGGCCATCACCGACAGCTCGCCGGTGCGCGAACTGATCACCTCGCCGTGCACGAAGACGATGTCGCCCAGGTCGGTCTCGGCCTTCCACCGCGCCAACGACTCCTCCCCGACGCCGTTGAACGAGATCATCGCCTGCAGTTGCGTGCCGTCGCCCTCCTGCAAGGTTGCGAAACAGAGCTTGCCCTTGTTGCGTAGAAAGATGATGCGCCCGGCCACCCCGACGATCTCGCCGGTCTCGGTACCGGCCTCGAGATCGGGGTAGTTGGCGCGGATCTCCGACAGCGCATGCGTGCGCGCGATCGACACCGGGTACGCCTCACGGCCGTCGGCGAGAATCCGTTCCCGCTTCTCGCGGCGGATTCGCAGCTGTTCCGGGGTCTGGTCGTCGGTGCTGGTCGCGCTGTCACTCACGCTGTGCACACTATCGGGGCCGGTCACCGACTCCCAAACTCGTATCAGCGGGGCTCAGTTGTCGTGCGATGAGATGACGGCGAGTTCGTCGGCACGGATGCGGCCGTTCACGCCCGCCCGACGCAGACGACGATGACCGCCGACCACGAAGACGGCACCGTGCACGCCGCGGGCCTGCAGATGCCACGCCAGCCATTCGGCCTCGTGGCCGTCCTCGCTGACCAGAATCCAGCGGGCATCGGCGGTCGCCGATCGCAATGCGCCGGATGCACCGGGCGTGAGGCGTTCGAGCACCTCGACGGCCTCGATGGCGAGCGCGCCGAACAGAGCACCGTCGGCCTGGCGGCGGCGGTGTCCGCGCACGTCAACGGGGGTTGCGCCACCTGCGACAGCGGCAGCGTAGTCGCTGACCTGCAGCGACAGCGGAACGGAGTCGGTCGGGGCGGCGACCCGGACTGGAACGACACTGACAGGAATGGGGGTATCGACAACCGAAGCGGTCATGGTGAGGAATCCTCGAAGTGATCTGAAATTGAGCGGGGAGCGCGAAGGAGGGCGGCCGCAGATGCGGACTCAGCCCTGACAACACTCCTGACAGCTCTTGATCACGGCAGGAATTGTGCCACAGATGCCCCGGGATGGCCAGGGGTCCCGCCTGCTGGTTGACGAGTTCGGTGATCGACCCCGCTGAGCTGGGAAATGCGCGAGCGTCGTGCCCGCAAAATCTAGGGGAAGAAGTTTCTTCCCCGAGGTTCACAGTCGTCCCCTACAAATTTCTGGGGGAAGACACCAAGGGTCGGGGACGAAGTTTCTTCCCCGACTTTTTGTGGGCGCATGTTCCTGGCGTCGCCGTCGGCGGAACGCGACGACCGACAATCGGTGACTGAGATCGGGCCCGTCAGCGTCCGCTTCCGGGACATACCCGGAGGACCACCCTCAGGGGCCCGATCCTGGCCACCGGCCCGACCCACCTTCCCCCTCCACGATCGCCGACGCCGTCGGCGGGCGGATCGCTGATCGCCGTAGTCCTCGCTGTCACCAATGCTGTTGTCTCGCCTGCCCTTCGAGGCTCGTCATCGCGCCTCGAGCACCTCAGCGAGCGGAGGGGTGCTCGCCAGCGGGGGCGCCACAGGGAGCGACTGGCAGCGACGTTGGTCAGCGAGCGCGGCGCGGTCCGGCCTTCGAGCGTTCGTGGACCAGCCGCAGCCCTTCGAGGGTGAGGTGGGTGTGGTGGTCGGTGAGCGAGCGGCATTCGTCGAACATCAGTGGCGCGAGATAGCCGGTGGCAACCACCGGGACGTCGTCGTCGCCGAAACCGTCGACGGTGTCCCGCACGCGTTCGACCAGGCCGTCGACCTGGCCGGCGAACCCGTACAGGATGCCCGACTGGAGTGCCTCGACGGTGTTCTTGCCGAGCACACTGCGGGGTGGCATCAGCTCCACCTTGCGCACGGTCACGGTGTGCTCGGAGAGCGCCTCGACCGCGAGGTTCACACCCGGCGCGATGGCTCCGCCAAGGAACTCGCCCTTCTCCGACACGGCGTCGACGACGGTCGCGGTACCAAAAGCGACCACGATGCACGGACCACCGAACTCATGGTGCGCGGCAAGGCAGTTGGCGACACGGTCGGTGCCGACCTCCTTGGGATTGTCCACGAGTAGGGGCACACCGGTGCGGACACCCGGTTCGAGCAGGACGTGCGGCCCGGATCCGAAGTAGCGGGGCACCATCACGCGCAGTTCCCGCAGCAGTGACGGCACGGTGGACAGTGCCGCAACACCGGTCACCTGCTCGATGTCGGGGCCGAGCATTCCCCGGAACGCCCAGGCGAGTTCGTCGGCGGTGTAGTGGGGGTCGGTGTGGATTCGCCAGTCCCGCACGAGTTTCGCGTGGTCACCGACGCCCGCGAAGACGCCGAGGTGGATGTTGGTGTTCCCGACGTCGACGGTCAGCAGCATGTGACGGCCGGCGATCAGGCGTCGACGAAGGCGTGGTTGTCGGCGTGCCGGGGGTCGAGCAGACCCGACCCCTCGGGGGCGCGCGCCGGATCGGTGCCGGACTCCTGGACGCGGTTGTGATCGTCGACGAACACGACGTGCGGCGCGTACTCGCGCACTTCCTGCTCGTTGAGAATGCCGTAGGCGATGATGATCACCAGGTCGCCCGGGTGGACCAGATGCGCTGCGGCACCGTTGATCCCGATGACACCGGAACCGCGCTCACCGGCGATCGCGTAGGTTTCGAGCCGGGCACCGTTGGTGATGTCGACGATGGTCACCTGCTCGCCTTCGAGCAGGTCGGCCGCGTCGAGCAGGTCGGCGTCGATGGTCACCGACCCCACGTAGTGCAGGTCGGCCTGGGTCACGATGGCCCGGTGGATTTTCGACGTCATCATGGTGCGAAGCATCGTCAGTGTCCCTCTGTTGTGGCTGGAGCTGTTGGGGTGGGGTCTGTTTCGGGGTAGCCGCCGATCATGACGCCCACGTTGTCGATCAGGCGTGCCGGCCCGAGCCGTGCGGCGACGAGGAGTCGGCCCTGCCCGGCACTCGGCGGTTCTTCGAGCTGACGTCCGCGCAGCGCGAGGTACTCGACGGCGATGTCCGGCGCGGTGTCCAGAACCGATTGTGCGGCAGCCAGAATCGCGTCCTGGCCACCGGGCGCGGCATGGGCGCCGGCGACGAGAGCGGCGGAGAGCGTGGTGGCCAGCTCGCGCTGTGCGGGGTCGAGGTAGCGGTTGCGTGACGACATGGCCAGGCCGTCGGACTCGCGCACCGTCGGGACGCCCACGATCTCGACGTCAAGGTTCAGGTCGGCGGCCATCTGGGTGATGAGAACCAGCTGCTGGTAATCCTTTTCGCCGAAGTAGGCGGCGTGCGGGCCGACGATGTTGAGCAGCTTGAGCACCACGGTGAGCATCCCGGCGAAATGGGTGGGGCGCGAGATCCCGTCCAGGACTTCGCCAACCGGCCCGGGACGCACCATGGTGCGCTGACCGTTGGGGTACATCGCGGCGGCAGTCGGAGCGAACACGAGCTCGACGCCGAGCGGCTCGAGGAGTGCGCGGTCGGCGTCGAAGGTGCGTGGATAGGCGTCCAGATCTTCGTTGACCCCGAATTGCAGCGGGTTGACGAAGATCGACACCACCACCACCGCATTGCCTTTGGCCTTGGCGGCACGCACCAACTGCAGATGTCCGGCATGGAGGGCGCCCATGGTGGGCACCAGCACGACTCGCTTGCCCGCCGAGCGCAGCGCCCGTGTGACGCGTCGTAATTCGGCCGGATCGCGGTGCACGGTGAGCTGTCCCGGCGTGTAGCCCGTCATCGTGCCTCCTCCAGGACGTCGAGCAGATCCGACGGTGCGTCGGTGTATGTCGCCGCGCGGCGCGCCAGGGTGCGGTACGCCTCCGCCAGACCATCACGACCGGATCCGCCGGAGATCGCGCGGACGGCGTCGAGATGGCCGGCGACGGCGTGCGCGTCACCGCGCGCGACCGGGCCGGTGAGCGCCGACGGTCCGAGTTCGAGGACGTTCTGCAACGACGCGGTGACCAGCGGCCCGAGGATGCGTTCGGCCAGCAGCACCGCGTTGCCGTCGATGGTCGCGGTCTCGCGCCCGGATTTGTCGATGGCGGCGTTGAGGATCGCGACGGCGTCGGAGATGAGCGCGACCAGATGATTGGCCCCGTGCGCGAGTGCCGCGTGATACAGCGTGCGGTCGTCTTCGGCGATCCGGACGGGTTCACCGCCCATCTCGAGCACCAGCGAGCTGACGATTGCCGCGCCGACCTCGTCGGCAGCTGTCACCCCGAAGCAGGCATGCGCCAGACGAGTGGTGTCCTCCTCGGTACCGACGAAGGTCATCGCCGGATGCAGTGCCATCGGCACCGCTCCGAGGGCGGTGAGTGGTTCGAGGATGATGACGCCATGCGCCCCGGCGGTGTGCGCGACCAGCGTGCCAGGGCGCAGTGCACCAGTGGCGGCGATGTCGTCGATGACCCGGGTCAGAGCCGCGTCGGGCACGCTGATCAGCAAGAACTCCGATCGGGCGACGACGGCGGCGAGATCGAGGATCTCGGACTCGGGAAGCCTACGACGCGCGCGGGCGCGAGAATCAGCCGAGCGCGCGACCACCCCGCCGACGATGTGACCGGCCTTCTCCAACGCCTCGCCGAGTGCGGTGCCGACACGACCCGCGGACACGATGCCGACGGTCAGCCGAGCGGGGGCGGGGAGGTTGGAAACGCCAGGAAGATCTGCGGACGCACGGCTGCCGGGTCGCCGGCCCGACGACATGGGCCCCGACGGCATGGGCATATCACCGCTCGGTGAGGTCACCGCTGTCCTCCAAAAAGTTCGTTCCAGTCCCGGCAGTAGGCGCGGGTACCAGACGTTGCAGTCCAAGGGTAGGTGGTGGCGTGCCGCCGTGGCCATTTCCTGTGACGCGGCTCACCGCGCAAGTGTCGTCTGACACCGGTCCAGGGGGTCGTTCGACCGATCGGCAGGCCTCGTGACCTGCGCAAAACCGGCGTACTCTGAGGTTCGCGCCGTCGGTGCGCACCATCGTGGAGGTCCCTATGAGCCTCACCCAGGGCACAGAGTTCGCCGGGTACACGATCGTGCGCAAGATCGGTGCGGGTGGCATGGGTGAGGTCTACCTCGCGCAGCATCCCCGGCTCCCCCGACGCGACGTGATCAAGGTCCTCAGCGAGCACTTCACCGACGACGCGATGTTCCGTGCGCGCTTCGTCCGGGAGGCCGAGCTCGCCGCGCGACTCGACCACCCGTCGATCGTCAACGTCTACGACCGCGGCGAATCCGACGGCCGGCTCTGGATCGCCATGCAGTACGTGCCCGGCACCGACGCGGCCGCGCTCGTCGAACGGTCGCCGAACGGACTCGGCGTGGAGAATGTGGCCTCGGTGGCCGACGCGATCGGCGGCGCCCTCGACCACGCTCACCGGCACGGTCTGCTGCACCGCGATGTGAAGCCGGCCAACATCCTCGTCAGCAGCGTCGACGACGAGCCAGCTGAACGACGAATCCGGTTGGCGGACTTCGGAATAGCCCGCCAAAACGACGTCGGAACCGCTCTCACGTCGGCGAATGCCGTGATCGGGTCGTACCCGTACTCGTCACCCGAGCAACTGTCGGGCGAGGCGCTCGACCGCCGCAGCGACGTGTACTCACTGGCCTGCACCGTCTACGAACTGCTCGCCGGGACACCGCCATTCATGGCACGCAGCCCGGCCGTGTTCATCCACCATCACCTCAACGAACGCCCACCACCGATCACCGATCGTCGCCCCGACCTCGACCCGGCCATCGACGACGCCGTCCAGCACGGCCTGGCCAAGAATCCCGCCGACCGCCCAGCCACCGCCGGCGCGTTCGCAGCCGAATTCCGCGCTGCCTGTGCCGTCCGGACCGCGAGCACCGCGCGGGTCCCAGTGCCCGACACCCTCCGCATCCGCGCAGCGGCACCAGCACCGACCCGACCGCCGCAACCGCATCCCGGCCACCAACCGCGGACCACCCGCAGTGCCGGATTCCGTCCGGCGCCGCCCCCCGTGACACCGCCGCCACCCTCCTACGAGTCGACGATGCGGGCATCGTTCGACCGGCACACCCCGCACTACGACGACCCCACCATCCGGCACGCGACACCGCACGTCGTGGCTCCCCCGACCGGATTCCAGCCCGACGCGTCGGCCGCCACCAAGGCACTGGCGTGCGGCATCCTCGCGATCCCGCTCAGCGTCGTCGCGGGCATCGGCGTTCCGGTGGGTGTGCTGGGTTTGCACCTCGCCGGACGGTCGCGCCGGTTGTCGGGCGGTCTCCCACCGGCCGCAAGGCTCGCTCAGACCCTCAACCTGCTGGCCATCATCATCGGCGTCGCCTGCGTCGCGTTCGCCATCGGATACGCGCTGACCCTGCACTGATCCCTGCCGCCCACCATCTCCCGGCGCCGGCTGAGGAACCCCCTCCCCGCCGGCTGCGGTGCTCGAGGCGCCAGCCGAGAGCCTCGAAGCCCCTGGTGAGAGGACATTGTCGGCTCACCACGACCCTTCGAGGCTCGCAGGCTCGCACCTCAGGGAGCGGTAGGAACCTCAGGGAGCGGCACGAACCTCAGGCGGCGGACGGTGCAGACGCTGTACCCCGCGAGACGATCGCCCCGAACCCGGCGTCGATCGCCCAGAGCAAAAGGATTCCGGCGATGAGGTCGGCGACGTCGCCGAAGGTTTGACGGGTGATCGGCCAGAACGGCGGGTTCGCTGCGCTCTGGATTCCGTCGGCCGTGCGCTCGAGGACGACATCGGTCGGATTGGGGAACCATTCCGGATGCCGGCTCGCGTTGACCGCGAGCACCGCGATGATCGGCACCCCGAGCAGCCACCATGGATGTCTGCGTCGGGCGATCGACCACGCGACAATCATCAGCGCGACGAAGATCGCCGCATGCTTGGCCGCATCGATCACGAGGTTGTCCTGCGCCGAGAGGAGCAGCGGCACCTGACCACCCCAGAACCCGATCGCTCCGACCGCCGCGATGGGCGCCGCAATCACCGCCCGGCGGGGACTGCGCGCCCACCACACGATGACCGCGACGAAGTACACCACGATGATCGCCGTCAGCGCCCAACGCAGAATCAGACTCGCGTTGGGGCCGTCGGCGTTGAACGCCGCGACGCGGGCGGGACCGCTTTCGCCATGGTGCGGGTCAAATTGGTAGAGCCACAACGACATCGGCCACCAGGCGACGATCGGCACGAACAGTGCGGCACTCACCAGACACTGCTGCCACGCGGCGCCGCGCTCACCGAGGCGAGGACAGTGATCCTCGCCTACGACCGCACTCTGGGCGTATGTCGCCGCCGTCATGGAAGCAGTCTAATGCCGTCTCACCACGCAAAACGTGGGTTGATCCGCCGACAGACAGGCAGAACCTAAGTCAGTCGGCCCGCCGACGCCTACCGCCACCACTCGACTCGGCTGCACGCAGCTGGCCCAACAACTCGGAGACCGGCAGACCCGCCGAGTGGGAACTCTCGTTGTCGTCGACGTCGCGTCGGCGTCTACGGCCGAAGCTCGCGGCCGGGGTGGCGTCGGGTCCGCCTTCGTGACGGCCCACCGCAGCGTCCGGAGCGACGTCGGCCGGGGCCTCCTTGGCTGCCTTCGCGACGGCCTCCCGAGCCCACTCGTCGGTGGGGGTCTCGTCGGTGAACGGTGCCGGCGGCGTGGTCCCCGGGGCAACCGGGGGTTCGGAACCGACGTAGAACCCGCCCGAGAACGGCATCGACTGTGCGGGGGTTTCGGCGGCCTGCGGTGGCTCCTCGACGACCGGCTCCGACGGAGGTTCGACGACCTCCGCGTCCGAGACCTCACCAACGGCCTCGGTGACTGAGACCTCGTCGTCCGCAACGTCCTCGAGCGGAACCTCGGTGGCGATCCGGCCGGAGAGCGGGTCATCGGTGACCACAGGGATGACCTCGGTCATCTCGTTGGGGTCGACCACCTTGTCGATGTGCCGACCGTCGTCACCGGCCGGTGCGGTGGCGGCGAAGTCACGTGCAGCGAGTGCGTCGTCGTCGGCAAATCCCGAGGAGCGACCGTAGTCGGGTGCGCCGGCACCGAAGGGTGACCCCCGAAATCCCGGGTCCCCGAATCCCGAATCCCCATAGCCCGGACCGAGACCCGACGCCAGCTCGCGCATCTTCTCGTTCGGCAGCGCCGTGCGCTGATCGGGAAGGGGCTCGCCGATGAGCATCTCCAAGCTCGAACGCAGCGCGAGGACCTGGGCCTTCAACTCGGAGAGCTCTTCGTTGGCCTCCGCGCTGACCTCGCGCCGGATGGTGGTCTCCACATCGAGTTCGTACTGTCGACGCGCGGCGATCTCGCGTTCGAGCTGCAGCTCGTAGACGAGTCGCAGGTCGCGGCTCTTGGCCTCGGCGCTCTCGGCCTGACGACGGAATTTGGTGACGAGAATGGCGCCGATGACCGCCGCCCACAGCGCGGCGATCACCGCGAGGGAACCGGGGATCGACAGCTGATCGGTGAAGACCATCAGAATGCTCGCTGCCAGCGCCAGGACGATCAGCAGCCCGAGCAACCATTGGCCCACCGACCGACCGGAACGTCGGGGCTCGGTGGAACGGCCGTTCGAGGTCGTCATGACCGAGAACTTACCGGTTGACCGGTCATTCGTCGGCCAAGCTGTTCCGGAGAGTCATGAATCTCCGATTCAGGCCGGTGGGGAATGGTCGGACGTGGGGTCGTCGGGAGCGCGGCAGCAATACTCCAACCACAGCGCGGCGACCGCGAGAAAGACGCCGCCCACCAGCCCGATGATCGCACCCGGTTTGTCGTGATCGGCGGCCGCCAGATCGTGCTGGTTGAGCAGGAAAGCGAGCAGCCCGACCCACACCCCGATCGCGATGGCCGCCAGGATCGCCGACGCCTTGGCCAGCGCGAGCACACGCGCGGCGGTCAGTGGGTGCAGTTGCCCGTTCGCCGCACCGATGTCGCGGGACGCGACGCGGGATCGCACCACGAACGCGATCACCACTTCGAGGACGGCCAGCACATACAGCACGATGCCGGCCAGCAGCGGCAGCGGCGGCAGGTCGGAGTAGTTGTAGCGCACCAGAATCCACGACGCCGCGGCGACCACCGCGGCGATGATCACCAGGTCCCGCACGCGGGTGGGACCCATCTTCGGCTCGTCGTCGTGCGGCGGGTGACCCGCAGGCAGGGGCGACGTCATGCCGAGGCCCACCCGATCGTGTCGACGCGACGAACCCCTAGCTTCTCCGAGTCGTCGAGCTGCTTCAGGAGCCCTTCGACCGGGACAACGCCGTCTGGGGTCCAGAGTGCGGCTGCCGGGTCGATCTCCAGCCACGGGATGAGCACGAACGCGCGTTGTGCGGCCCGTGGATGCGGGAGGGTCAGCACGGGGTCGTCGCTGACCACCACCCCGTCGTCATTGTCGGAGACGGTGGTGTTGTCGTCGGAGACGGTGGTGTGGTCGTCGGAGACGGTGATGACGTCGACGTCGAGGGTCCGCGGCCCCCACCGGACCTCCCGAACACGATCGGCCGCTTCTTCGAGCGCCGCGCCGCGAGCCAGCCACTGTGCCGCCGACAACGGGCCGTCGACGATCAGGGCGATGTTGTAGAAGTCGTCCTGCTCGACACCACCCCAGGGTGGGGTCGCATACACGCTCGATACCGCGACGAGTTCGTCGGCGAACCCCGACACCACACTTTCGAGGTGCGCACGCCGGTCACCCACGTTGGAGCCCGCCGACAGCACCGCGCGACTCATCGGCCGCCCATCGCCTTGCGGGAACGGCGCGTCACCACAGCGACGTCGTCGAAGGTCAACGGGATCGGCGCGGACGGTTTGTGCACGGTGACCTCGCAGGCGGCGAGTCGCTCGTCGGCCATCACCCGTTCGGCGATCTCCGCGCCGACCGTCTCGATGAGGTCGCGCGGTTCGCCCGAGACGATGTCGGCGACCGTCTGCGCCAGAACCCCGTAATCGACGGTGTCGGCGAGGTCGTCGGAAGCAGCCGCAGCGCTCAGGTCCAGCCACAGCACGACGTCGATGACGAAGTCCTGCCCGTCGCGTCGTTCGTGGTCGAAGACGCCGTGATGCCCGCGCACCCGCAGGCCACGCAACTCGATGCGGTCAGTCATGAACGCCCACCCGATCGGCGAGGTCGCCGCGCCGGCCACCGGACCGCCAGGCGTCGGCCACCGCGACCGCGTCGCGGCTGCCGGCCACGTCGTGCACCCGAACCCCCCACGCACCGTTCGCAGCAGAGAGGGCGGAGATCGACGCGGTCGCCACGTCGCGCTCCTGCGGCGGGCGGACCGCGTCACCGTCGGCCAGCAAGGTGCCGAGAAAACGCTTGCGCGACGCACCGACGAGCACCGGGAACCCCAGCCCGACGAGGGTCGGCAGCGCGTGCAGAAGAGCCCAATTGTGTTCGGCGGTTTTGGCGAACCCGAGGCCAGGGTCGAGGATGAGGCGGTCGGGGTCGACCCCTGCGGACACTGCCGCATCCACCTGGGCGAGCAGTTCGCCGCTGACCTCGGCCACCACGTCCCGATAGCCGCCGACATCGCCGATCCGATGGGTGAAGCGCCGGTCGCCGCTGTCGCCTGCCGGACGCCAGTGCATCAGAATCCACGGCACGCCGGCGTCGGCGACGACCTTGGCCATGTCGGGGTCGGCGCGGCCCCCGGACACGTCGTTGACGATGGCTGCGCCGGCGTCGATCGCGGCCGCCGCGACCGAGGCGCGCATGGTGTCGACCGAGATGCGCGCACCCTGCTCGGCGAGCGCAGCGATCACCGGTGTCACCCGCGCCGCCTCGAGGTCCGGGTCGACCCGAATCGCACCGGGCCGCGTCGATTCACCGCCGACATCGATGAGGTCGGCGCCCTGTGCCACGAGTTCGAGTCCGTGCGCGACCGCCGCATCGGCGTCGAGGTAGCGGCCACCGTCGGAGAACGAGTCGGCGGTGACGTTGATGACCCCCATGACGAGGCAGCGCGCAGACGCGGTCACCGCGTGATCAGGTCGAGCGCTTCGCCGCGGGAGACCGCGCTGGTCTTGAACAGGCCTCGGACCGCGGAAGTCGTGGTCGTCGCGCCGGGTTTGCGGATACCGCGCATCGCCATGCACAGGTGTTCGGCCTCGATCACCACGATCACCCCGCGCGGATCGAGCTTGCGCACGATCGCGTCGGCGATCTGACTGGTCAACCGTTCCTGCACCTGCGGCCGTTTGGCGTACAGGTCGACGAGCCGAGCGAGCTTCGACAACCCGGTCACCTGCCCGCTGACGCCCGGGATGTAACCGACGTGCGCGACGCCATGGAACGACACGAGGTGGTGTTCGCAGGTCGAGTACATCGGGATGTCCTTGACGAGGACGAGTTCGTCGTGGTCCTCGTCGAAGGTCGTGGCGAGCACCTCGTCGGGGTTGGTGTACAACCCGGCGAACATCTCCCGGTACGCGTTGGCGACGCGGGTTGGCGTGCGCCGCAACCCTTCTCGCTCCGGGTCCTCCCCCACCGCGATCAACAACTCGCGGACCGCTGCCTCTGCACGTGCCTGGTCGAAGCCGGTTCCGGGGACATCGGAGTCGGTGTCGAACTCGGCGTCGTGGCGTTCGCTGATCGTCATGTCCCCTGACCTGGCCCGCTGCCGTTGGTTCCGCTGCCGTTGGTGCCGTTGGTGTCACCGCTGCCGTGCCCGGTGCCGTTGATCTCTGGCGGCCGGCCCGGCGTCGGGTCCGGTGGCGTCGAGTTTTGGGGCGGCCAGCCCGGTGCCGACCAATCCCGCGGCGCGCCATAGTCGGGACGCGTGCCCCCGCCTGCGTGCTCCGGCGGAGCCGGGTACTGCGGGTTCGGATATTGGGGGTTCGGGTACTGCGGATTGGGATATTGGGGGTTCGGGTAGTTCGGTGCCGGATACTGAGGATTCGGGTACTGGGGGTAGGGCGTGCCCTGTCCGTGCTGTCCCGGATACGCCTGTCCCGGAGTTCCCGGCGGATAGGACGGGATCTGCCCGGGCACCTGGGGACCACCCGGGTACCCCGCCGCACCGACGGGCTCGGGCACCGGTTCGGGTTCCGGCGGCCACGGCTCGCCGCGCTCGATCGCCAGTTCTCCCGGTGTCTTCACCGGCGGCTTGTCGCTCGGGGTGCGCTCACCGAACTCGTTGAACGCGGTGATCCGCGGACGCTTTTCGACGTCGGAGAAGATCTTCTCGAGATCCTTGCGGGTGAGCGTCTCCTTCTCCAGCAACTCGGTGGCCAGCACGTCGAGGGTGTCGCGGTACTCCGAGAGGATCGCCCATGCCTCGGTGTGCGCGGCCTCGATGAGGCGACGAACCTCGTCGTCGATCTCGCCGGCGATCTCGGCCGAGTAGTCGGTGTGCGACCCCATCGACCGTCCGAGGAACGGATCGCCCTGATCCTGGCCGTAGCGCACCGCGCCCAGCTTTGCGGACATGCCGTATTCGGTGACCATCGCACGCGCGATCTTGGTCGCCTGGTCGATGTCGGACGACGCGCCCGTCGTCGGCTCGTGGAAGACGAGTTCCTCCGCGGCGCGACCCCCCATCGCCATCACCAGACGCGCAATCATCTCCGACCGCGTCATCAGGTCCTTGTCCTGCTCGGGCACGGCCAGGGCGTGGCCGCCGGTCCGTCCGCGGGCCAGGATGGTGACCTTGTAGATGGGGTCGAGGTCGGGCATCGCCCAGGCCGCGAGGGTGTGTCCGCCCTCGTGGTAGGCGACGACCTTCTTCTCGTGTTCGCTGATGACGTGGCTCTTGCGGCGCGGGCCCCCGATCACCCGGTCGACCGCCTCTTCGAGCGCCTCCGCGGTGATCGTCTGCTTGTTTTCGCGCGCAGTGAGCAGCGCCGCCTCGTTGACGACGTTGGCCAGGTCGGCGCCGGACATGCCGGGGGTCCGCTTGGCCAAGCCGTCGAGGTCGGCGTCGGGGTCGATCGGCTTGCCCTTGGCGTGTACACGCAGGATCGCCTTGCGGCCGGCCATGTCGGGGTTGCCGACGGGGATCTGCCGGTCGAAGCGGCCGGGGCGCAGCAGTGCGGGGTCGAGGATGTCGGGACGGTTGGTCGCGGCGATCAGGATGATGCCCGACCGGTCACCGAAGCCGTCCATCTCCACCAGCAGCTGGTTGAGCGTCTGCTCGCGTTCGTCGTGGCCACCGCCGAGTCCGGCGCCACGCTGACGCCCGACCGCGTCGATCTCGTCGACGAAGATGATGCACGGACTGTTCTGCTTGGCCTGCTCGAACAGGTCGCGCACACGCGATGCGCCGACACCGACGAACATCTCGACGAAGTCCGAACCGGAGATCGTGAAGAACGGAACCCCGGCCTCCCCGGCGACGGCCCGCGCGAGCAGCGTCTTACCGGTACCGGGCGGACCGAACAGCAGCACGCCCTTGGGGATCTTCGCGCCCAGCGCCTGATAGCGCGCCGGGTTCTGCAGGAAGTCCTTGATCTCGTAGAGTTCTTCGACCGCCTCGTCGGCGCCGGCGACGTCGGCGAAGGTCGTCTTCGGCATGTCCTTGGTGAGCTGCTTGGCGCGGGACTTGCCGAAGCCCATCACGCCGCCGCGACCACCGCCTTGCATGCGGTTCATGACGAAGAAGAACAGACCGAACAGCAGGATCATCGGCAGGGCGAACAGCAGGATCTGCCAGAGCACCGACTGTTCGTTGACGTTGGTGGTGTACGGCGCGCCGGTGGCCTTGACCTGGTCGAAGATCTGGTCGCCCGCTTGTGCCGGGTACTTGGCGCTGATCTTGTCGACGTCTTTGTCGTCGTGCTTGATCGACTTGTTGAGCTCGATCCGCAGTTGCTGCTCGCGGTCGTCGATGCTGACGAACTTGGCGTTTTTCTGATCGAGCTGGGTGAGCGCGACTGAGGTGTCGACGCCCGTGTACTCCCGGTCCGAATCGCGCAGCACGCTCCAGCCCCACAGGGCGAGCAGTACTAGCGCCAGAATGGCCAGGTTTCGGAAGACTGACTTACGGTTCATGCGTGTTGGTGGGGTCGGGCTCGCCGGTTGGGGCCCGCGACCGTTCCCATGTCCTTCCCACGGTAGGTACACATAGAGGCTACCGGTCAACGATCACGCTGGTGAAACCGTTCCCTACCCCGCTATTCAGTGCGTGTAGACCGACGGCTTGAGCCGGCCTATGTAGGGCAGGTCGCGGTAGCGCTCGGCGTAGTCGAGGCCGTAGCCGACGACGAACTCGTTGGGGATGTCGAAGCCCACCTCCGCGACGCGGACCGGTGAGCGCACCGCCTCGGGTTTGCGCAGCAACGTGCACACCTCGAGGCTGCGCGGTGAGCGGGTCGCCAGGTTCTTCATCAGCCACGACAACGTGAGGCCCGAGTCGATGATGTCCTCGACGATCAGCACGTCACGGCCCTCGATGTCGCGGTCGAGGTCCTTGAGGATGCGGACCACACCCGACGATGACGTCGACGACCCGTAGCTCGACACCGCCATGAACTCCATCTGCGACGGGATCGGCAAGGCCAGAGCGAAGTCGGTCATGAACATGATGGCGCCCTTGAGAACTCCGATCAGGACGAGATCCTCGTCGATGTCGGCATACCGGGAACCTATCGATGCGGCGAGCTCGGCCGTTCGCGCCCGTATCTGATCCTCGGTGATCAGAACGGCTTCGATGTCATCGCTGTAAGGATCGGTGCTGTGCACGGTTCAAGGGTGCCATGTACGGTGAACCGCCTCACGTCCGACTCACCCGCGACGCCCGCCACAGGCCGAGGCCGAACACCGCCAAGAAGAACACCGCGTAATAGAGGATCGCGATGTTGACGCCCCAGATCCCCTCGGGCATCCCCTGCAGCTGCCCGGTGCTGTATTCAGCATTGATGAACGGCGAGTAGTGCCGAAAGGCATCGCCGAGGTCGATGTCGGCGAGCAGCAGGAACGCCTCGGTGCCCAGTTTGACGAACAGCACCAACGCGATGACCAGGTAGGTGTGGCGGATCAGCGCCACGAGTCCGAGGCCCAACGCGATCAGCAGCACGGTGTAGAGCGGGATCGCCCACAAGAACCGGATGCCCTCCGAGGTGAACAGCGACACCTCGGACCATGTGTTCGGCGAGAGTCGTGGGAGCACGCTGTTGGTCACCGCGACGGCCACCGCGGTGGTGGCGGCCCCGAGCACCCCGAAGACGACGAGCTTGGCGGTCAGCAGCGTCCACCGACACGGCTGGATGTACCTAAGTGACACTACGGTAACGGCGATTCGGGATTCAAGAGCCCCTACCCCACCGGCCGACGTCGTCGTCGTCGATCTTAAGCGGGAAGAGGGCCGAACCGGCGGCCAGGATCGGGCCCCTGACGGTGGTCATCCGGGCATGTCCCGGAAGCGGACGCTGACGGGCCCGATCTCAGTCACCGGTCGTCGGCCGTCGCGTTCCACGGAACGTGACGCCCAGGCCCATGCGCCCACAAAATCTAGGGGACGAAACTTCCTCCCCTACCCTTGGAGTCCTCCCCCAGAAAATTCTCGCGGACGACTACGAACCCCGGGGAAGAAACTTCTTCCCCTAGATTTTGTGGGCAGGTACTTGCGTGTTTCCGCAGTTCACAGGGTCGGTCACCGAGCCCTTCGGATCAGCGAGGCGTGCGCTCCACACCGATCACCTCACCGACCCGAGCCACCTCGAGTCGCACGGCGCCGTCACCCCCGATGGCGACGCCACCCTGGCCTCGCCATCGCATCACCAGTTCGTCGACTGCACCGATGACCCGAGCGGTCGGCTCGGTGGCGCCGACGCCGAGCAGCCACCGTCGGATCACGCGGGTGCGCACGGCATCTGGCGCGTCGGCAAGCAGAGCAACCGCGAGACCCGTGTCGGTCGCGGCGCGCCCGGCGAGTTCCTCCGCGTAACCATCGAGAGCATCGTTATCGGCCTGCAACGCCGACGCTGTCCTCGACAATGATTCGGCCACACCGCCTTTGAGCACGTCCTCGAGCAGCGGCAGCACCTCGCCACGGAGCCGAACGCGGGTGAATCGCGGATCGCGGTTGTGCGGATCGGTATGGGGTGCCAGCCCCAACTCGGTGCACAAAGCGAGCGTCGTAGACCGTCGCACACCCAGCAGCGGCCGACCCCACGGCGCCGACCACGCGCGCATACCCGCGATCGAGCGAGCGCCGGAACCTCGACCCAGCCCGAGCAGCACCGTCTCGGCCTGGTCGTCCATGGTGTGGCCCAACAGAACCGGGGCACCACCACGCGCGGCGTCGAGCGCCGCGTATCGCGCCGCCCGCGCAGCCGCCTCAAGACCGCCGTCGACGCCGACCGTCACCGGTAGCACCATGGCATCCGCACCCAGCCGACGGGCTTCGTCGGCCGCCGCGTCGGCGACATCGGCCGAACCGAGTTGCAGACCATGGTCGACGACGAGCGCCGTCACCGACAGCCCCGCCCGCACCGAACCTGCCGTCAGCGCAAGCGAATCCGGCCCGCCCGACAACCCGACGCACACGCGAGTCACTCCGCGCAGATGCACCGCGGCGAAGTCGGCGATCGCGCGGGTTACAGCACGCGCCGAATCCATGCCGACGGCTCGTCGATCTCCTCGGGCAGCGGCATGGTCTCCGGCGACGTCCAAATGGTGTTGAACCGCTCCATGCCCACCTCGCCGACCACCGCGTCGACGAAGGCCTTGCCCCGAATGTATTGGGCGAGTTTGGCATCCATGCCGATGAGCGCACGGATGATGCGCTGAACCGGATTTCGTGGGGCGGTGCGCCGCTTGTCGAATGCCGCGCGGATGCTTTCGACCGTCGGCACCTGTGCAGGTCCGACCGCATCCATGACGTGGTCGGCGTGCCCCTCGAGCAGGGTGCCGAGCACCATCATTCGGCGGAACGCGTCGTATTGTTCGGGCGTCTGCAGCAACTGCATCGCACCGAGGACACCCTTCTCACGCGGCTGATCGCTCTTGAGTGACTTGGTGAGTCGCGAAACAACCTCGGTTGCCGACTCACCGGCATCGGTGGTGAGGATCTCGATGTTGTCCTGCATGTAGTTACGCAGCCACGGGTTCGCGGAGAACTGCACGCGGTGGGTCACCTCGTGCAGACACACCCACAGCCGGAAATCCGACGGCACCACTTTCAGCGTCCTCTCAACCGCGATGATATTGGGCGCCACCAGCATCAGCACACCGGGATCGGATTCACCGCCGCTGCCGACGGTGAACGGGTCGTACTGGCCCAGGATCACCGTCGACAGGAACGCGAGCAGACCACCGGCCTGCAGGCCGCCGATCTTCGCCGTCGCGCCGGCAAGAATCCCGTCGTCGAGCTCAGCGTCATCCGCACCCAACATGCTGCGCATCGACAACGACGCCGCGTCGATCCAGCCCTTGCGGTCGAGGATGCGCGCGGTCGGGATGGGCAGGCCGTCGGCCAGGCCGGTGACCTCCCGCACCGGTCCCTCGGCACGCCGGGCCGCGTCGTCGAGTTCGGCGTAGGCGGCGTCGCGCGTGTAGGCGGTGGTCTTGGGGCCGGGCCGGGTCAGCCGTTTGGCCGTCGATGACGCGAACCCCCAATCGATCCGGGCACCCACCGGCTCCGATTCGTACACGGCTTGATCAACCACGGACTCACTCATCGACAGCCACACTCCCTCAGTTGTCCGACGACCGCATCCAACGCCGGCCGGGCGTCGGCCGGAGACGTCCCGCCCGACATCAGGGCGAACGACAGCACACGGCCGTCGATGGTCTGCACTATCCCGGTCAACGAACTGACCCCGGTCAGGGTTCCGGTCTTGGCGCGCACCCAGCCGGCGCCCGGGTTGGTCGTCGGGTCGAAGCGGTCGGCGAGGGTGCCCGCGACGCCCGCCGCGATCGGCAATCCGTCGAGCATCGGTCGCATCGCCGGTTGTGCAGGCCCGCTCGCCGCCGTCATCACCGCGTCGAGGAGTTCGGCGGGCACCCGGTTGGCGTAGGAGATGCCCGACGCGTCACGCAACGTGGTCCCGGCCCATTGCGCGCCGAAGGTCTGCTGCAAGGTCTTCTCGATCGCGTCGACGCCCGCCGCGAGCGTGGGCGGTCCGCCCTGGTGCACGGAGAGTTCGATGGACAGCGTCTCGGCCAGCACGTTGTCGCTGTAGCGCAGCATGTCGTTGACCCGCGTGACCAGCGGCGCCGACTGGACCGACGCGACGACCCGACCGTTCGCGGGGGCGGTGGTCTGCGTGACCCGACCCTGGACTCCCAGCGCATCGGCCAGCGCCTGACCCGCGGCCAGACCCGGAGTGGGGGTGCGCGGCGAGTACTCGTCGAGCGGTTCGAGGCGCGCGCCGTCGACCATCAGGGGTTCGATCGGCGCGATGTCGCCGCCCGCGATGTCGCGGCGATCCCAGGTGGAATCCATCGACGGCCCAGAGAACGCGCTCTGGTCGATGGCCACCGACGTCACCGGCACGCCGGAGCGTTTGATCTGCGCGGCGAGGTCGGCGATGCGTCCGGGGTCGGTGTAGAAGGTGTCGGCGCCGACGGGCTGCGCCGACAGTGTCGGGTCGCCCGCGCCCTTCAGGATCAGTTCGCCGCCGGGTCCGAGGACGACGGTGGTGGTCAGCCGCAGGTCGTGCGGCATCCCCAGCAGCACCGCGGCGGCGGTGAGCACCTTGTCGTTCGACGCCGGGATACGCGGGTCGTCGGCGTTGCGCGTCCACAGCACCTGACCGGTGATGGCGTCGCTGATCTGGCCGGTCAGCACACCCAGCGCCGGGTCGCGCAGCTCGCCGGCGATCTCCCGGGACACCCCGGCCGAAGTAGGCATCGGAGCGGTCGCCGAAACGGGCTTGACCTGCGGATTCGGCACGATCAACGCCGGTTGCGGAGGGATGCCCGCGGGCAGCGGTTCTTCCGTGTCCTCGTCGAGCTTCAGTGCGACGACGACGGTCGCGGCGGCGATGATCGCCAGGATCAACACCGTGATCAGCGTCCACAGCAGCGGCCGACGACGCCTGGCGCGAGGAGTCGGATTGGCGGGTGCGCCCACGGAACCTCCGGGTCGGTGACGGTGCGGTCGGTGCAACGGTGCGTTGGGTCTAACAGTATCGTTGAGCCCGCGCGCGCCCGCTCGAGCACGTCGGACGCCGAATCAATCACGATCAAGACTGCCAGGAGGAACCGTGGAATTCGATGTGACCATCGAGATCCCCAAGGGTGGCCGCAACAAGTACGAGGTCGACCACGAGACCGGCAAGGTCTACCTCGACCGGTACCTGTACACCTCGATGGGCTACCCCGCCGACTACGGGTACATCGACAACACCCTCGGCGAGGACGGTGACCCGCTCGACGCGATGGTGCTGCTCCCCGAGTCCGTGTTCCCCGGCATCATCGTGCGGGCGCGCATCGTCGGCATGTACACGATGACCGACGAGGCCGGCGGCGACGACAAGCTGCTGTGCGTCCCTGCGGGCGACGTCCGCTGGGATCACATCCAGGACATCAACGACGTCTCCGAGTACGAGCTCGGCCCGATCTCCCACTTCTTCGAGCACTACAAGGACCTCGAACCCGGCAAAGAGGTTCAGCCGGGCGGCTGGGTCGGCAGGGCCGAGGCCGAGAAGGTTGCCCAAGAGGCCATCGACCGTCTCGCCGAGCACGCCGAGCAGGCCAACGAGCCGTCGCGCGGCTGAGCGTCTCGACCTACCCCGCGGCGGGCGCCGATTCCGGTCGTCCGATCGGCTTCCCCGATCGCAGCGGTAGCTCGCGCCAGGTGATGGTGCCGATGACAGCCAGGATCGACATGATCGAGACGGCCAGGAACACCGTGTCCATCGAATCGGCGAAGCCGCGTTTGATCGGGTCGCCGAGTTCGGGTGGCAGTTTCTCGATCACCGACGTGTCCGACATGACGCTCTCCGACGACGATGACGCACCAGGATTCTCCGACGCAGCGATCAACGACTTCGCGAACCCGCTGACCTGCGGGTCGTCGCTCTCAGCGGCTTCGACGACGGCCGCCCGGTACTCGGGAGTCTGTGCGGCGGTGACCATTTCGTCCTTGATGTTGGGCCCCATGAGGGAGAACAGCATCGAGAAGAACACCGCGACGCCGAGCGTGCCGCCGATCTGACGGAAGAAGGTTGCCGTCCCGGTGGCCATGCCCATGTCCTTGGGCGCCAAGATGTTCTGCATGGCCAGCATGATGGGTTGCATCATGTTGCCCAGCCCGAACCCGAGGCCAAAGGCATAGGCCATCACGATCGCGATCGGGGTGTCGACGCCGACGGTGTGCAGCAGGAACGTCATCACGGTGATCATGATCGAACCGATGATCGGGAAGATCTTGTAACGGCCTGTCCGCGAGATCAATTGGCCGGAGATGATCGAGCCGGTCATCAGGCCGAGCACCATCGGCAGCATCTGCAGTCCGGCCACCATCGGGCTCGATCCGCGCAGGACCTGGAAGTACTGCGGCAGCATGGAGATACCGCCGAACATCACCGCGCCGACCACCACCGAGATCATGACGCCTTGGGTGAACACCCGATTGTTGAACACGCGCAACGGAATCAGCGCGTCGTCGCCCATGGTGTGTTCGATCCAGATGAACGCCGCGACGCCGGCCGCTCCGATGCCGTAGCAGAGGAACGCCAGGCCCGACGTCCAACCCCACTCACGACCCTGTTCGGCGACGATGAGCAGCGGTGCGACGGCGACCGCGAGCGCTGTTGCGCCCCAATAGTCGGTGCGCCCACCGGTGCCCTTCTGCTGGTCGTAGTTGAGCACCTTGTAGACCACACCGAGCGCGATGATGCCGATCGGCACGTTGACCAGGAACACCCAACGCCAGCCGGATACCCACAGGATCTCCGACTGACCGGCGAAGAACCCGCCGAGCACCGGACCCAGCACGCTCGACGTGCCGAACACGGCGAGGAAGTAGCCCTGGTACTTGGCCCGTTCGCGCGGCGGCACGATGTCGCCGATCGTGGTGAGCGCCAACGTGAACAGGCCGCCCGCACCCAGACCTTGCAGGGCCCGGAAGGCCGCCAGCTCGTACATCGACGTGGCCATGCTGCACAACAGCGATCCGACGATGAAGATCGAGATGGCAAGCAGGAAGAAGGGTTTGCGCCCGTACAGGTCCGAGAGCTTGCCGTAGAGCGGCGTCACGATGGTCGAGGTGACCAGGTAGGCGGTGGTCACCCAGGCCTGCAGGTCGTAGCCCTGGAGATCGTCGGCGATGGTGCGGATGGCCGTCGACACGATCGTCTGGTCGAGCGCGGCGAGGAACATGCCCATCATGAGCCCGGCGAGGATCGTCAGGATCTGGCGGTGCGTCAGTCCGACTCCGGCCGTCTCGGTTTGCTCGCTCATCGGCGTCCTTCCGTGCAGTCCTGTGCGGGGGCGATCGCCTTCTCCGCGGCATCCACAAACCGGCCGAGCAGGCTCACCAGGGTCCGCAGTTCGTCGTTGGTCCAGTCGCCCATGGCGTTGTTCATCGCATCGCGCCGCATCGTCCGCATCAGGTCCACGCGGTCGCGTCCGGCGTCGGTGATGACCAGGAGCGTGGCGCGGCCGTCGTCGGGGTCGGCCTCACGGCGGATCAATCCCTGATCGACGAGTTGCGCGACGTATCGGCTGACGGTCGACGGATCGGCGCGCAGGGATTCCGCGACCTCCCGCGACCGCATCGACTGCCTCGCCAGATGGAACAGGGCCTTGTACGCAGCTGTCTCGAACTCCCCGTCGGGCGTGCGGAACGTGGTGTGCACGGCTCGGTCGCGGATACGCAGATAGCGGGCGAGGGTGTCGAAGAGTTCGTCGATGGGAGCGTCGTCGAGCATCTCGGCCTCCTCGAATCATTATCGGATGCAACTAGTTTCTGACCGCAATTAGTTGCGCGTGGCAAGTATGCGCTCGGGAGGCAGCCCAGGCAAATGCCTCTATAAGATCGGAACCCGTGACCCCTCAGCCGCCGCCGATTCCGTCAGGTTCCCGCCCACATTTCACGTCGATGCCCGACCTGGCACTTCGAGACCTGGGCGGCGCGGTGGTCTGGACCAACGACGACCTGTTCGCCGAGAGCCAGAACCTCATCAAGACACCGCCTGCGCAGTACCAACCGGCGACCTTTGGCCACAAAGGACAGGTCTACGACGGCTGGGAGACACGTCGTCGGCGTCGTACCGGCGTCGACCAGGCGATCGTCCGGCTCGGGGCGCCCGGCGTGGTGTACGGCGTGGTCGTCGACACCTCGTGGTTCAAGGGCAACTATCCGCCGTTCATCTCCGTCGAGGCGGCCGCGGTCGAGGGCGTGGTGTCGGCGGAGCAACTGGTCGAGGACACCGAGTGGGTGACCATCGTCGAGAAGCAGGCGGTCGACGGTGACACGCGCAACCCGTTCAAGGTCGACGCCACCAATCGCTTCACCCACGTCCGGCTCACCATGCATCCCGACGGCGGTGTCGCACGTTTCCGAGTGCACGGTCGGGGTGTGCCCGACCCACACTTCTTCCGTTATGGACACTTCGATCTGGCCGCGCTGGAGAACGGTGGCCTGATCACGGCCTGCTCCAACATGTTCTACAGCTCCCCCAACAACCTCCTGATGCCCGGCCGGGCGCGGCACATGGGTGAGGGCTGGGAGACCTCTCGTCGACGCGACGAGGGCAACGACTGGGTGCAGGTGCGCCTGGCCGGGCAGGGACTGGTGAGTCTCGTCGAACTCGACACCAGCTACTTCCTCGGCAACGCGCCGGGGTCGGCGATGGTGCGCGGACGCGACGGCGACGGCGAATGGTTCGAGGTGCTGCCCCGCACCGAACTCCAGCCCGACACCCGGCACCGCTTCGTCCTCGACCTCGACCGCCCCATGACCGAGGCCCGCATGGACATCTACCCCGACGGCGGGATGGCCCGGTTCAAGCTCTACGGCACGCTCACCGACGAATCGCAGGCACGGCTCATCGAACAATGGGAACGTGGCGAGGCCTGAGCACCGAGAGCTCCGTCTCCCCGTCGGAAATCTGTACGCGGGAGGCGCGTCAGCTGCACAGTGCACGTGGTGGCGCTCCCAGGTACAGATTGCCTACAGCGGAACCCCTCAGGCGACCCGACGACGCTCCTCGGCGAAGTACGGCAACACCTGTTCGCGGACGCGGCGCGCCGTGGCCGACCCGTCGATCGGCACCAGGATCACCGCGTCGGCGACCTCGGCGGCGTAGATGTCGCGGATCAGTGTGGTCAGTCCGTGTGCGGTGCCCACGTAGCGGATTGTCTCCGACGCCGACTCGTCACGCGTGGCGTCGGCGTGTGCGACCGCGGCCCGCGCGGACGCAGGCGTCGGGGCTATGGCCACCTCGACCTCCAGTGCCACAGCGAAGTTCGCGGGATCGTGGGTCCCGGATCGCAGCAGCGAACGCGCACGCTGGGCCTCCCGTAACAACTCTCGCCGCACGACGATCGGCAGCGACTGGGCCACGTCGTCGCCCGCGACGGCGACTCGCAACGCCGGACGACCGATGCTGACAGTGGACCGGGCGGGCGTGGTGATGGTCATTTCCGTTGTCCCCCTGTGAATTCGGTGAGTGCGTCGAGCAGTCGATCGATGTCTTCGGTGGTGGTCCCCAAGCCGAAGCTCGCGCGAACAGCACCCTCGGGATGACCCAAGCGCTTCAGAAGCGGATGGGCACAGAACTTTCCGTCGCGCACACCGATGCCGTGGTGGTCGCTCAGGTATTCGGCGACGACGCGCGGCGGCACCCCGTCGACGACGAAACCCGCGATGCCGACCCGATTGCGCGAATCGTCGAAGATGCGCAAAGGCGTGACGCCGTCGATGGCGGCCAGGCCGTCATCGAGTCGGGCCCGGAGCGTCTCGTCGTGCAGGCCTATCGTTTCGGGGCCGAGTTCGGTCAAAGCGTCACACGCTGCCGCGATCGCGATGGCGCCCAGCACATTCGGTGATCCCGCCTCGTGGCGGGCCGGGCCGGTGTGCCACGTTGCGGTGACGCCACCCGCGGAGACGTCGCGGGTGGCACCACCGCCGGCGAGATACGGCGTTGCCGCGTCGAACCAGTCCGGGCGCCCGATGAGCACACCCGCACCGAACGGCGCGTAGGTCTTGTGTCCGGAGAAGACTAGATAGTCGATGCCGTGGCTGACGATCGAGATCGGCTGGTGCGCAACCAGTTGCGCGGCGTCGACCAGGATCCGCGCGCCGTGACGATGGGCGATCGACGCGAGGCGTCCAATCGGCAGCACCTCTCCGGTCACATTCGACGCGGCCGTGACGGCAAGCAGTGCAGCGGGTTTCGACGCCAATTCGGCCTCGAGCGCTATCAGCGTGTCGGCGATGGTGTCGCACGCCTCGACCACCCGACCCCGCACACGAGTGGCCGGATCGAGCGGCGTGGTCCACGGCAGCAGGTTCGCGTGGTGCTCGATGTCGAGGACCACCACGTCGCCCGGGGTGATATGCGCGGCCAGGTTGATGGCGTCGGTGGTGTTGCGGGTGAACACGACGGTGTCGTCGGTGCGGCCCCGCAGGAATCGGCGCACGGTCTCGCGCGACTCCTCGTAGCGGGTGGTGCTGAGCTGCGACAGGTAGCCGGCACCGCGGTGGACGCTGGCGTACTCAGACAGCGAGCGCGTCACGGCGTCGGCGACCGAGGTCAGCGCGGGTGCACTCGCGGCGTAGTCGAGGTTCGCGTAGCGAATGCTCTCGCCGGTGATCAGGGGCACGCACGTGTCGGCGCCGACGACGGGTGCCGCGGCAGCGACGTCGAAGCGTGTCTCGCGAGCGACAGGAAGGACAGCAGTCATGGCAAATACTCCTAGGAATCCGTGCTTGCCGCGTTCACGTCGAAAACGGCCAGGTCGTCACCCGGAGCACCCCACCAACGGAGGAGGGTTGCCGACCAGCGAGCCGGGGCTTGTCACTGGCACTCATGACCTGCACCAAGAGTGACCGACGAGGCCCAGGGGTGTCAATTTTCACTCAGCGTGAGCGGAAATAGGGGTGCACTCACTCGGTAGCGTGAGGGAGTGCAGCCGACCGACCCGACCGTGTTCGTCCTCTCCCGACCCCGTGGCACCGTGCGCGCCCACGGCGTAGCGCGGCGATTCACCGAGGTCGACGCCGCGTCGGCCGCATTGCGATCGGGCCAGATCAGGTCGCTGACCGGGGCCATCGGTTTCGACCCACACGACGCAGTAGCCCTCGTCGCACCGAACCGGCTCGACTTCGACGACGCACCGCTGGGCGGTCGACCCGCGACGCCACGGACCGTGGTCGCCCAGAGTTTTCACCCGGACGCCGCCGAACACCGCGACCGGGTCGCGAACGCGATCAAGAGCATCGTCGCCGGCGAGGTCGACAAGGTGGTGTTGGCCCGACGAGTCGACCTCGAGGTCGATCCGCCGGTAGACCCTGGCGAGCTGGTCGAGGTGTTCGCGGGCGGCAATGCCGGGCACAACGCATTCGCCGTCGACCTCGGCACCGGCGCATGGTTGCTCGGCGCAAGCCCAGAGATGTTGTTGCGCAAGCACGGTCGCGAGGTCACGTGTCATCCGTATGCCGGGTCGGCGCCGCGGTCGGACGACCCGACCGCAGACGCCGCCGCCGCCGAGCGACTCGCCGCGTCTGCCAAGGACCGCGCCGAGCACGCCTTCGTCGTCGACCACATCCGCGAACGACTGGCCCAGCTCTGCGACCACGTCGACGCACCGCCGGAACCCGAGATCAGTTCTACCGGGGAATTGTGGCATCTGGCCACGCCGATCCGTGCGACACTGCGTGACCCGGCGACCACCGCCCTCGACCTCGCGCTACTCCTCGGCCCGACACCAGCGGTGTGCGGCACACCGAGTGATGTTGCGGCAGAGATGATTCGGGAGATCGAAGGTGATCGAGGCTTCTACGCCGGCGCGCTCGGCTGGTGCGACGCGCACGGCGACGGCGAGTGGATGGTCACCATCCGGTGCCTCGAACTGGCCGCCGACCACCGGCACCTTCGCACCTGGGCGGGTGGCGGCATCGTCGCCGACTCCGACCCGCAGGCCGAACTGGACGAGACGGCCGTCAAACTGCGCACCGTTCTGAACGCGCTCGGTGTCGGTGACTACGGCTGATCGCGCCACAGGCTTGGCCCTCTGAAATCCGCCCACCGAAACCTGCACCGGAAATCCGCCCGAGGCAGACGACCCGTTGACATATCGTCGACGACACCGTTCGCCAGGGCGGAAATGCGGGGCGGTATTCAGGAGCAGGCCGGGCGGACCGCGTCAGCCCAACGCGCGGTCGAGGTCTTCGATGAGATCGTCGGTGCCCTCTAGCCCGACCGACAGTCGCACCACCGAGTCGCCGAGTCCGATCGCCGCACGCCCTTCCGGTCCCATCGCACGATGAGTGGTGGTTGCCGGGTGCGTGATCAGCGACTTCGAGTCTCCGAGGTTGTTGGAGATGTCGATGATGTGCAGGCCGTTGAGCACCTCGAATGCGCGCTTCTTGCCGTCGACGCCGGAGCGGTCGTTGAGCTCGAAGGTCACCACGGTGCCACCGCCACCCATTTGCGACTTCGCGAGGTCGTACTGCGGATGTGATTGCAGGAACGGGTATTTCACCCACCGGACGCGGGTGTCGCGCTCCAGGAATTCGGCGACCCGCAGCGCCGAAGCGACCGACGCGTCGAGGCGCAGCTGCATGGTCTCAAGTCCCTTGACCAGGGTCCACGCGTTGAACGGGCTCATGGCCGGGCCGGTGTGACGCATCAGCGTCTGCACGGGTCCGTCGATGTACTCCTTGGTGCCGAGGACCGCGCCGCCCATCACGCGGCCTTGGCCATCGATGTGCTTGGTCGCGGAGTAGACGATGACGTCGGCCCCGAGATCCAGGCCGCGCTGAAGGAGCGGTGTGGCGAAGACGTTGTCCAGCACCACCTTTGCGCCGGCCGCATGCGCCATCTCCGACACCTTCTCCACGTCGACGAGCACCTGCATCGGGTTCGACGGGGTCTCGAAGAACACCGCGTCGGTCGGTACCGACAGCGCCTGCTCCCACTGGTCGAGGTCCTCGCCGTCGACGAAGACCGTCTCGATACCCCACCGCGGCAGGATCTCGTTGCAGACCACGAAGCACGACCCGAACAGACTGCGGGCCGCCACCAGTCGGTCACCGGTCTTCAGCAGCGCACCCAGCGCGACGAACACCGCGGCCATGCCGCTGGCCGTCGCGAAACACGCCTCGGCGCCGTCGAGCAGACGCAGCCGCTCCTGGAACATCGCGACCGTCGGATTTCCGTAGCGCGAGTAGACAAATCGCTCGTCCTCACCGGTGAACGCCCGCTCGGCCGCCTCCGCCGAGTCGTAGACGTAGCCGCTGGTGAGGTACATCGCCTCCGAGGTCTCGAAGAACCCCGACCGCGCCAGACCACCCCGAACCGCGACGGTCTGCGGCGACACCCCATCAGGTAGCTCGAAAAACTCACTCACGACTGCCTCCGGTCCCTATGGTCGGCCAGCTCACTCACGACTGCCTCCACGGAAGATTCTGGGCGCGCCAACCGACCTGCCCCCGATGATCGTTCTCGTCCAACGCACCCTCGAATCCGTCGAGCACGTTGTAGGCGAGCGCCACCCCGTCGGCGGTCGCGGCCTCCGCGGCGCCGATCGATCGATGACCCGACCGGCACAGGAAGATGACCTCGTGGTCGTCGGCGATGCCGGCATCGCGCAGTTCGGCGACGAACGATTCGTTGTGCGCGCCGTTCGGAAAGGTGTTCCATTCGACGAAAATGGTTCGCTTGCCCAGGATTTCGAGGTCGGGCACACCGACGAAGGACCACTCGGCCTGAGTTCGACAGTCCACCAGCACGGCCTTGGGATTGTTCTCCAACTTCTCCCAGGCCTGCTGCGGGGTCAGGTCTCCTGCATAGGTCACGAGCTGCACACCTTCCACTCGCCGTTCTCGCGCACCACGATCGTCGGCGTCGTGGTCACCTTGTCGGATGAGTCCTTGCGATGCCAATGTACTTGCGCGGTGGCACGGTCACCTTCGACCGTCAGGTCGGTGATCTCCGGGATCTGGATCGGGTTGTCCTTGAGGTCCTGATTCTGTGCGACGAACGCCTGCTCGGTGATGAACTCCGGCGACGCGAGGTCAGCCGCGCACGTGTGCTCCCGATACGCCGCGTAGTTCGCGCCGTTGCGTGCGGTGTAGAAATCGTTGATCGCGTACTGCACCTGGGCCGTCTCACTGGCCCGGTCCTCCGCAGGTCGGAACAGATACGACAACGCGACCCCACCGACGAGCAGGACCACCGCGCCGAGCGCGACGAAGAACGGCCACGCATTCCGCCAGGACTTCGGGGCCGGCTCCTCCTCGATCGGCTCGGGCTTCACCTGCTTTGACACGCGGCAATCCTATCGACACCACATCTGTGTCCGATCGCACGGTCATCGGGCGCCGATCGTCGGCTTGGAAGTGAGGTGACCCTCACAGAGATTTTGGGGTGTGACGTCCCAGCGCCTACCGTAGAAGGGATAACCACAGCCGGACACGTTCGCACCGGCCACCACCGACAACGAGGAACGCCTCCGAGATGACCGACCAGAGCCGACCACTACGGGTCGCCATTGTTGGCGCAGGGCCCGCCGGGATCTACGCTGCCGACGCCCTGATGAAGTCCGACACCGCCAAGGAACGCGGCGTCAGCATCGACCTGTATGAGCGCATGCCGGCACCGTTCGGCCTGATCCGGTACGGCGTCGCGCCCGACCACCCCCGCATCAAGGGCATCATCACCGCACTACACAAGGTCCTCGACAAGCCGCAGGTCCGCCTGCTCGGCAACATCGACTACGGCACCGACATCACGCTCGACGAGCTTCGCGACCACTACGACGCGATGATCTTCTCGACCGGTGCCACCGACGACCGCGCCCTCGACATCCCCGGCATCGACCTCGACGGCAGCTACGGCGCCGCACAGTTCGTGGCCTGGTACGACGGTCACCCCGACTTCCCGCGCACCTGGCCGCTGGATCAGGAGAAGGTCGCCGTCATCGGCGTCGGCAACGTCGCCCTCGACGTCGCACGCGTGCTGGCCAAGACCGGTGACGAGCTACTGCCGACGGAGATCCCGGCCAACGTCTACGAGGGCCTCAAGGCCAACAAGGCCATCGAGGTGCACGTGTTCGGCCGACGCGGACCTGCGCAGGCCAAGTTCACCCCGCTCGAACTCAAGGAACTCGACCACTCGCCCAACATCGAGGTCGTCGTCAGCCCCGAGGACATCGAGTACGACGAGGGTTCTGCCGTCGCACGCCGTGGTTCGAAGATCACCGACCAGGTCGCCACGATCATCGAGAACTACGCGATCCGCGACCCCAAGCAGGGCGCCATCCACAAGCTGTTCCTGCACTTCTTCGAGAATCCCGTCGAGATCCTCGGCGAGGACGGCAAGGTCGTCGGCCTGCGCACCGAGCGCACCCAGCTCGACGGCACCGGCAACGTCAAGCCGACCGGCAAGATGACCGACTGGGACCTCGGCGCGGTCTACCGGGCCGTCGGCTACCTGTCGGACAACCTGCCGCAGATCCCGTTCGACACGCAGGCCGGCGTCATCCCCAACGAGGCCGGACGCGTCTTCGACGAGGGTGCTCAGCTCACCGGCATCTACACCACCGGCTGGGTCAAGCGCGGTCCGGTGGGCCTCATCGGCCACACCAAGGGCGACGCGAACGAGACCGTCGACTGCATCCTCGAAGACATGACCAACGACGCCTTGCTCAACCCGGCCAACCCTTCCGAGGACGCCGTCATCAAGCTGCTCGAGTCCAAGAGCATCCCGTTCACCACCTGGGACGGCTGGTACCGCCTCGACGAGCACGAGCGCGCACTGGGTGCGGCCGAAGGACGCGAACGCGTCAAGGTCGTCGAGCGTGAGGACATGCTTGCCGCATCGGAGCCCGACAAGGTGTCGCGGCCCACGGCCTAGCAAAGCGCAAAAGAGCGGCGACCGGGAATCCATCGGTCGCCGCTCTTTTCTGTTGCGTCGGCGGGTGTTTCGGGTGCGTCCTGCCCGTCACCTCACCAGGCGCATGGCCTGTTCTCGAACTGTCAGATCGTTCGGTCGTTTCGCCAGTACCCGAAGTTGTTGGCCAGGTTCTCGGCCTCCGCGCCGATCGTGTACCCGGAGATCGAGCTCGGGAAGCAACCGGTCCAGCGGGTCTCGATGGGTCGAATCCAGCGGTTGTCCTTCTTGCTCCACTTGGACATCGTCTGTCCGGGCTTGAGCTCCTTGATGTAGACGGATTTGCCGTTGATCTCGTGGAGATTGACGTTGTGCATGGTGCTGCCGCCGATGTTGCGGACGGTCATCCAGCGGTACATGTACCACGCCTTGTTCCACGGCTGCCCCCACTGGCCGAAGTGGCATTCGACGCTGCCGGTGATCTGCAGATCGCCCGGCGTCGCTGCCTGCGATGCCCCCGTGCCTGCGAGAGTCCCGGCCGCCACACCCGCGGCGACCATCGCCGCAGTGGTTGCTCGTTTGAGAGTGGTTCTCATCGACTACCTTCCTCGTTCGGCGACCGTCCTCCTCGGTCGCGGTGTACCCGGACTATCGACCAACACTGGGCGAATCGTTACTCACACCTCAGCCAAATCCCAGTCTTCTGTGACGTTTGTTACGCAAGTGAAATTTGTTCGTTCTCGGTTGCATACGCGGATTTCGACGGTTGGTAAGGTGACCCTTCGTGCGCCGAATTGCGGGAATTCCCCTGCTCATGGCCGTATTGGCGGCGCTGCTGTTTTTGTCGGTCGCCGTTGGGACGCGCGTCACACCGATCGGATCGGTGTGGGACAGCTTTTCTGCCGGTGGTGCGCAGATCTGGGACGCCGTGACGCACTTCCGCATGCCTGCGATCGAGCGCAACGACGACCTCGACGACATCGTCTGGGACCTCCGGATTCCGCGCACCCTGCTCGGGCTCGTCGTCGGCCTCGCGATCGGAGCCGCTGGGGCCATCACCCAGGGGCACACGCGCAACCCGATCGCCGACCCCGGCATGCTGGGCGTCAACGCGGGTGCCGCATGCGCCGTCGTCGGGGGTATCTACGTGCTGAACATCCAGAGCCCGATCGCGTTCATGATGTTCGGTCTGATCGGCGCGGTGGTGGCGGCCGCCGCGGTGTTCGGTTTGTCGGCACTGTCCGGTGCCAGCCCGTTGACACTGGTGCTGGCCGGCACCGGGCTGACTGCGATGCTGACCGCCATAACGTCGGCGATCGTGCTGGTCGACTCGAATTCGCTTGATGCGTGGCGCTTCTGGAGCGTCGGCGCCACCGCCGGACGCGGCATGGACGTGTTCTGGGCGAGCCTGCCGTTCATCGTGGTCGGGCTCGTCCTGGCGTTGGCCAGCGGGTTCTTCCTCAACGTGCTGAGCCTCGGCGACGACATGACGCGTGCCCTGGGGTCGCGGGTCGCGGTGATCCGGGGCATCGGCATCCTGGCGATCACCCTGCTCATCGGTGCAGCGACGGCAGCGTGTGGGCCGATCGTGTTCCTCGGTCTTGTGACCCCGCACATCGCACGCGTGTTCACCGGATCCGACTACCGCTGGATCATCCCCTACTCCGCGCTCCTCGGCGCGATCCTGCTGCTCGGCTGCGACATCCTCGGCCGCGTCGTGGCGCGGCCCGCAGAAGTGCAGGTGGGCATCATGCTCGCCTTCGTCGGCGCGCCGTTCCTGATGTACATGGTCCGCAAACAGAAGCTGGCGAGCGTATGACGAAACCGGTCCGGCTCGCGGTCACGCTGCCCACGCCGCGTCGCGTCGAGGCGTCGTGGCTGATCCGACCGCGGATGGTGCTGGTCACCACGGTGCTGGCGGCACTCACCCTGCTGTTGTTCCTCACCAGCATCGGCGTCAGCGACTTCCCGCTCACCCCGATCGACGTGGCTCGCATCCTGCTCGGCGGCGGACGTCGCATCGAGAACGTGATCGTCTTCGACGTGACGCTGCCCCGCGCCCTCGTCGCGCTGCTCGTCGGCTTCGGGCTGGGCATGTGCGGCTCACTCACGCAGCTCATCGCGCAGAATCCCCTCGCGACCCCCGACATCCTGGGCATCACCGCAGGGGCGAGCGCGGCAGCCGTGGCGGCGATCGCCTTCTCCACCAGCTGGGGTGCCTGGTTCGCCGATCTCGGCGTCCCGACGTCGGCGCTGATCGGCGCCCTTGCCACGGCGGTCGCGATGTACCTGCTGGCCTGGCCGGGCCGACGGTCGAATCACGGCATCAGCCCGTTCCGGCTCGTGCTCATCGGTGTCGGCATGACGTGGATGCTGCAGGCACTGACCAGCTTCCTGCTCACCCGCGCCGAGATCAACGACGTCGCCAACGCGCAGGTGTGGCTGGTCGGGTCGGTGTCGGGTGCGACGTGGTCGCAGGTGTGGCCGGTCGCCGGCGGCCTGGCGGTCGGCATCGTCATCGTGGCGCTGCTGTCCCGGCAGATCGACGCACTGTCCCTCGGACCCGACCTCGCTCGCGCACTCGGTGTCCGCACCACCGCGATGTCGACGACCATCCTGCTCGTCGCTGTCGGGGTGACCGCGCTGTCGGTGTCGGCGGCGGGCCCGATCGCCTTTGTCGCGCTGCTCGCCCCACAGATCGCGATGCGCCTGACCGGGACCGCGGTCCCCACTCCGCTCGCCTCGGGGCTGCTGGGCTCGGCTCTGGTGCTCGGCGGTGATCTGCTGTGCCGGATCGGCGTACCCGGGCTGGACGGGCTGCCCGTCGGCATCGTCACCGCCGCACTCGGCGGCCCGTTCCTCATCTACCTGATGGTCACCATGTCCCGAAAGGCCACCACATGAGTCGCCTACGCGCCGAACATCTCTCGGTCGGCTACGACGATCGCGTCGTGATCTCCGACCTCGACCTCGCGATCCCCGACCACCAGATCACCACGCTCATCGGCGCCAACGGCTGCGGGAAGTCGACGTTGCTACGCTGCCTGGCCCGCCTCTTGCCGCCACGGGCGGGGACGGTGTACCTCGACGACGTCGACATCAACCGGGTCCGCCCCAAGCAGGTCGCCCGTACGCTGGGCATCCTGCCGCAGAATCCCGTTGCGCCGGAAGGACTCACGGTTGCCGAGCTGGTCCGCCGCGGTCGGCATCCGCATCAGCGCTGGTACTCCCAGGCGTCGTCGGAGGACGAGGCCGCGGTGTCGCAGGCGATGGAACTGACCAACACCACCGACCTCGCCGATCGCACCCTCGACGCGCTCTCGGGCGGTCAGCGCCAACGGGTGTGGATCGCCCTGACTCTGGCCCAGGGCACCGACCTGCTCCTGCTCGACGAACCGACGACCTACCTCGATCTCGCCCATTCGGTGGACATCCTGGATCTCGTCGCGACCTTGAAGGCCGACCACGGCAAGACCGTCGTCATGGTGCTGCACGACCTCAATCTTGCTGCGCGATACTCGGATTCACTGCTGGTCATGAAGGACGGCGCTATCGCCACCCAAGGAACACCCGACGACGTCATCGACGCCGAACTGCTGGACGACGCCTTCGGGCTGCGTGCTCACGTGATGACCGACCCGGTGTCGGGGGGACCGTTGATCGTTCCGCTCAGCAGCCCCACTGCCAACAGTGCGACGGCCAGCAGCGCCACCGGAATGTACAAGGCCCCCAACGCGATCCATCGGTAGGCGAATCCGCCCGCGACCGCCCCGAGTGCCAGCAGGAACCACATCCCGATACTCGCGAGCCAGGCCCGATGGTTGCGCTCGCCAGGTTCGGCGGTCACCGCGTCGGCGAGTTGTCGGGCGGCGCTCACCAGCGTGCCGGTGACGTAGGTGAGGCCGTGCCGCAGGTGGTCGCGCTCGAACACGGTGTTGATCAGCCCCGCGGCCACCGTCACGATCAGCATCGCGGCGGTGCCGGCCCCGAGCTCGGCCACCACGGCCGCCAGCGCGAGTCCCAGCGTGACCAGTCCCAGCATCGGTACCGGTGAGCGTCGCGTCCGCCGGTTGTACACCGACCCACCCAGGACGCCGCAAAAGAACAGCACGATGAGCGTCATGCAGAGGGCGGCCTCGCTCCACAGCCCCCGACTCGGTGCCGCGCCGAGAACCGTGGTGTTGCCCGACATGAACGAGACGAAGTTGCCGTTGAGAAAGACGAATGCGATCGCGTCGACAAAGCCGGCCACCAGCAGGAGCACGCACGCCACCGGACCGGCGAGCGACGCTCTCACCATGTGAATGCGCCGGCGGTCCAGATTCCGGTCGCGATGAGCGCTGCCACCAACTCGATACCGATCGTCACGGCCGCCGCCTTGCTGGCCGCGATGGTCCCCCGCCAGGCCGCCGCGCCATCGCGGGTGCGGATCAGTTCGGTGGCGGCGGCGCCGATGATGAACCCGACGAACAGTCCGACGAGCGGGATCACGAAGAACCCGACGATGGCGGCGAGACCGCCGACGATGACGGTGATGTTGGGGATACCACCCGAGCGCAGAGTGCGACCAGCGAGGAAGTACTTGACGACCTCGCCGACGGCAAGGACCACGGCCACAATCGCGAAGACCGCCCACGCCGCGCCACCGACGATGATCGCCCAGACCAGGATCGCGCCACCGACGAGCAAGGTGCCGGGCAGCACCGGGATCACGATGCCGACCAGTCCGACGAGGATCACCGCAGCGACGATCAACTCTCCGTAAAGGGGCACGTCGGCGTCAGTCGACCGGGGTTTGCGGCCCGTCGGCCGGTGCAGGCTCCCGGGCGTCCCTGCCCTCCTTGCCGCTGCTGTCCTTGCTCAGCCCGACGGGTGCAGCCGGACGAGGCGGCGGGCCCGGTGGCCGGGGTGGTCCCGGACGTGACCCGGGCGGCGATCCTTGCGGAGCCGATCCGCGCGCGGGCGGCGGACCGGGCGGACGAGCCCCCGGCGGCGGTCCGGGTGGACGAGCCCCCGGCGGCGGTCCGGGTGGACGAGCTCCCGGCGGCGGGCCGGGCACGCGAACTCCCGGCGGCGGGCCGGGCTGGCCGGCACCGGGCGGTGGTCCTCCCGCGGGACGCGGCGGTGGGTTCAGGTTCGGGGGGCTCGGGTTCTGGGCGGTCGGCTTCGGGGGGTTCGGCTTCGGGGGTTGCGGCACTCGGCGCTGCGCAGGCCGACCCGCGACCGGCGACACGATCGACGCCGCGCGGACCGCACGTTCGCGAGCCGTCGCCACATCGTCGGCGGTGGCCGTGACCACGCCCATCCGCCTGCGGTGGAAACTCTCCGGCTTGCCGAAGAGCCGGATGTCGGTCTCGGGCACGGTGAGTGCCACGGCGACGTTCTCGTAGCCGATCGCCGGCTGGTCGAGTTGGCCGTAGATCACCGCGGAGGCGCCTGGCGAGGCGAGCGTGACGTCGACCGGCAAGCCGAGGATCGCGCGTGCGTGCATCTCGAACTCGGACAGACGCTGCGTCGCCATCGTCACCAGGCCGGTGTCGTGGGGGCGCGGACTGACTTCCGAGAAGTAGACGTCGTCGCCCTTGACGAACAGTTCGACACCGAAAATCCCACGGCCACCGAGCTTTCCGTCACCCAGGCCGGTGGCGATGCGGGCGGCGATCGACGTCGCCGCGGCCTGCGCGTCGGCGCTCATATCGTGCGGCTGCCAGCTCTCGACGTAGTCGCCGTTGATCTGCCGGTGTCCGATCGGCGCGCAGAACGCGGTGGTGAGGCGACCGGTCTTCGGGTCGACGCAGCGGACCGTCAGCAGCGTGATCTCGTAGTCGAACTCGATGAAACCTTCGACGATGACGCGCTCGCTGCGCACCCGGCCGCCGGTGGCCGCGGTCTCCCACGCTGCCGCCAGATCGCCGGGCGTCTTCACCACCGACTGCCCCTTGCCCGACGACGACATCACCGGCTTGACCACGCACGGGTACCCGATCTGTTCGGCCGCGACCCGCAGTTCGTCGAGCGTGTCGGCGAACAGATAGGGCGACGTCGGCAGCCCGAGTTCCTCGTCGGCAAGCCGTCGGATGCCTTCGCGGTTCATCGTCGCGACCACGGCCGACGCGGTGGGGATGACCTCGGTGAGTCCGCGTTCGGCGGCGCTGACCAGGGCGTCGGTGGCGATCGCCTCGATCTCCGGGACGACGTAGGCGGGCTTGTGCTTGTCGATCAGCGCGAGCACCGCGTCCGGGTCGGTCATGTCGATGACCTCGGCGTGATGTGCGACCTGGTGGCCCGGCGCGTCGGCGTACCGGTCGACGGCGACAACCTCGACACCAAGTCGCTGGAAGGCGATGACCAGCTCTTTGCCGAGTTCGCCGGCACCGAGGACCATCACCTTGGTCGCCGTCGGGCTCAGTGGTGTGCCGATGACGTCGGGCGGACCGACGCGGCTCTCCGGCTCACCCGAGTCCTCGACGGGCTTGGGGGCGTCCGCTGCCGGCGTGGCCTGTTCCGCAGCCGGCTTGACCAGGTTTGGCGCGGGCGGCTCGGCGGGGTGTGCGGTCGGCTCGACCCAGCCTTCGCCATGCGCGTCCGGTACGACGCTGTCGCTGTTCGACGTCATCCTCAAATCCTACGTTCCCCGTCTGTCATCCCATCACCTCATGGATGTAGCACCAGCGCCACGCCTCGCCGGGCTCTGCCGAACGCATGACCGGATGCCCGGTCGCCTCGAAATGCCCGGTCGCGTGACGGCGGGGGCTGGAGTCGCAGCAACCCACATGTCCGCAAGTCAAGCACATACGCAGGTGCGCCCAATGATCCTCGCCGAGCGCGACGCAGCCTTCGCACACCCGAGAGTCTCCGGTCCGGGGCGCCGGGTCGGTGCCCGCGTCGACTCCGATCTCGCCGAGCTCCGGACACCGTGCCGCCGAGGCAGTGCCGGAGTCCGCTCCCGAACGGCTGGGTCGTTGCCTGCCGAAAATACGCATGGCCGCCATTATCCCCGCCCACTAGTGTTCGACGGGTGAGTCCTGAGCTGCTGCTCGTCGCGGTCGCCGCGGTACCCATCGCGGCGCTGTGCCGCCGGTACGGGTTGTCGGCCCCGCTGGTCCTGGTCACGGTCGGTCTCGCCGTGGGGTGGATCCCCGGCATGCCCGAGGTGATGCTCGAACCCGACCTGGTGCTGTTCCTGATCTTGCCGCCGCTGCTCTACTCGGCCGCCCAGGACAGCTCTTACCAGGCCATCCGCGCCAATCGGCGGGCGATCGGACTGCTCGCCGTCGGGCTGCCGCTGTTCACGACACTGGTGGTGGGGCTCGTCGCGTATTGGACCGTACCGAATCTGCCGCTCGCTGCCGCCACTGGTGCTCGGTGCGGTCGTCGCGCCGCCCGACGCGGTGTCGGCGCAGGCGATCGGGCGGCGTCTCGGGTTGCCGCGTCGGATCATGACGCTGCTGGGCGGTGAGAGCCTGTTGAACGACGCGACCGCGCTGACCGCGTTCCGGATCGCGGTGGTCGCGGTCGGCGCCACCGCAAGCCTTGCCGAAGGGCTGGCGATGTTTGCTCTCGCGGCCGTGGGCGGGGTGGTGATCGGGCTGGTTATCGGGTTCGCGGTGTCGTGGCTGCGCACCTGGCTCGACGATCCGCCGATGGAGACGGCGATCGGGATCATGGTGTCGTTCGCGACGTATTTCGCCGCGGAGGAGGCCCACGCGTCGGGTGTCATCGCGGTGGTCACCGCCGGACTGTTCCTCGGATCGCGTTCGGTCCGTGCGGGTTACGCAACCCGCCTGCAGGACGAGGCGGTCCGCAAGTCGATCGACGCGATCCTCGAGGCGTTCGTCTTCCTGCTCATCGGACTGCAGATGCCCTTCCTGATCGAGGGTTTGTCCGGCGAGTCGTGGGTGCAGGTGTCCATCGATGCAGCGGCAGTGCTGGCCGCCACCATCCTGATCCGATTCGTCTGGGTGTATCCGGCCACCTACCTGCCGCGATTGTTCTCGGCGAAGATCCGTGCCCGCGAGGGCATTCCGCCGCCTGGGTGGGTGTTCGTGGTGGCGTGGTCGGGTATGCGCGGCGTGGTCTCGCTTGCCGCGGCCTTCGCCATCCCATTGACGGTGGAGCAGACCGGTGAGGATTTCCCAGGCCGGCCCGAGATTCTGTTCCTCACCTTTGTGGTGGTGATCGGCACCCTGCTGATCCAGGGCACCACGCTGCCGTGGGTGATCCGGCGCCTCGGGGTGTCGACGGACGACGAGTCCGCCGATCGTCTGGCCTACGCGGCCGCGCAGGACCGGGCGAGCCGCGAGGCCGAGCAGGTCCTCGACGGGTACGCCGCCGACATCGGTGACGACGACCCCCGACGACTCCAGGTGATGATGCTCCGCAAATGGGTCACCACCCAACGCAATTCGGCGTGGGAAGAACTCGGCCGCGGACCCGAGACCATTGGCGAGAGCCCCACCGCCGCCGGTGCCCGCATGCGCCTCGACGTCCTCAAAGTCCAGCGGTCGGTCTTCATCGACGAACACGCCGCCGGCCGCATCGGCGACGAGGTCCTCCGAATGGCACTGCGTCAGTTGGACTTCGCCGAAGCGCAAGTCGATCGCGAGGCGTGAGCACGACCGATGACCTGGGCAAATTCAGCCTGCCGAGGCGTCGCTCCCGACACTCTGTGTCCTGTTGGAGAATCTGTGTGCTGCAGCACACGGTTGACCCGACTCGGCACAGGGTGTGGTCTGAGGCCACCCATGGCACATCACCGCCCAAGTCGGGCGCGGCTTGGGCTTCGGTCTGGCCATTTCTCGCGTCGTCCTGCGAGAACTCGAGTTGAGTTGGAGAACGCGAGTGCTGCAGCACTCGCGTTCTCCGATTCGGCTCCAGTTGTCGCGGGCGCCGGCCGCGCGGAGGCTCCGGGCCGCCTATTTGCCCTGATCACGACGCCACCCGGTGGCCGCAACACTGAGGTGGAGCGCTTGCAGCTAGCGAGGAGCCTTCCTTCGCTCCCTGAGGCGCCGCCCTGAGGAGCGAGCTTGCGAGCGTCTCGAAGGGTGCCCGAGGCGCTAGCCGAGGACCTCGAAGGGCAAGCATCCCAACAGTATTGGCACTACCGAAAGCTACGGCCAGGTGATGATCGTCCTCCCGCTCGCTGCGTGTCGCCAGATGACCGCGCGTCCTTCGGCGAGGGTGGGTATCCAGATCTCGAGGTGTTTGAACTGGTGGCAGGGGATGCAGAGCGGGATGAGGTCGTCGGTGATGGTCCAGCCGCCGTCGGTGGGGTGGGCATGGTTGTAGGGCGTGACGTGGTCGAGTTGGCACTGTTCCACGGGTCGTCCGCAGTAGGGTCCGCGGCAGTGGTGATCGGTCAGCGCGATGGCGCGCCGCTGTGCGTCTGTTGGTTCGTAGTCCAACGCCCCGACCGGGGGTACATGCAGCCCACCGTGTCCGGTGGGGTCGATCGGGGTGGGGTTGGGTGGGCGGGAGAGCACCCGGACCAGCGCCGAGCCGGTCTGTGAGTTGCCGCCGAGGTGGGCGGGTACGTGGATGCGGCCGGCCTTCCGCGACCGTCCGGCGCGCAGCATCGTGATGCGCCCGTCGGGGTCGGGGTCGGTGGGGTCGCTGCGATGCATGAACCGTTGGCTTTCGCGGTACATGCCGGTCCAGGTGGCATCCTCGGCGAGTGCACGGGCGTGAGCGGGGTCGATGACGCCGTAGCCGGGCACGAAGGGCACCATCTGTCCGGTCAGGCCGGCGAGTGTGGGCGCGTCGGTGACCACCACGACGGCAGCCTTGGTCGGCACCAGCGCCGTGGAGGGTTTCGCGGGTGCAGCGTCCGGTGTCGGCGCCACCTCGGCATCGACATCTGAGTCTGCGTCTGCGTCGTCAGCCGGGTCCGGTTCGGGTTCTGGTTCGGGGTCCGGTGTCTGGTTCGCGCGGGCGCCGCAGGTGTCTGACCCGCACTGGCACTCCAACTCGGTGCGACCGCGGGTGATGGCGACCAGCGCATCCGCGCGTTGTTGGCCGGGCAGGCGCGGGTCCTCAGAGCAGAGGAAGTGGTTGATCAGCCCGGTGATCCGGGATTGCAGGTAGCGGGCATCGCCGAGTCCGAGGGTGGCCGACACCGACACCTGTCCATAGGGGGCTTTGCCGAATCGGACGTCTTGGTAGCGTTCGGCGAACTCCTCGCGGACTTCTGCCGCCGCCAAGGGGTCGAGCGCGATGATCAGTTCATCGAGTTTGTCCGACAGCACCGCATTCGTCGACGCATCCGCGGCCAGGATGAGGGCGGCTTCTTCGGCCGCACCGCGTTGATCGGCATCCACGCCGCACACCGCATGCGCCACGAGCGAGGCCCGCGATTCGGACAGGTCCCCGGCCAGGAACGCTGCCCGTACTTGTGGGAGGTCTTGCAACAGAGCGCCCAGCGTCATCCACCGTCCGGCGGTGGCCGGTGGCACGGCGAAATGCAACGCCACTTCGCGCAGGGCGGCTTTGTCGGGCATGCGTTTGCGGTAGCGATCGGAGTCGGCGGCGTGGACGCGGTCGAACACTTTGCGGCCTAGGTGGTAGGCGGCCAGGATTTTGCGGGCCATCACCTCGAACTCGATACGGGTGAATGCCGAAGCTGCTGTGGCCAGGTCGGTTTCACCCGCGTCGGCCAGTGTGGCCTCGCTGGTGTCCCGCCCCGGTTCGAACATGTGTCCACTATCGCAGAGGGGTACGACAAGATTTCTCGGCCGACAAATCTATCCACACGCGCGGAGTCTGTGGGCTGGGTGCCTATACAGTTTGGTTCGGGTTCATCACGACTTTGGGAGCGCACGAGAGTGATCACGGGAGAGCAGAAGAGCAAGGTCGACGCCGTCTTGATTGCCTCGTCCGCTCCCCGAGGCGCGAGGAGCGCAGCGACGACAAGCCTAGAAGGGCTAGCAAGACAACAGCATTGGAGCGAACCAGCGACCAGGATCAACGGAAGCTGACCCGTGGCGCACCCACGCGGAGCTTTGGAAGCTCGTCAGGAGGAAAGGGTCACCGAGTTATCGCCGAAGTCAGCCACAACCCGTAGTCGCCCGCCAAGCGCAGTGACGTAGGACTCCAAGGTTCCAAGCTCGGTGTGTTGCAGGTCGCCGTTCTCCAACTTGGACACACGGGCCTGACTTACGCCCATCGTGTATGCCACGTCACGCTGTCGCGCGCCATACGCCTTGCGGACATCTGCCAAACGATATGCGCGAACAGCTTCGTGCATATCTTTGGTCGCGTCATGCGCCCTTTGCGCGTCAACGAGACCATTCGAGATCAACTCCGAGCGCACCTCGCGCCAACTACGCGCCATACTGTCCACCTCCCTCTATTGGCTGTCCAACCATTCCTCGTATCGCTCATCTGCTATCGGAATGTTCCTGTCGTACCACGCTTGCCACTGTCCCACCTTGTCGCCCGCCACGAGCAGCACAGCTTGCCTATCGGGGTCAAAGATGAAGAGAATGCGAACACTGGTCCCCGCAGGCCTCAGTTCCTTCATGTTGTGGTGTCGCGAGCCCTTCACCTTGTCAACCGCCGGCCGACCCAGCGTCGGGCCGACTTGCTCGAGCAAGTCAATCGCACCCGTCACAGCCTCGGCGGTGTCAGAGTCCACCTCGGCAAGCCTGCAAAACCACTCGTCGACATCATCGAGCAGTACGATCTCCCACGTCAACACACTATATAACCTGAGTGTTGTATGCCACAAGACCGTGCTGGAACGCCATCAAGGCGCGCCCAGGTCGCGGGCGTCGGATGGAAGCTGCTGTGGCCAGGTCGGTTTCACCCGCGTCGGCCAGTGTGGCCTCGCTGGCGTCCCGCCCCGGTTCGAACATGTGTCCACTATCGCAGAGGGGTACGACAAGAATCGTCGGCCGACAAATCTATCCACACGCGCGGAGTCCGTGGGCTCGGTGCCTATAGGGTTCGGTTCGGGTTCATCACGACTTTGGGAGCGCACGAGAGTGATCACGGGAGAGCAGAAGAGCAAGGTCGACGCCGTCTGGGACGCGTTCTGGTCGGGTGGCATATCCAATCCGCTGGAGGTGATGGAGCAGATCACCTACCTGCTGTTCATCCGTCGCCTCGACGACGAGCAGCAGCTCGCCCTCAGCCGCGCCAACGTCACCAAGAAGCCGATCACCGACAACCCCTTCCCCGTCGAGCGCACCGAACTGAGCTGGTCGGAGTTCAAGAACTACGCGCCGGAGGAGATGTTCCGCACGGTCGACGAGCAGGTCTTCCCGTTCATCCGCACCATGCGCGACGAGGACTCCACCTACGCGCACTTCATGAAGGATGCGCGGCTGTCGATCCCCAACCCGGGGATGCTGACCAAGGTGGTCGACCTGCTCGACAAGATCGAGATGCGCGACCTCGACACCAAGGGCGACGTGTACGAGTACATGCTCGCCAAGATCGCCAGCTCGGGCCAGAACGGCCAGTTCCGCACGCCGCGCCACATCATCAAGCTGATGGTCGAGATGATGGCCCCTGAGCCCGGCGACACTATTGTCGACCCGGCGTCGGGCACCTGCGGCTTCCTGGTCGCCGCAACCGAATACATGCGCGACCATCACGCGCGCGAGATCAACTCCGGCAAGGGCGCCAAGCACTTTCACTACGACATGTTCCACGGCTTCGACTTCGACAACACCATGCTGCGCATCGGCTCGATGAACATGCTCCTGCACGGAGTCGAGCAACCCGACATCCGCTACCGTGACTCGCTGGCAGAGGCCAACACCGGAGACGCTGGTGCCTACTCGCTGGTGCTGGCCAATCCCCCGTTCGCCGGCAGCCTCGACTACGAGAACACCGCGAAGGATCTCCAGCAGATCGTCAAGACCAAGAAGACCGAGCTGCTGTTCCTCGCGCTTTTCGTGCGTTTGTTGAAACCCGGCGGCCGTGCCGCTGTCATCGTGCCCGACGGCGTGCTGTTCGGATCGTCCAAGGCGCACAAGACACTTCGCAAGATGCTGGTCGACGACCACAAGCTCGACGCGGTCGTGAAACTCCCGTCCGGCGTGTTCAAACCCTACGCAGGTGTCTCGACGGCAATCCTGTTCTTCACCAAGACCAACTCCGGCGGCACTGACAACGTCTGGTTCTACGACGTCCAATCCGACGGATACTCGTTGGACGACAAGCGAACTCCGCTGCTCGACGCCGCGAAGCTCGGTCCGCTCGCCACCCTCGCCGACGACGAACACGCCAAGAACAACCTTCCCGACGTCCTTGCCCGCTGGGCCGAGCGCGACGCTGCCGAGCTGAAACGCGAACGCACCGAGCAGTCGTTCTGCGTTCCGCGCAACGCCATCGAGGAGCAGGACTACGACCTGTCTCTCAACCGGTACAAGGAGATCGTCCACGAGGAAGTGGAACACCGTGCACCGGAGGAGATTCTGGACGAGTTGGACAAGCTGGAGTTGGATATCCAATCGGGTCTGGCCGAGTTGCGCCAGATGCTTGCCGGCGGTGCCGAATGACCTGGCCAACTGAAGCACTCGGGGAATCGATGGTCAGGCGCCGCGGATCGATCGACCCGCGGAAACACCCCGACGAGACCTTCGAGCTGTTTAGCATCCCCGCTTACGATCGCGGTGCGCCAGAGATACTCGCGGGGGCAGCCATTGGGTCTGCAAAGCAGATTGTTCAACCAGGCGATGTGCTGCTCTCACGAATCGTCCCCCACATTCGAAGGTCGTGGATTGTTGGCGATGTCGGCGCAAGTCGTCAAATTGCTTCCAGTGAATGGATGGTCTTTAGGTCATCCAAGCTGGATCCGCGTTATCTCAAGCATGTACTCGTCGGAAACGAGTTCCATGCCAAGCTCATGCAAACAGTCGCCGGAGTGGGTGGTTCGCTGATGCGCGCGCGGCCCGAGCATGTGGCACAGATCAGAATTCCTCTACCTCCCGTGCCCGAACAACGCCGCATCGCAGCCATCATCGACCGCGCCGAACGCGTGCTTCGGCTTAGATCTGCGAGCATTCGTCAGACCGACGCGTTAAAGCGCAGTATCTTCGCTGCGGCCCTCAATCGTTGCGTGGTGAAGCAGCAGCGAGTGTCCGAGCTTTTCAAGACCTCAAGCGGATCTTTCCTGCCAGCAAAGCGCATGAAGGCTGGCGACGTACCAGTTTACGGCGGAAATGGCGTCAATGGATACCACGACACCTCAAACGTTCCGGCAGGCACGATTGTGATTGGTCGCGTAGGTGCGAACTGCGGCGCAGTCCATCGGACCATCCGTCCGGCGTGGGTCACCGACAATGCGCTGATCGTCAAGCCGTTGAAAGAAATGAATCCCATCTATCTCGAGGCAGCGATCGCAGGCGCCAAGCTGAATTCCCGGGCGAGCCAGTCGGGCCAGCCGGCGATCTCGTATCGAGCGATCGAGGACGTCAATCTGCCGATCATCAGCATTGCCGAACAAAATCGCTATGCCGACCAGTATTCCGCGATCGACATACAAAGCGGGGCGTTGAGAGATTCAGAGCGCACTCTAAACGCGCTCTTCGCCTCTCTCCAGTCCCGCGCCTTCCGGGGCGAGCTGTGAGCCAAAGTGACCGGATCTCGGATCTCCCTGTCTGGCAAGGCTTCCTGCGTCCGATCCTGGAGGTCATGTCAGACCGCAAGACCAGATCGCGTCGCGAGCTTGTGGCCGATGTCCTCGCCCACATGCAATTGACGCCGGAGCAGTTGAGCGAGCAGGTTGCCTCCGGCGGCAACCGGGCTGAGGGGCGGTGCGGTTGGGCGCTGTCAGACCTTCTACGGGCCGAGCTGGTCGACCGCCCTCGCCGCGCGACGTATCAGGTCACCGACGACGGAATCACCTTCCTGGACAAGCACCCAGGCGATATCAGCGACGCGGATCTCAAACTGATTCCTGCTTATCAGGCGTACACCCCGTCGACCCCGACCGATCGGCCCCGGCTGACCGTGCTTCACGAGTCGACGGTCGAGCCCCTTGAGCAGATCAACGAGGGCGTTGCGCGCCTTCATGACGAGGTCAAGACGGACCTCATCAAGCGCCTTCGTGAGCACACGCCAGACTTCTTGGAGACTGCCGTCCTCAAACTCCTTGTCGCCATGGGATACGGCGGTACTGAGCAGAAAGCAACCAGGCTCGGCGGGACGGGTGATGGCGGCGTCGACGGCGTAATCGATCAGGATGCGCTTGGTCTGGACCAGATCTATGTTCAGGCGAAACGGTACGGCCAAGGCAATACCGTTGGCCGCCCAGACATCCAGGCGTTCGTCGGGGCGCTGCACGGCATGGGTGCGTCCCGCGGAATCTTCATCACTACGAGCTCTTTCTCGCCTGGCGCCCGCGAGTACGCCAACGGTGTCAGCACGCGAATCATTCTGATCGACGGAGAACGATTGGCGGCGTTGATGATCAAGTACGGCATCGGCGTGCAGACCCGGGACGTGTTCACCGTCGTCGAGGTTGACGAGGACTTTTTCGATTGAGCCAGCAGTCTGGCGACTACCCATGTGGCCGTCAGCCCGGAAGGCCGTCCTCGTCGTACAGAAACGCCGCCGGGTCCTCGACCCGTTCGAGAGGTGCCAACTGTTCGCCGATTCGACCACCGTCAGCGAGGATCTGCTCGACTCGATTGAGTTGAGCTTGAGAAGGGACGTCGGGTTCCTCGGCATTGCCTCTCGCCATGGCGATGATTCGTCCTCCCGTTACTTGGCGGTTGCTCACTGGTTGGAGACGTCATCGAGCGATGTCGAGTTTAGGTGAGGTCCGCGGCTTACGGCAGGCCAGCGAATATCGAGGCGGTCACCACCACGGGACGATTAGCGATGTCAGCGCGCGGAGGCCTAGACGAGCTCGCCGAATCCGTTACGTTCGAGACTGCGGATCAGGCTCTTCGACGGGTGATTGTGTTCGAGCCATTCGCGGATGCCGTCGACCTGCTCAGCGTGAGGGGCTCGGGTCAGGTGAAGTCGTCCCAGCAGCACGCCAGCGACTTGCGGTGAGCGTGCCGGTTTACCGGGGACTGTGAAGCCCTCGTCATCCCACAACCTGGCGGCTACGCTCACGACACCACGATAGCCCACCTGCAGTTGCGCGCCTGTAACGAGCGGGCAAAAAGCCATCGTGATCAGGGCACCACGGAGGCGACGATGACGGGGACTGGCCCCGAACAGTCGACCGACTCTATCCGGAGCTGAACGAATGCGGGCAGGAGCAGCTCACCTTGGTATGCCATCGATGGATCACCGGCGCCAGCGACCCAGAACGCAGGTTGACCTGCCGAAAGAGTCAGGCGCAGCACTGCTGCGCCACCTCCATGGGACGGGCGAGTGAACTCGGAGATCGCCACCTCCAGATACACGGTCGTCGCGAACAGCCCCTCCTGGTCGATCACCAGGCCAACAAGTCCCGCGAGGTTTGCGTTCACGACACCGAACGCTTTTCGTGTGTCCCTCACCCCGCGGTACACCCGAACTGGCCGACCAAGCCGATGCTCGTGTATGACCGCGTTCATAATGTCGGCACGTTCACCGGCTTCGGGATGATCGTTCGCGTAGTTCTCGTCACGAATCGCCCTCTGCAGTTCCTCGTATGCGCGGTCGTCACGCTGCCAGTAGTGGACGAGGTCTCGGACATACTCGGGGAGTCCTTCAATGGCTTCGCGGAAGTCGTCGTCGAGAGCTGAGGCGGCTTCTGTACCGGTGAGCACGTAGTCATCTTTGCTGAGATCTCGACTCTTGTTCGTGGGGTTCTTAATCATCGGGCTTCCCCGGCGATGGTCGTCGGACCGGTCAACACTCTGTCGTACCCCCTTGTTACGTTCTCCGGCTTTGCACTTGCCAGAGAAGGGAACGGATACACATGGAGACGAACAACCACCCCAACGGCCCCGAGGTGTGCTTCAACCTCTGGGCTTTCGCCGACGAGAACACCGGCGTGATCCTACGGATCAGCGGTAAGGCGTACGTGCTCGACGGCTCCGACGAGGAGAAGACCGCGCTGCTGCGCACCTTGTCTGCGTCGGACTTCATGTCTGCGCCGCACCGCGGCGTGCCCACGCGATACAGCATCGTCACTCCGGCAAACCGGACCATCGAGGGAGCGGTCATGCCGAATCAGCTCAACGATGTCGCAGGCATCTTCGGCTCGCTGCTCGATGAACTGTCGGTGCTGCCCACCCAACTCCGCACCGTGAACGGGCACTACGAGGAGTTCTGGCAGCCCGGCGTCAGCGCACCGCTCTATGTGCTGACCGTGGTCGTCGAATGCAACGACGGTCGGCTGATGCCCCGACAACGCATCGGTGCCCGGTGAGCAGCGTTCCGCGGAACGCGGGCGACGTGCAAAGACTGTTTACACATCCCGGTCGACATGTAAAGAATTCACGGAAATCTTTACATGCCGCACCGCCGCGTGTCAGGCTTGAGCCCGTGACCAGGTGGAATCCGGAGAAGCCGTACAACGCGCTTCCGCCGCCACCCGCATCCACGGATCTGGAGACCGCATCCGTCCTCAAGGCTGCCATCGCCGCGAACCGATCACTGGCCCGACTCGACCAAGCAGCGAACTCCATTCCGAACCCCAAAGTTCTGATCAACACGATTCCGCTGATCGAGGCGCAGGCGAGTTCGGAGATCGAGAACATCGTCACCACCACCGACGATCTGTTCAAGTTCCTCGACGATGACGACGGCGCAGACTAGACGACGCGCGAAGCCCTGAGGTACCGGACCGCCCTGCACGTGGGCTTTGACGAAACGCTGCGTCGCCCGATCACCTCGGCCACGGCGATCACGGTGTGCAGCACCATCAAAGGCCACGACATGCGAGTACGGGATCTCCCCGGCACGCGCCTGGCGCACCCAGTGACCGGTGCAGTCACCTACAGCCCACCCGAGGGACAAGACGTCGTCGCGCAAAAGTTCCGCGAGTGGGAGACCTACATCCACACCGACGACGGACTCGATCCACTGATCCGGATGGCGGTCGCCCACTATCAATTCGAGGCGATTCATCCATTCGCTGACGGTAACGGCCGAACCGGACGCATCTTGAACATCTTGTACCTGAGGCAGTCCGGGCTGCTCAAGTCGCCGATCCTCTACCTGTCGCGCTACATCATCGCCACCAAGGCCGACTACTACCGGCTACTCCTGGCAGTCACCGCCGAGCAAGCGTGGGAAGAATGGCTTCTGTACATGCTCCGGGGGGTGGAACTTTCCTCCGAATCCACGCTCTACAAGATCGCCGCGATCCGCGAACTCCAGGACACGTACGCGCAACGAGCACGGGAATCCATGCGCGGTAGCGTCGACATCGAGCTGATGGCTGTTCTGTTCGAGCAGCCCTATTGCCGCATCTCGACCGTCGTCGAACGCTGCGGCGTGTCGCGTCCCACCGCTACGAAATGGCTGAACGCGCTCGCCGAAGCCGACCTGTTGGAAGATGTACGCGCCGGGCGCGATCGATTGTTCATCAATCGGGAGCTGCTCGATATCCTCACTCGTACCGAGCTCCAATGACGGTGTGAAAGGAGGCATGGTGGCCGGCAACTTCGATTTCCTGCAGGGCGAATGGCCCGCGATCTACGCGTCGGCGAAAAGCGCTGAACGTGACGCGCTGTTCGACGCACGGTCGACCTGCTTCTACGCCCGACGCACCATCGAGGCCACGGTCAAATGGCTGTACACGGTCAACAACCTCACCGTCCCCTACCGCGACGACCTATCCGCACGCATCCACGACGCACAGTTCAGCTCCATCGTGCCGCCCCCGGTGCGCACCAAGCTCGACCTGATTCGCCGCGCGGGAAACCATGCGGTGCACGAGGACAAGCCGATCGGCCGCGAGTCGGGCATCCGCATCGTGGAGGAACTGTTTCACGTGTTGTCGTGGCTGGCGCGCGAGTACGCCAGCCAGGATTCGTCCAGGCCGTCACCGCAGCAACAACTCGACCGCGACCGACTACCCAAGCCGGGTGGCGGCGCTGCCGTTGCGAAAACCATGGCGCAGCTACAGAAGCTGAACGCCGAACTCGAACGCAAAGACGCAGAACTCGAACAAGCCGCCGCACAACGCGCGGATCTGGCCGCGCAATTGATGGCGCGCGACGAGAAGCTCAAGGCGGCCGACGCCGCCAAACAGACCCAGGACGAGCTGATCGCGAGGCTGCAAGCGGAGGTTGCGGCAGCAAAGAAGGCCGCCGCGACTCCGGACACCCACGACTACGACGAGGCACGCACCCGGTCCGACATCATCGACCTCCTCCTCCGCGAAGCCGGTTGGGACGTCGACCAAGCGAATGTACGTGAATACCCCGTCACCGGAATGCCCGAGGGCAAGAACGGATTCGCCGACTACGTCCTGTGGGGAACGGACGGGCTACCACTCGCGGTGGTCGAAGCCAAGCGGACGTCGAAGGACGCGACAATCGGCAAGCATCAAGCGAAGCTCTACGCCGACTGCCTGGAACAGATGCACGGCCAACGACCGATCATCTTCTACACCAACGGCTTCGACACCTGGCTCTGGGACGACCTCACCTATCCGCCACGCGAGGTCGCCGGCTTCTACACCGGCGACGAACTCGCCCTGGCCATCCAGCGTCGCACGTCACGAAAGGTTCTGGCCGACGCCGAGATCCCCGCGGCTATCGTCGAACGCCCGTATCAGCAGCGCGCCATCCGACGCGTCGCAGCACACTTCGAAGACGACCGCCAGCGGGCAGCGCTACTGGTGATGGCCACCGGATCGGGCAAGACCCGCACGGTGATCGCGTTGTCGGACATGCTGATGCGCGCCAACTGGGCCAAACGCATCCTGTTTCTCGCCGACCGGAAAGCCCTCGTCAAACAGGCAGTCAACGCGTTCAAGACCTTCCTCCCCGACGCCTCCCCCGTCAATCTGCTCACCGAGAAGAACACGGACGGCCGCGTCTACGTGTCGACGTATCCGACGATGATGGGTCTGATCAACGACCTCGACGACGGCCGCAGACGATTCGGTCCGGGCCACTTCGACCTGGTCATCATCGATGAGGCCCACCGGTCGGTGTATCAGAAGTATCGCCGCATCTTCGAGTACTTCGATTCGCTCCTGCTGGGACTCACCGCTACCCCGAAGGATGAGGTCGACTACAACACCTACCGCCTGTTCGACCTCGAAACCGGCGTTCCCACCGATGATTACGGCCTCGACGAGGCCATCAGGGACAAGTATCTCGTCCCGCCGCGCGCGGTGACGGTTCCACTCGCGTTCCCGCGGCAGGGAATCAAGTACGACGACCTGTCCGAGGAGGAGAAGAAGCGTTGGGAGACTGAGGACTGGGGCGACGAACTCGACGAGGACGAGTATCCCGATGAGGTGTCGTCGGAGGCGGTCAACAAGTGGCTGTTCAACACCGACACCGTCGATCAGGCGCTGAAAGTCCTGATGACGCGTGGCCACCGTGTGGCGGGCGGCGACCGCCTCGGCAAGACCATCATCTTCGCCAAGAACCAGAAGCACGCCGATTTCATCGCCGCGCGCTTCGATCACGCCTATCCGCAGTACAACGGCGCGTTCGCGGCAGTGATCACCCATGCGGTCTCACATGGGCAGGATCTGATCGACCGCTTCTCGCAGCCGGAGGCCGACCCGCACATCGCGATCTCGGTGGACATGCTCGACACCGGCGTCGACGTGCCCGATGTGGTGAATCTGGTGTTCTTCAAACCGGTTCGGTCCAAGACCAAGTTCTGGCAGATGGTCGGCCGCGGCACTCGCCTGCGTCCGGACCTTTATGGACCCGGGCAGCACAAGACCGACTTCTTCATCTTCGATCTGTGCGCCAACATCGAGTTCTTCAACGCCCACCCGGCCGCCGCCGAGGGCCGGTTGGCGGCGTCGTTGTCGGAGCAGCTGTTCACCGCACGCACCGACGTGGTGTGGGCATTGAGCCGTTCCCACACGAATGCCGAACTGCGCGAGGACATCACCGATGTCCTACACACTCATGTCGCGGGCATGAACCTCGACAACTTCGTCGTCCGGCCCAAGCGCCGACAGGTCGAAACCTATCGCGAACGCGACGAGTGGGAGTCGCTGACCGAGCAGAAGATTCGCGACATCGTCGACAACCTCGCCGACCTCCCGACCACGATCCGCGACACCGACGAGATGGCGAAACGCTTCGACCTCATCGTGCTTCGCGGCCAACTCGCCGTCATCGAGGCCGACGAGACGACACTCAGTCGGCAGGAGGAACGAGTCCGAGCAATCGCGGATGGACTGCTCGATCAGCTCACCATCCCGAAGATCAAGGCCAAGGAAGAGCTCTTGCGCGAGGTGGCGTCGGACGAGTGGTGGGTCGATGTCACCCCGGAGATGTTGGAGGACGCGCGAAAACAGCTCCGGTCCCTCGTCGCACTCTTGGAGAAGACCAAACAGCCGGTCGTGTACACCGACTTCCAGGACACGCTGACCGGTGACGTCGCGGAGGTCGACATGCCGCACATGGCGACCGGCACCGACAAGGAACGCTTCACCGCCAAGGTCCGCGACTATTTGCGACGCCAGCCCGACAACCTCGCCCTGCAGAAACTGCGCACCGGAAAGCCGTTGACCGAAGCGGACATCGAGTCGCTACAGCAGCTGCTGATCCACAGCGGCGCAGGCTCCGAGGACGACCTTCGACAGGCCATCGACGAGTCCCGTGGGCTCGGCCGCTTCATCCGATCCCTCGTCGGACTGGATCAGCAGGCAGTCAATGCAGCGTTCGCCGAGTTCATCAACGACACCAACGCGAGCGCCGACCAGATCGACTTCATCGGACTGGTCATCGACCATCTGACCCGTAACGGTGCGATGTCGGCCGACCAACTCTTCGACCACCCCTTCATCGACAACGCTCCACAGGGACCAACGCAGGTGTTCGCGATGGACAAGGTCACCAAGCTGGTCGAGATCATCGAGTCGATCGACCGCAGCGCCGACCCGTCCATTGCGTGACATGATCGCAGAGAACATCGCGAATCCGCGGATCGGAATCTGACGATTGCAGCTTGTTCCAGTTGGAGTGATTCGCGTGACCGTCGGTCGTTCGTACCAATCCATAGCTCGGGAGTACCAGCAGTTCGCGCATTCTGCGAGGATCAGATGCGAAGTGGGGGGACTTAGAACTCGCACAAAGGACGCGCCATGGGTCTCTACCAGGAACGGCCCGCAGACGCCCCGCGGCAGGGGCACCGACTTGGGCACCGAGGCTTCGAACAGGCAATAGCTTCCATCCAGCGACACGCTATCAACCAGTGTAAGGATCGGTATCGGGCTTTCCGCAGGCAGCGTTGCCGAGATGGCTTACAAGAGTCTGTTTTGCGCATTGATGCACGAGAGTTCGCTCGCGAGTCGCACCAAGAGGTGACGGTTGGAGAACGCCGCCGCCGCGGATATCGCCACCCCGATCCCCAAAGGATGCGAGTAGACCGAACGAGGACGCTTCACGAAGAGCGATCGTCATGAGCTCCGAGCAGAACCAGCCAACCCAGAACGAACCTCATCGGTGGACGCCCCCACCCGCGCTGGGACCCAGTCCACCGACACTCGCTCCGAAGAAGAACGACAGCAACAAGGTTCTCCTGGGAATTATCGCCGCATCGGGTGTCGTGATCGCCGTAGTCCTGGTGATCAGCCTCGTATAGTGGGCCGCCGTGTACTTTCGGACACAGAGGGCCGTCGACGAAATACTGGAAAGTACCGATAATTCTGTAGTGCCATCTGCTCGCACAGACTTCTCCGACTGGCGCGCCTTCGGTGGTATCGAATCCACTTTCGCCGACAGTGGATCGTCAGTGACACTCGATACAAACGACACTACGGAAACGTGGAGCACGAAATGGTCCGGACTAGCAATGGTGAGTGGTTCGCCTGTATGCAGCGCCCGTATTGATGGTCGTGTTCGCGGTATTTCGCATTATGAAGGAACTCCAGGAGGTTTCGGAATCGGTCTTGCAACCCTAAGCGGCAACGGCCTCGGAGCCACTTTGACCGGCATTGCAATTCAGTTTGATTACGGATTTGGCGGCTACAGAACGACCAACTATCCTGCAGACACACAACTGAGTGTTGACAAAGGTGAACTCGACAAGAGTTGGCATCAAGTCTCGGTTCAGTTCAGCGAGGACGGCGTCTACACGATGACCGTAGACGGTGCAACTGTGGTGAATACAAGTGGTTCGAAAGTTTGGTTACCCAACCATACGAGTATGGGCCGGGTCCGCAGAGTTCAGTGATTTTTCGGTAACGACGTGACGACAAGAGGCCAACAAGTGGATCTTCGCAGCAGCCATTTCGCGATGAACCTGCAGGGTAGGCGTTCCACGACTCGTCAGAGTAGGCATCAGCCATGCGAAATGCCTTGACAGAAGATGTGTGGGTAATCGACATTGTCCACATCCACAGCCGTGGGAGATACACTCGCTCAGTAGCACCTTGCGAACCCGACACTGGGCCATCTCGCAAGGCTTACCGTTCAGGACCTTCGGGCATACTGGAGTCGTCGAGCTCTACCGCGTCCAATTCGTATTGCTCAACTTCGTCAGGCGTGGGTCCGACGAGATCTGCGTCTTCCCAGATCTCCTCGTAATTCTCTGCGCGTGCGAGCTTCATAGGCTGCTGAAAGCCAACGGGACTGGTCAGCTACCATCGTGCCGAACATCTTGGCCAACGAATCGGCGCCCGGCCTGAGATCAGCGAAAAGCCCCGCAGTCTTCGCACCAGTGAGGAACGGGTCAAACACCGATGGAACGGTAACCGTCCTGTATTCAGCCTCCCTCGGTTCAGGGTTCTCCCACTGGCAGGTCCCCGATAACCGGTCCAGTCGGTGCTAGAGCCAGTTCTTTCTTGCGGTTGGTCAGTCGATCTCGCAGCCCACGGGGTGATGCCGGTG